>CABXIT010000011.1 GCA_902512325.1 uncultured Alphaproteobacteria bacterium | reverse complement strand
CTTCAAGCCAATCCAGTTATTATTGAAGACAATTGTTTTATAGGAGCAAGAAGTGAAGTGGCTGAAGGAGTGATCGTTGGAGAAGGTTCTGTATTATCAATGGGTGTATTCATTGGTGCTTCAACAAAAATTATTGATAGAGCAAGTGGAGAAGTTCATATGGGGAAAGTACCTCCATACTCCGTTATAGTACCTGGCTCAATTCCAGGAAAAAAACTATCCGATGGGAGTGAAGGCCCAGGATTGTATTGTGCAGTAATAGTAAAAAGAGTTGATGAAAGAACCAGATCTAAAACCTCAATTAATGATCTGCTACGTGATTAATGACTGAATTTAATTTAAATCCTATCAATCTTACTCAAGCACTAGTTAAATGTCAGAGCATCACTCCAAAAGATGATGGTGCATTACTTGTAGTACAAGATGTTCTTAGTTCTATGGGGTTCAATTGCTCACCATTATTATTTTCAGGAAATGGATCATATGAAGTTAAAAATCTATTTGCAACTATTGGCTCAGACGGACCACACCTAGCATTTGCTGGTCACACTGATGTAGTTCCTCCAGGAAATGAAAGTTCATGGAAACATCCTCCTTTTTCGGCAATCATTGAAGGTGATAAACTATATGGAAGAGGGACTGAAGATATGAAGAGCAACATTGCGTGTTTTATATCAGCTACAGAAAAGTTCTTGAAAAAAAATGGTAAAAATTTTGGTGGCAAAATTTCATTTATAATAACTGGTGATGAAGAAGGTGAGGCAATTAATGGAACACCTCAAATCATGGAGTGGACAAAAAAGCAAAATATAAAAATAGATCATTGTTTGGTTGGTGAACCGACATCTAATGCAAAAATTGGAGATAAAGTTAAAATAGGAAGACGAGGATCTATTAATTTCTTTTTAACAGTTAAGGGTGTCCAAGGACATACAGCTAATGGACATAGAGCTCAGAACCCAGTGCATTGTTTAACAAAACTTATCTCAAATATTTTAGAAAAACCTCTAGATGAAGGAAATGAATTTTTTTTACCAACAGCTATACAAATTCCTACTTTTGATGTTGGTAATCCAGCTCACAATGTAATTCCTGAATATGCATCTGCTACAATAAATATACGTTTTAACGATCTTCATACCCCAGAGTCTTTAATTCAGTGGTTAAATGAAAAAATAGATTCAATCTTTGCAAATTTGGAAAATGCAACTTGCAAGGTACAAAATGAAATTAGTGCTCGTTCATTTTTAAATAAACCAGGAAATCTATGTAAAATTGTTTCTAAATCTATATCTCAAGCTACTGGTAAAAATGAAGAGCCGGAACTTGCTACAGATGGAGGGACATCCGATGCACGATTTATAAAAAATTATTGTGAAGTAATTGAGCTAGGTATTAGGAATCAAACATTGCATCAAGTTGATGAATTTGTTTATTTAGATGATCTTAATGAATTAACTAAAATTTATTATAAAATTTTAGAGAATTATTTTTTACAAAACTAATAACCATTTTTAATAATAACATCACTTTTCATTCTTCCTTTTTTTCTAAATTGCTCAAATTTAGTAAGAATATAATTTATTGAAGAGTCGACATCAGTTATAGCGGCAACATGAGGAGTAATAATAATATTTTGGTTTTTCCAAAATTTATGTTTTTTTGGCAAAGGTTCTATTTTAAAAACATCTAGAGATGCAAAAAAGTTAGGATTTTTTTTTAATATGTTCTAATAAATCTGCCTCATTTAAAGAGGGCCCTCTACCAATATTAATTAGTAAACAGTTTTTTTTCATATTTTTCAAAAAAGATTTATTAATTAAATCTTTGGTTTTTTTAGTTGCAGGAAGAATAGAAACTACAATGTCTGATAATTTTAAAAAGGATTTAATTGAATTTTTATAATAAACAGGAATTGATAAATTATTCTTATTAATGGAATTTTTATAACCAATTACATTATAACCTAATAATTTTAATTTATTAGCTACAAAACCACCTATGTAACCAAGACCTAATACACCTATTGTTAATTCTTTGTTTAGAGCTGTGTGTCTTTCATCTAACCACATTTTTTTGGTTTGTGCCTTACTGTAATCATTGAGCTTTAATTGATAGTTTAAAATTTGAGAAAGGACATGATTTAGCATTCGTGCTCGCATATTTTGATCTTGTATTCGAATTATTGGTGTTTTTTTATAATTAGATAAATTTAATATATGATCCACTCCCGCTCCTAAGGAAAATATAATCTTTAAATTTATTAATTGTTTTAAAATTTTATCTGGTAAATTCCATATTAAAGCCGCTTCAATTTTCTCCAATTGAACATTATCATCTAGTGTAAAGATTTTATGAGATTTAAATTTTTTTTTTAATAGTTTTAAAAACTCATCCTGATTTGAAAATGTGCAATGATATAAAATATTCATTAATTTTTTTTATCGATATTATCAATGATATGAAGATATTTTTTTATTACATTGTTCCATAAAAAATCCTTTTCTGCTCTAGTCTTTGCATTTTGACCAAGTTTTGCTAATTTTTTATGATCAGAAAGTATATTTTGTAAGGCAGAATACAAATCATTTATGTTTCTAAGAATTAATCCTGTTTCCCCATGAAGAACTGCCTCTGGTGTTCCTCCGATATTTGATGCCAAAGATGGAATGCCATAAAAGGCAGCCTCAAGATATGCTATACCAAAACCCTCTATAGATCTTTGCTCCGACTCATCAGTTGTGGGCATTAACATTAAGTTAGTTTTTTTAAATAAATAATTTTTCTCATTATTATTAATATTGCCAACAAAAAGTACATTTTTTTCAATATCGAATTTTCTAACTTTTTCCTGTAAATTTGACAACTCTTCCCCAGATCCAGCAATCACATAAAGAATTTTTGGATATTCATTTTTTAATTTTGCTATTGCCGACAAAACAAATGAGTGTCCTTTTCTTTTTTCTAATCTTGCTAAAGTAACTAATATTGGACTACCATTTAAATTTGGAATAATTTTTTCAGGTAGATTAATGTTATTTTGAGCTCCAGGATGGATACATATAATTGATTGATTTGTTACACCTGTTTTTTTAACTAAATCTTTCGTGTAGTTAGAATTACACACGATATGAGAAATTTTGCTCAGCGTAGAAGTTACTCTCTTCTTATGATGTGGATTTTTAATTATAATTTCATTTCCATGAACAAGGCAAATAGATGTGATCGATTGGTCTTTTATAATATCTATACTTAACTCAAAACTTTTCCAACTATCACCAATGATACAGGACACTTTTTTTGTATCTAAATATTTTTTTAACTCTGATAACTTTTTTCTCTTACGAAAAAATTTTAAACCACCAATTCTATTGATGAGAAAATTATTTTTATGTCTAACATCATATAAAGTATCTTTAGATTTATTATCTTGATCGGCTAATACCAAAATTTCATGAGTTTTGCTTAATTCAATTGATAGATTTTCAACAAGGTTTTCTATACCTCCAACTCTTGGAGGAAAACATTGGGTTAATATTATAATCATCTTTATAGCTAACTATCTTGAATTAAACGTTAAGTGTATGATTAATTTTAACATAAAATCATTTTTTAATTAAAATTAGAGGTCCTTATAAAATTATTAAAATTTAATGAATTTATATATGCATTATTTGCATATAATATATGTATTTAACTTGTTTGATTTGCATATAAAAACTATTATATAAAGAGCGAAAGGATAATAAATGATTAAAAATATACTTAATTTTATGGGTACTACCTACAGAACTATTAATGATTATGGTTTTGATAACATTGATCCTCAAGTAGTTAGATATTTTAGAAATGAATACGGCAAAGATTGGAGATCAGCATTAACTGACCATTTATACAAAAAGAGGAAAAGTAATGATAAAAAAGCTGCTTAATAATTTTTTTAAATCATTTACTTTTGATCATGATCGAGAAAAGATTGAAAAATATCTCTCTGAGTCTTCTAATACATATGATTTAGAACAAAGAATGCGTGAGCTTGATCAAAAAGGTAAATATAATCAGTTTTACATATAATTCTTACTAGAGCTAGAGAGGCAAAGTTACTTCCTGTAACCAACGCTTCTCCTCTAGGGTAAGAAAATCAGATAGTTTTTCATAAACTTTTTGGTGATACTCATTAATCCACTCTAATTCATTACTATTAAGCAAATTAGAATCAATTAGATCTCTATCAATTGGTGCCCATGAAATATTTTCAAATTTAAGTTCATTTTCTTTATCATCTTTTACAACAATGATATTTTCAATACGAATTCCATATTCTCCTTCTTTATAATACCCAGGCTCATTGGATAAAATCATTCCTGGCAATAATTCAACACTTTCAAACATAGTCTTTTTAGAAATACGTTGAGGTGCCTCATGAACGCTTAAAAAACTTCCAATTCCATGGCCTGTTCCATGATCATAATCACAATCAATTTCTTGTAAGCTTTCTCTTGCTAAATAATCAATATCAGTCCCCTTTGTACCCTTCGGAAATGTATGAGTTGAAAGATTAATATGTCCTTTTAAAACTCGAGTAAATCTGTCTATTTGCTCTTCATTTGGCTCTCCTAATACAATGGTACGAGTAATATCAGTTGTTCCATCATAATATTGTCCCCCTGAGTCAGATAAATAAATACAATTGTTTTTTAATGCTACAGGGTTATTTTTATCAGCACGGTAATGAGGCAGGGCAGCATTTTTACCAATAGCTGAGATTGATTCAAAAGAAATTGAATGGAACAAATCATTTGCCTCTCTAAAAGATAATAATTTATTAGCGACAGAGATCTCATTTTCTGTTTCAACACTTTGATGATTTTTTAACCAACATAAAAATTTTGTAATACTTACTCCATCTCTTATATGTGCTTTCCTAGAACCCTTAAGCTCAGTGTCATTTTTAATTGCTTTAGGAATTAAGCATGGGTTTTGTAAATTTGAAGGTCTATGATTATTTTTTAGAGCTAAATTATAAAAAAAGTAAGATGTATTTTTATAATCAAAACCAATTTTTAAATTTTTTCTTAAGTTGTTGAAAATATTTTCTATTTTTTCAATTGGCTCTAAAGTTAAAAATTTATTAAGCCTAATTTTTAAATCCGTATTTAATTTATCAATACATACGTATAAAACAGGCTTAGATTCAACAGAAATAAACAAATAAGCAAATGCTAGAGGGGTATGCAAAATATCATCACCTCTTAAATTCAATAACCAGGCAATAGAATCAAGACTTGATAGAAAATAACTATCTAAATGACTTTTTTTTAGTTCTTGAATAAATTGATCAACTTTATTTGATGTGTCAATTCCAGCATAATTTATTGGATGATCAAAAATAGAGCTATATTTCCGTTCAGGCTTATCTGTCCACAGTTCATCTAGTAGATTAGGATTTGTAAAATGTAACTTCGCTTCATTTTCATTAGCTAATTTAATAATTTTATTAACCTCTTCAATTGAGTGAAGCTTAGGGTCCAATGCAACACATTTATTTTTATCAAAAAGTTTGTTTAGTTCTTTAGAAAAATCATTCAAATGTAATAAAGAGATAAAATCATCATCTATTTGTTCTTTTGCTTGAAAAGTATATCTGCCATCAACAAATAGATTTGAGTTATTTTGACTAATTAAAGCTCTCCCTGCAGATCCTGAGAAATCAGTAGCCCAAAATAATCTCTCTGCGTCTTGTGGGATATATTCATTTAAAAACTCATCAGTTCGGTTTATAATTAATAAATCTATATTTTTATCTTTTAATTTTTGTTGAATTTTAGGAATCTTAAAATTTTTCATAAACTGCTAAATTTATCTAAATCAATATTTCCACCAGAAATCATAACGACTACTGTTTTGTTTTTTAAGTCTATTTTTTTTGTTAATGCAGCAGTTGCGGCTACTGCCCCTCCAGGCTCAACAACAATCTTTAAATGTTCTGCTAAAAGTTTAATAGAATTTTTTACTTCATCATCTTCTACAACAATTCCTCCTGATAACGTTTTAAGATTTATTGGAAAAGTTAATTGACCTGGTTGAGGTGTAATAATCGCATCACAGATAGAGCTAAACCCTGGCTTATTAGAAATTATTTTTTTATTTATAAGAGAAATTTTTGTATCATCAAAACCGTATGGTTCTACAGCAAATGATTTAATGTTAGGATATTTATATTTTAAATAAGTTGAGGTTCCTGCTACTAGACCACCTCCTCCACAACAACACAAATAAATATCAGGAGTAATTGATAAATTTGCTAAATCTTGAGAAATTTCATATCCTGCAGTTCCCTGTCCAGCTATAATATCATAATCATCATAGGGTTTTATAAGCATCCTATTTTCTTTCTTTTCAATCTCTTTGCCAATTTCCTCTCGTATTTCTTTTTGAGGATCATATAAAACAACTTCTGCTTTATATTTTTTAGTATTTTCAATTTTAATTTTTGGTGCATTATTGGGCATAATAATCTTTGCACTAATATTTTTTTGCAAAGAAGCATAGGCTACTGCTTGCGCATGATTCCCTGAAGAATATGCAACAAGGCCCCTTAATTTTTGTTCTTTAGATAATTGACTAATTTTATTTGTAGCCCCTCGAAGCTTAAATGATCCAGTTTTTTGTAAATTTTCTAACTTAAAATAAACTTTTGCATCCAATAATTGGTTTATGTAATCGTTTGTAATTAATGGAGTTTTATCAAGGTCATGCTTAATATTTTCATAAGCTGTTTCAATATTTAAATAACTAAAATCTGACATTAATTTCTTATTTTATTTGAATTGATAAGAAAAAAATATATCTAAATGTATATGACTGAAGAAAATGTGATATCTCCTTGTATTAGTGTGTGCAAAACAGATCCTATAAGTGGCTTTTGCTATGGCTGTGGTAGATCTAATGATGAAAAAAAAACTTGGAAAGATGAAAATACAACTAACGAGTGGAAGTTAACTAATATTGAAGAATTAAGAAATCGTCTTGGTGGATGGCAGTTAGAAGCATTTAATAAGTCCTATAAATCAAAGCAAGATGATGGATTATCATTAATTAAGAAAAAGTTGTTAGAGTCTCGCAATAATTAAAAAATATAAAAATTAGTAATCAATTTTTTTTAAATACAAACCATGAGCAGGTGCGGTTTGACCTGCAATTTCTCTATTCTTTGAATTAATAATATCTATAATTGTTTTATTAATATTGCCTTTAGCAATATCTACCAATGTGCCTACCATTATTCTGACTTGAGAATGTAAAAAAGATTTTGCACAAACATTAAAAATAATTTGATCACCTTCATTTTTAATATGAATATTTTCAATTGTTTTTACACTGCTCTTTGATTGACAATGGGCAGAACGGAATGCATTTAAATCATGTTTTCCTAAAAAAGAGGATGACTCAGTCTTCATTTTATCAACATTTATTTTTTTATAAACACACCAAGCTCTATTTGTATCAATCGTTAGGGGAGGTCTTCTATTAATTATTTTGTATTCGTACCATCTTTTTGTTGCAGAAAACCTTGCATGAAATTCACTATCAACTAATTCTGCCTTTTGAACTGAAATTTGATGGGGTCTTAAATGTTGGTTTAATCCATCTCTAATTACATCTGTTTCAATTTTTTTATTAATAGTAAAAGAGGCTACTTGACCATAAGCATGAACACCTGAATCTGTTCTCCCAGCTCCAAAAATTGTTACTTTTTCCCCCGAAAGTTTAAGTGCTGCCTCTTGAAGAGTGGCTTGTATTGATTGACCATTTTCTTGCTGCTGCCAACCAACAAAATTAGTACCATCATATTCAACAATAATTTTATAATTATGCATTCAATTTATCTTGAATTGAGAATTTAAAACCTCGCAAAAAATCATCTAGGCTAACTGTTTTTTTACCTTCTCGTTGTATAAGTAGCGGAATGATACCTCCATCTTTACACCCGATCATAAAATCTTTATTTAAAATTGTTGAACTTTGTCCTGACTCATTAGTTTTTTTTGCTTTAATTATTTTTATCCTCTCACCTTTATAAGTAAACCATGACCCTGGTTTTGGTCCATGTGCACGTATGTGGTTATAAACATCTTTAGTAGAGTTATGAAAATTAATTTTTCTATCTTCACTTAAAAATTTATTTGCATAAGTAACTTTACTTTCATCTTGTTTTTTCCCGATAATTTTATTTTCAAATAAGAGTGGTAGAGTTTTTATCATTGTTTTTTTTCCAAGATTTGTAAGATTTAAAGTTAAATCATCGCAGTACATATTCTTATCAAGTAAAAAACTCTCCTGCATGAGAATATCTCCTGCATCAAGTTTTGAGGTAATATTAATTATACTAATTCCAGTTTTATTATCACCTGCCAACAATGCATGTTCTATAGGAGTTGCCCCTCTCCATCTGGGTAATAAAGAGACATGGATATTAATACATCCGTATTGGGGAATATTTATAAATGATGTAGGTAAAATTATACCATAGGCTACAACAATAATTAAGTCAGGTTGTAAACTTTTTGTTTGTTCTATAACTGTGTCATTAATTATAGAAGGATAATAAACTTCTATATTATTTTTGCTTGCAATTTGATGTACTGCGCTTTCTTCAATACGCATACCTCTATTTTTTTTTCTTGGAGGCTGTGTAAACACACCAACTATATTTAAATTATTTTCAATCAAAATATTTAGATGTTGAGCAGCTATATCTGGTGTGCCCATAAAAATTATTTTTTTATCAATCATTATTTTTTTAATTTTTTAACTTTTTTTATTATTATATTTCTTTTTAAAGAAGATAAATAATCTACAAATAATTTTCCAGATAAATGATCTATTTCATGCTGCAATATTCTGGCTTCATAACCATCTATTTCTTTTTTTATCATTTTTTCATTTTCATCAATATATTCTAAAACAATTTTTTTTGGTCTTTCAATATCGGCGTATTGCTCAGGTAGCGATAAGCACCCTTCTTCCATTATAACTTTTTCATCTGAATATTCTATTATTGAAGGGTTAAATAATATGTAATTAGCTTTTTTATCATTTTCCTTGTCTTCAAAATTAATTGTAACAATTTGTTTTAATACACCAACCTGATTTGCTGCTAATCCAACACCTGGGGCCTTAATCATTGTATCCATCATTTGATTAGCAATTTTAATATCTTCATTTGTAATATTAATGAGTCTTTTTGCTTTTTGACGTAAAAACTCGTTAGGAACTAATAGTATTTCCATCATTATTACTAAACAATTTTTTTTCGAGATTGAAATGCGGTATTGAGAGTATTTTCATCTAAATAGTGCACTTCACCTCCAATAGGTATTCCTTGCGCTAATCTTGTAACTGTTAAATTTGTAAATGTTTCTAATTTATCAGCGACTACATGCGTTGTAGTTTGACCTTCAATAGTAGTGCTTAATGCAAGTATCACTTCATTAATTTCATTTTCTTCAATTCTTTTTATTAATTTCTTAATTGTCAACTCTTCAGTACCAATGCCATTTATCGCTGATAAAGATCCTCCTAATACATGGTATAATCCTCTATAAAAACCAGTTCTCTCAAATGTCCATAAGTCAGAAACATCCTCTATGATGCAAATTGATTTCTTATCCCTGTTTAAACCTGAGCAAATATTACAAGGATTCGACATGTCTACATTGCCACATAAAGAACATTCGATAATGAGTTTATGAGAAGATTCTAATGTTTGTATTAAAGGCAATAATGATCGATCTTTGTTTTTTAATAAATATAGAGCAATCCTCTGTGCTGAACGTCTTCCTAAACCAGGCAGTTTAGAAATTTCAGCTATTAATTTTTCTATTGCAGATCCATCCATTATTTAAAAAGGCAACTTCATTCCAGGTGGTAAAGGTAATCCTCCAGTAACAGATTTCATTTCTTCTTGTGCGGCCACTTCACCTTTTTGTTTAGCATCATTAATAGCAGCAACTATTAAATCTTCAGTTATTTCTTTATCCTCAGGTTTTAATAAGCTCTGATCAAGATTAATTCTTTTTATTTCTCCTTTAGCAGTAGCAGTAACTTTTACTACCCCGCCCCCAGATTCGCCTTCAACTTCAATAGAGCTTAATTTTTCTTGTGCATCTGCCATTTTTTGTTGGAGTTGCTGTGCTTGTTTCATCATATTGCCTATATTAACCATCATACCTCCTTTTGATTTTCTGAATTAAATTCATTAATTGTTTCATCAACAGTTTCTGTAATATCAGTAATAGAATGAATACTCAAACCTGGAAGAGCTTCTAGTATTTTTTTTACTTTAGGATTGTTTTTCATAGTTTTTATTTCATTTTGTTGATTAACAACATCTTCTTCACTTAATGAACTTCCAATATTACTATCTGAAGAATGAATCTGCCATATTCTACCTGTCCATTTAGATATCAGTTTTGCTACATTACGATTAAAATGTTGATCTCTAATTAATGCAGTATTTATAACAATCTCACCTTCTTTAAATGAAATTAATTTAACCGAATTATACAGCTGAGCATGAAATAAAGCCTCTTTTTTATTATAAAAAAGATCAACAAATTGTCTAAAATTTGAAATTTTAATTAGAGAAGATTTATTTGTTTCATTTAATTTAGGGGGGGCAACTGGTTTTTGATTATTATTTAAATTAATTTTTTTTTTTATTTCCTGATCTTTAGAATCTAACTGATTATTACTATTATGTTTTGATGGAATTTCTTTAGTATGCTCTTCAGGGCTTGAATTGTTATTTATATATATTAATCTTATTATTATCATTTCTCCAAGTTGAAAAAGTTGATATCCATTTTGTAATTCTTGAAAACCTTTGAAAAGCACTTGCCACATAACACCAAGGGCGTTCATGGATAATTGATTGGCAAAATTCATTCCTCTAACTCTCTCAACTTCAGGTATAGAAATATCTTTTTTTATATCTGGAGAAATTTTTATTTGGGTAATAGAGTGAATTGCATTTAATAATTCTTCAAAAATCATCAAAATATCAGCTCCTGAATTATACAAATCTCTAAAAAGAATTAATGATTCTGAAGCATTCCCTTTGGTGATATTTTCAATAAGATCATAAATTTTACCTCGATCGGCTAATCCTAACATGCTTGTAACTGTTTCAGCTGTAACAGTTATGTTGTTATTAATAATTGCTTGATCAAGCAAACTTATGGAGTCTCTAACTGAGCCATCACCTGCTCTTACTAATAATGCGATAGCGTCATCATTAATTTTAACTTTTTCTAGTTCTGAAATTCTTTTTATATGCTTACCTAAGTTTTCTGATTCAACTCTTTTAAGATCAAAACGTTGACATCTAGATAAGATTGTAACTGGAATTTTTTTAACTTCAGTTGTTGCAAATATAAATTTAACATGTTCAGGAGGTTCTTCTAATGTTTTCAATAAAGCATTAAATGCACTTTTAGAAAGCATATGCACTTCATCAATAATAAAGATTTTAAATAAACTATTTACTGGTTTATATTTTACATTATCGATAATTTCTCGGACGTCATCAACTCCAGTTTTGCTAGCAGCATCCATTTCAATAACATCTAAATTATGATCTGATCTGATAGATTGACATGAATCACAATTTCCACATGGCTCACAACTGCTTTCATTCCTATTTTCACAATTTAAACTCATTGAAATTAGTCTTGCGGTAGTTGTTTTACCAACACCGCGAACACCTGTTAAAAGATATGCATTTGCAATCCTGTTAGTAGTTATTGCATTTGTTAAAATTTGAACCAAAGTCTCTTGCCCAATTAAATCAGCAAAGGTTTGCGGCCTATATTTTCTAGCAAGTACTTTATATTTAATATTTTCTGTCATAATTTTAAGGAAGGTTATAAGACCCGAATAGACTTGGTACAGCTGCTTCTTTTCAGACCTGACTGGATTAACAAGATACTCGCCCTCAAACCTTCCATGTCTACTATATCATTAAAGAATGAAAAAATAACTCGTGATTTATCTTTTATGTTTATTTTTTTCTAAATTCAGACTTTTTATAAACACCCAGGACTTTAATTTCTTTACAAAAAAATTTCATTTCCTCAAATGCCAATTTTACCGATTTATCATCTGGGTGTCCTTCAAAATCAATATAGAATTGTGCTACATCAAAACCTTGTGGGTGAATGTAGCTTTCTAATTTTGTTATATTAATTCCATTACTAGCAAAGCCCCCTAGACATTTATACAAAGATGCAGGAATGCTTCTAACTACAAATACAAGAGTTGTTAAAAGATCATTCTCATTAGATTCTATGCTGCTCTTATTTTTTGACATAATTAAAAATCTGGTAACATTATATTGGGCATCTTGAAAATTTGCTTCAAGAATCTCTAAATTATATATCTCTGCAGCAAGAGCTGATGCTATAGCAGCATCTTCTTTTTTATTCAGTTCCGATATCTTTTTTGCTGAACCTGCTGTGTCAGCCGCTATAACCATTTCTTTATTGAGTTTTATGATTTTGTTTCTACACTGTGCTATACCTTGCTCATGACTATGTATTCTTTTTATATCACTTATTTTAGCCCCAGGTATTGCTAATAAATTATGCCTTACTTCTAAAAAATATTCTCCAATAATATTTAAATCAGAGTCTGGTATCAATCTTTGAGTATCAGCAACTCTCCCAGCTTGAGAATTTTCAATTGGCACTAATGCAATGTCAGCTTGACCATCCCTTACACAAGCAAACATCTCTTCAAATGTTGCACAAGGCACACTATTTGCGTCTGGAAAAACATTTTTACCAGCTTGTTCGCTATAGGCACCACTAACTCCCTGAAAGGCAAAACTATTTGTTTTCATCTATATTCTTTAAAATATTTTCTATCAAAATTAAATCTTCCAATGTGTCTACACTAATTGGTACATTTTCTACATAAGTTATTCCGATATTAATACCTGCATCAATTGCTCTTAATTGCTCTAATTTTCTATCTATTTCATTTTTAGAAGCAGGCAAAGAAACAAATTTTCTTAGAGCAATTGGCTTAAAACTATAAATTCCAACGTGCTGATAAATATTTGTTAATTTTTTTTTTGAAAATTTGTAAAAATCTAAACTATTACCAACAACATCCTGTTCTCTCCAATCTATAGAAACTTTTGTAATATTTTCATTTTTTTCTTCATCGCTTGAGATGTTAGTTGCTATTGTACCAATATCATATCCATTTTCTAGAGGTATGTTGACACTTTGAATATTGATAGAATCAATTAGAGGCATATCACCTTGAAGATTAATAATACTTTCATACTCATCTTTATTATCTAGCAAATTGAATGCAGCAAATACTCTGTCGGTTCCTGAAGGTAATTCAGGGTCAGTCATTATTGCCTTACCACCTTTTGATGTAATTAAATCAAACACTATATCCTCACAACAAGCAACGAAGACATCTCCTATTTTTGAGTTAATTCCTTGTTTCCAAACTCTCTCTATCATTGGAATTCCATTAATTTTTGCCATGGGTTTATTAGGGAAGCGTAGAGAGGCCATTCTAGCTGGTATAATAATTGCTGTTTTCATAAATTATGCGACAATTAAGCCATATTTAGTTTTTTATTGAACGTTTTCATTTCTATTCATTTTAAAAAAAATCTATATAGATGTTTTACACATGTCTGGACTTGAAGTTAACAAAATTTTGGCTTCCATCATATTAGCCCTTATTGTAGTAAAAGTTATAGGCCATATAAGTGATTTTATCGTTGATGTTGATAATACAGAAATACAGCAAACAGCCTATAAAATTGAAGTTCCAGAATCTGTTAACGATGTGTCTGGATCAGATTCCAAAGAAGAAGTTACAGAGCCTATCTCATTATTATTGGCAAGTGCCTCTGTAGATAAAGGGCAAAAAAATTTTAAAAAATGCAGTGCATGTCATACCTACAATAAGGAAGGCGCAAATAAAGTTGGTCCGAATTTATGGAATCTAATTAATAGTCCTAAAGCTAAAGTTGAAGGTTTTGCCTATTCAAAAGAATTAGCTGAATTTGGTGGTCGATGGGGTTATGAAGAATTAGCTCAATTTTTGTATAAACCAAAAGAATATATAAAAGGAACTAAGATGAACTTTGGTGGTTTAAAAAAAGTTCAAGATAGAGCTGACTTAGTATTATTTTTAAGAGAGCAATCTGATAGTCCAGCTCCTCTTCCTTAAATTGAATAATGAATAATTCCTATCAGGAATATATAAACTTTGCTAACACACTTGCTGATGTCGCAGGTATTACATCAATGGAATATTTTAGAACTTCTCTAGATATTAATAACAAAAGTGATAAAAGCCCAGTTACTATTGCTGATAAAAATACTGAATTAAAAATAAGATCAATGATAGAAAAAGAATATCCCGATCACGGCATCTTAGGAGAAGAGTTTGATAGCATTAATCCAGATGCAGAATTTATTTGGGTTATAGATCCTATTGATGGAACTAGAAGTTACATTGCGGGACACAAAGATTTTGGAAATTTAATATCTTTAACACAAAATAAAAAACCAATTATTGGTATCATCAATTGTCCTGCTCATGATGAAAGATGGGTTGGGGTCAAAAATCAGCATTCAACTATTAATCAACAACCTGCAAAAACATCTAATGTAACAAAAATTGAAGATGCTTATCTTTTCACTTCCGGATTATATTTTGATGAGCCACATCTGAGAAAATCTGTAGATAAAATTACACATAAAGTTAGGTATTTCCGTTATGGGGGTGATTGCTACATGTATGGTATGGTGGCTTCAGGATTAATTGATATTGTTATTGAAGATACTTTAAAAGTTCATGACTATATGGCTTTAGTAAATATAATAGAGGGAGCAGGAGGAATGGTTACAGATAAATTTGGAGATGAAATAACCACTGATTCCAAGGGAAGTGTTATAGCTTCAGCAAACGAAAAACTTCATTCTGAATTAATTTCTCTAATAAACGAAGAAAATTAATTTAATTTTTAAATAAAGTAATTATATTAATATTATGAAAACTTTAATTACTTCTATCTCAATATTTCTTTTAATTTTCTCAAATAACATTATGGCAAATACCAATATATCCCATGCTATCGCCATGCACGGAGAGCCAAAATATAATGAAGATTTCTTAAGTGTAGAATATGTAAGCAACTCTGCAGTTAAAGGTGGCAATATTGTCAGAAGTTCAATTGGAACTTATGATACGTTCAATCCTTTTACACTAAAAGGAACATCTGCTGCAGGTATTGGATTTCTATATGAAAGCTTAACTGTTGGCTCTAGTGATGAGGCATTCACTGAATACGGACTTTTAGCAAAGCAAATAGAGTGGCCAAAGGATCGCTCTTGGGTTGCATTTACACTAAGAGATGAGGCAGTCTGGCACGATGGGAAAAAAATAACCAGTAATGATGTTGTATGGACATTTAATACCTTAATGGAAAAGGGGCATCCATTTTATAAATATTACTACGGTGATGTAAGTGAAGTTATTAAAATATCTGAAAATAAAGTTAAATTTATATTTTCTACAAACACTAATAAAGAATTGCCATTAATTGTTGGTCAACTTCCTGTACTTCCTCAACATTATTGGGAAGATAAAAATTTTGAAGAAACAACTCTTGATATTCCTATTGGAAGTGGTCCTTATAAAATTAAATCCTTTGATGCAGGCAGATCAATTACCTATGAACTTAATGAGGATTACTGGGCCTTTAAAAATAACATTGTTCCAATCAAAGTAGGTAAAGATAATATTGGTACTATAAGATACGATTATTATAAAGATAGAGGTGTAGAAAGAGAGGCCTTTAAATCAGGTGAGATAGATTTCTTTTCAGAAAATACTTCTAAAGAATGGGCAACTGGATATGATATAAATGCAGTAGAAGAAGGATTAATTAAAAAAGAACTAATATCTCATGAAAATCCCCAAGGAATGCAAGCTTTTGCATTCAACACACGTAAAGATATTTTTAAAGATAAAAGAGTTAGAAAGGCATTATCTTATGCTTTTGATTTTGAGTGGACTAATAAAAATTTGTTTTATGGCGCCTATAAAAGAACTGATAGTTTTTTTGAAAACTCAGAACTATCATCAAATGGATTACCATCAAAAGAAGAGCTTGCTTATCTCAATCCTTATATGGATGTACTCCCAAATGAAGTTTTTAATGCAGCATATAATAACCCTAAAACTGACGGTTCAGGATTCATAAGAAATCAATTACAACAAGCCAATAAATTAATTAAAGATGCAGGATGGATTTTACAAAATGGCAAAC
Organism: uncultured Alphaproteobacteria bacterium; assembly: GCA_902512325.1. Taxonomy (GTDB): domain Bacteria; phylum Pseudomonadota; class Alphaproteobacteria; order HIMB59; genus CACPNW01. The sequence goes on along the minus strand of CABXIT010000011.1, from coordinate 24,566 downwards.
TAGAAAATTCAAAAGGAGAGCCATTTGAATTTGAAATTTTATTAGTTTCTCCTGCTTTTGAGAGAATTGTATTACCATTTATTGATAACTTAGAAAAACTAGGAATTAAAGCTTCATTAAGAACAATTGATAGTTCGCAATATCAAAAAAGAATTGAAAGCTTTGATTTTGATATGATCGTATTCACCTTTTCTCAAAGTTTATCTCCTGGGAATGAGCAAAGAAATTTTTGGAGCTCTGATGCTGCAGATACGAATGGTTCACGTAATGTTATTGGAATTAAAAATAATGTTATCGATATCCTTATAGAAAAACTTATCAAAGCAAAAGATAGGGAAGATTTAATAACCATTACTAGAGCATTAGACAGGGTATTGCTGTGGAATTATTATGTCATTCCTCAGTGGCATATTTCGGCATATAGAGTATTATATTGGGATATGTTTGATCAACCTAAGAAAAAGCCTAAATATTCTCTTGGATTCGATACTTGGTGGATTAATCAAAGCAAATATGATTTTATTAATTCTCAAAGATCTGCAAACTAATAAGTTAAAAACAGAACATAAATAATATAAAATCATATTAATGGGTGCTTATTTAATAAGACGAATTCTCCTTATATTCCCAACACTTTTTGGAATAATGTTAATAAATTTTGCCGTTATTCAAATTGTGCCTGGCGGACCAGTGGAGCAAATGATCGCACAGATGACAGGAACAGCTGTTGAATCTACTGCTCGTTTTTCTGGAGCTGGTGAAGGGGAGTTAAATTCAAGTTTTGATGCATCAAGTTTTGAAGATGGTGATTCTAATTACAGGGGTGCTCAAGGACTTGACCCAGACATTATTAAAGAAATTCAAATAATGTATGGAATGGACAAGCCTGCGCATGAACGTTTCATTAAAATGTTAAAAAGTTATGTCTTGTTTGATTTTGGTGAAAGTTTTTTTCGTGATCAAAAAGTTACTTCATTAGTGTTGGATAAAATGCCAGTATCAATATCTCTTGGCCTATGGACAACATTGCTCGTATATTTAATTTCCATTCCTCTTGGCATAAGAAAAGCTATAAAAGATGGGTCAAGATTTGATATAATTTCAAGCAGTATTGTTACAATTGGATATGCTATTCCAAATTTCTTATTTGCAGTTATTTTAATTGTATTTTTTGCTGGTGGTCGCTTTTATGATATTTTTCCCTTGAGAGGTTTAGTGTCAGAGAATTTTGAGGAATTAAGTATTCTTTTTCAAATCAAAGATTATTTTTGGCATTTGACCCTGCCTCTAATTGCAATGATTGTTAGTGGTTTTGCTGGATTAACTTTTTTGACTAAAAATTCTTTTATAGATCAAATTAACCAACAATATGTGATGACAGCAAGAGCTAAAGGATTGTCAGAAAGAAAAGTACTTTATGGACATGTTTTTAGAAATGCGATGCTCATAGTAATTGCTGGTTTCCCTTCAGCATTTATTGGAATATTATTTTCAAGCTCTTTATTTATTGAAGTAATATTTTCTTTAGATGGTTTGGGTTTATTAGGTTATGAAGCAGCCCTTACAAGAGATTATCCTGTAATATTTGCCACATTATATTTCTTTTCATTACTTGGTCTCATTATGGGAATTATAGGTGATTTTATGTATTCCTTAATTGACCCTAGAATTGATTTTGAGTCTAGAGAATGAAAAACTTGTCACCACTTAATAAAAGACGTTTAAACAATTTTGTTAAAAACAAACGAGGCCTTTATTCTTTCTGGATTTTTTTTATTTTATTTATAATTTCACTTTTTGCAGATTTCATTGCAAATGAAAAACCTTTGCTCATAAAATATGAAAACGAATTTTACTTTCCAATTTTACAGTCCTATTCAGAGACCACATTTGGAGGAGATTTTGAAACTGAAGCTGATTACAGAGATCCGTTTGTAATAAAATTAATTAATTCTTCTGGCTGGATGGTCATGCCAATAATTCCTTATAAATATAATACAATTATTCGAGATATTGATAGTCCTGCGCCCTCTCCTCCAAGCAGGAAAAACTGGCTTGGAACAGATGATCAAGCAAGAGATGTTTTATCAAGATTAATATATGGATTCAGAATATCAATTTTATTTGGCTTCACATTAACTTTTTTTTCTATGATTATTGGTGTTTCTGCAGGTGCAATTCAAGGTTATTTTGGTGGAAAAACTGATCTATTTTTTCAAAGATTTATGGAGGTTTGGTCAGCTATACCAACATTATATATCTTGATAATCCTTGCTAGCGTCATACAGCCAAATTTTTGGTGGTTACTAATTATTTTGCTCCTTTTTAGTTGGATGGGCTATGTAGGAGTTGTTAGAGCAGAATTTTTGAGAGCCCGAAATTTTGATTACATTAGAGCTGCTAAAGCTCTTGGTGTGAGCACATCAAAAATAATATTTAGGCACATGATTCCAAATGCAACTGTTGCTACAATAACTTTTCTTCCTTTTAGTTTAAGTGCGTCTGTAACAGCATTATCTGGGTTAGACTTTTTAGGATTTGGTTTACCTCCAGGATCTGCATCACTTGGGGAAATGGTAAATCAGGGACGTAACAATTTACAAGCACCATGGCTCGGTCTAACAAGTTTTTTTACTTTAGGATTAATGCTTGGTCTTCTAGTTTTCATTGGAGAAGCTGTGAGAGATGCTTTGGATCCAAGAAAGACCTTTAGTTAATATGAATAATCTTGTTTCTATTAAAAATTTAACGATCAACTTTAAAGAAAATCAAAACGTCGTTGATAATGTAAATATAGATATACCTAAGGGAAAAACAGTAGCAATTGTTGGAGAGTCTGGATCTGGGAAAACATTATCTGCGTTGAGTATTTTAAAATTATTACCAACAAATGCCAATATAGAAAAAGGAAGTATAATATTTAATGAAAAAGATTTACTTAAGCTCCCCCAAAATGAAATTGAAAAAATAAGAGGAAACAAAATTTCCACCATTTTTCAAGAACCTATGTCCAGTTTAAATCCCTTACATAAAATTGATAAGCAAATTAAAGAAATTATTACAACCCATAATAACAAAGTAAGTTTTGAAGAACTTAATCAATCTGTTTTAAACTTACTAAATGAAGTAAATTTAGATAATTTAATGAGTAGGCCAAATATCTATTCTCATGAACTTTCTGGAGGACAGCGTCAAAGAGTAATGATTGCAATGAGTATTGCTAACAACCCTGACCTATTAATAGCTGATGAACCCACCACTGCATTAGATGTAACTGTGCAACAACAAATTTTAGCACTTTTAAACAAAATTCAAGAACAAAGAAAAATGTCAATTTTATTTATTAGTCATGACCTAGGTGTAGTAAATGAAATAGCCGATTATATTTATGTTATGAGAGAGGGTAAAATTATTGAGCATGGAGAAAAATCCAATATTTTTAATAATCCACAAGATCCATACACAAAACAATTAGTTGGATTTCAAAATAAGATTCGAAAACATAAAGAAAATAAAGAAATAGAAATTCTAAAAATTGAAGATTTAAAAGTATGGTATCCTATTAAGAAAGGTATTTTTAAAAAAACAGTTGATTATGTCAAGGCAATTGATGATGTTAATTTTACATTAAATCAAAAAGAAACATTGGGTATTGTAGGAGAATCTGGATCAGGCAAGACTTCACTTGTCCTAGCTATTTTGAAACTAATAACTTCATCAGGAAAAATAGAATTTGATGAAATTGATTTAAATTTTATAAAAAAAAATAAACTTAAAAGTATTAGAAAAAATATTCAAATTGTTTTTCAAGACCCTTATTCTTCATTAAGTCCTAGAATGAACGTTGAAGAAATATTGAATGAAGGTATAGATGTCCACTTTCCACAATATTCTGAGATTGAAAAGAAACAAATTTTAAAAGATATCTTAACAGAAACAGGTATGGACTATGAAAGAGATCACAATAAATACCCCCATGAGTTTTCAGGGGGTCAAAGACAAAGAATTGCAATTGCAAGAGCTTTGATCTTAAAACCCAAAATACTTATTTTGGATGAACCTACTTCAGCATTAGATATTACTATACAAAATCAAATATTAGATTTACTTCAAAGCTTACAGGAAAAATATTCTCTTAGCTATATATTCATAAGTCATGATATGAATGTTATCCGATCCGTATCTGATAAAATATTGGTTTTAAAAAAAGGAAAACTGATTGAGTATAACAGTGCTGAAATCGTTTTTAAAAAGCCAAAAGATGAATATACAAAAAACTTAATTAGTTCAGTAGTTTAATTTATGGCGGAGAGAGAGGGATTCGAACCCTCGGTAGTATTGCTACTACACACGCTTTCCAAGCGTGCTGCCTTTTAATTAATTGTATTATTCATTTAAAATGAAATATATACTTACAGTCATAAAAACATGAAACCGCTAATAGGATATCTTATTTTGGCATTTGGAATATCAACCGGAATTGCCTCGAATAGTTTTGCAAAAATTTCTGATGGCTTTACAAAATTAACACCTACTATTTTGTGTATATTATTAATGTGTATAACAATGTTTTCGCTTGCAAAAGCAATGTCAGTTATACCTGTTGGATTTGCTTATTCTACGTATAGTGGACTAACGGTTACAGGTGTATTGATATTTGCTATGCTTAAATATAATCAAATTCCAAATGTTTATGCTTTAGTTGGTATACTATTAATTATCATTGGCGTAGTGATGGTTAATTATCTTGGACAATTAAATTAATTTATTTATGGCGGAGAGAGAGGGATTCGAACCCTCGGTAGTATTGCTACTACACACGCTTTCCAAGCGTTACGATTAGAAAAGAGTTAAGGGATTGCAACGATTAATTAGAGTTAATTTACAATTATCAGGTTACCAAGTGTAGCCTATGTGTAGCCATTTAAATTAATATCCAAACAAGAAAAGACTATCAATATTAACTAAATTGTTCTTCTGAAAAAAAGATTTTAATCGCCTACATGAACTTTTATAAATATTACTCGTGTGTGATACATGCTGAGGAACCGCAAGGAATAAATGATTAGCTTCTTCACAAATATGACACTTCCATAAATCATAAAGGTCCATATTATTTGTAATTGTTTTACCTCTCTCAACCTCTAGCAATATACCTCCCATATCAAGTTTTTTATAATAGTCTGGTCTTAAAGCATAATTTTTAAACAAACCTTTTTTTTCACTTTCGAAACCTAATTCTTTACAAAAATTTATAAAAATATTCTGAATTTTTGAACTAGAAGTACCCTGGATATTAGTTTCATTAATTTTTTTTGATATTGTTTTTTGATCTAAAAAATTACTTAATTTTTCTGCAATATTTATAACCTCTTTCAAACTATCAATATTTATATTTTCTTTCTTAAAAAAAGCTAACTCAATATTATTATAAAAATTAGTATCTCTGTTTCCATAATGACTGGCATAATGCTCGTTTATTCTCCAAAAGGTTCTTAGTCCTTCTTCAGGGTCGTCATAAAAATATTTATTTCTAGAAACTATGTCAAATAAACTTACTTTTTGCATATTTTTTAAATTGATAGTGTAGCCTATATGTAGCCAAAGATAAATTTTTTCTTTGTAGTATTATTAATAAATAGGATTTATGGCGGAGAGAGAGGGATTCGAACCCTCGAAAGTATTGCTACTTTACACGCTTTCCAAGCGTGCTGATTCTTAAAGAGTTGAGGGATTTCAATAATTTTTTGGAGTTAATTTTTAATTATTGGGTTAGTAAGTGTGCCATATGTGTACCCAAAATTTATTTATATATTTAGAAACAACTAACTTGCCCAATAAAAGTTTCCTTGCAAGTAAGTTTAGGTTTATTAGCGTTTAATAATCCAGCTCCCATTTGAAGTAATAAAAGGCTGGAATTCAGATTGTCTTCATTATTCTTTATTTCTTTTGATGAAGCTATTTGCGACTCAGTTTTATAAATTTCTAAACTACAATTAGCTATTTCAGGAGTGTCAACTTTAAAACCTAATTCTATACAAGTCTCTTTTGCTCTTGCAATGATTTCATCTTTTGTTTCATTTTTTTTATCTTGAATTATTTTATGATTAACAATTCTCTCACCTTTATAAAGACAGACTGGATGATTTGAGTCCCAAAATGTAGAATAAGATTGCCAATGTGTGTATTTTGAATTGATTTTTTTACAAACGGCAGTAATTATTTCATTTTTGTTTCTTAAAGGCCAACCCCTCATATTACTTATATTATCCCTATCTAAATTCTCCTCATAACCTCTGAGCTTATAAAGTCTGTTTATTTCATTTTGTTTATAATTTGAAATCTCCTGCTCTGTAACTAGAGAAGTTCCTGAACCCATACAAGCGTTAAGAAAGAAAGCTATAAAAATAATTAGTATATAATTTTTCATAAATTAAACAATTCTTATCATATTAGTAAAATTAATCTAGCAAGTGTGCCATATGTGTGCCAATATCTATTTTTACTCTGAAGAAACTAAAGGTAATATTTAATTTGTGGCGGAGAGAGAGGGATTCGAACCCTCGATAGTATTTCTACTATACACGCTTTCCAAGCGTGCTGATTAAATACAAAGTGTAGAGTTTCCAAGGAAAATTAAACGTGAAAAAGTAAATACCGGGTGTCTAAGTGTGCCGTATGTGTGCCGAAAATTTTAAACTTTAATACTAAAATCTTTTACAAATTAATTTATCTTGATGATACTTAATTATACCCATCAATCATGAGTAAAGAGCTACAGGGATACCTGTAGCTCTTGTTTATATTTAATTAATCTCTTATCATATAAGCTATGACACCAATCTCAACTTTATCAGTGCCTAGTTTTTCAGCTTCTTCGCTTATACGAATTCCCACCGACTTTTTCATAGCAAACCAAACAAGAAAAGAAGTGATGAAAACAAAAAAATTAACAGCAAAAATTCCTATAAGTTGTGATCCTAAAGATGCATCAGGATTAGATATTACAACAGCAAGTGTTCCCCATATTCCTGCAAATAAATGCACAGGAATTGCACCTACTACATCATCTATTTGTAACTTAATCAATAATTGAGATCCAAATACTACAATAGCACCACCTATACCTCCTATAACTATTGCTAGTAATGGCGAAGGCATAAGAGGCTCTGCTGTTATTGCAACAAGACCACCTAGTGCACCGTTTAACATTTGAATAACATCTGTTTTGCCAAAAACTAGCCGTGTGATTGCTGCATTAACAACAACGCCAGCACACGCAGCAAGATTAGTATTAATAAAAATTGTGCTAATGGCATTAACATCATCAAAGGAAGCTAAAGCTAACTGGGATCCACCATTAAATCCAAACCAACCAAGCCATAAAATAAATACGCCCAGTGTAGCCAGTGGTATTGAAGATGCTGCATAGGGCTCCAATGGTTTTGCTTTTCCATTTGTAAATCGATTTAAGCGCGATCCTAATAAAATAGCTCCTGCTAAAGCTGCTGAACCACCAGCACTGTGCACAAGAGTAGATCCTGCAAAATCAGAAAAGCCTGCAGTGGAAAGAAATCCTCCTCCCCATTGCCATCCCATTTGAATGGGATAAATGATTCCAGTAAGAATAGCTGCAAAAATAAAGAAAGGCCAAATTTTTATTCTTTCAGCCAGTGTTCCCGATACAATGGAAACTGTAGTGGCGCAAAAAACCATCTGAAAAAACCAATCCGATCCATCAGAATATCCTTTTGTCATTGTGCTGGTATCGCTCCAAGGAGTAAATGATCCGATAAAACCACCTTCCTCAATACCATAAGCTAAATTATAACCACACAGCCAAAAAGCTATACCAGCAATGGCATAGAGACCGATGTTTTTAGCAGCAATGGTAGAGACACTTTTTGATGTAACTAAACCTGACTCCAGCATGCAGAAACCTGCTGCCATCCACATGACAAGAAAACCCATTATTAAAAAAAGAAAAGAATTTAGAATATAGGCAGTTTCATCTGAAACTTCAGCTTTTGCTACCGATGCGATAAATAAAACACTTACGAGAGTACCAATAAAATATATTTTTTGTTTAGGCATATAACCTCCATAAAAATTACACTCCTCAACACTACTCATTAGCGATGAGTTATAATCATGCGTAGCTATGGAAATTATAGATAAGATCCGCGTTCCTTCGACTTGCGTCTACTTCCGACCCTCTCTAAAAGAAAGTTGAACGATTTTATAACTTTGCATGCGTTCCTTCGACTTGCGTCTACTTCCGTCTCATAGGTTTATGAAACCTAAAAGATGAACGATGTTTGCAAACTAATACTATAAACAATAATTAAAAGAATATTTAAAGCAAATTAGTTATGTAATAAATGCATAATAAAAAAATATAAATTATCAAAAATAGACTTTTCTTAAAAACCTAAAAGTATAAAGGGTCTGTGTGATAAAAAAATACAGATACAATTTTGATTTTTTTAACTGGATTAAAAAAACAGAACTTGTTGAATTAAGTGAAATTAATCCAGAAGATGATCCTGTTAGACCTGAATTAGATAATACGTTTAGAACAACAAAGGGTAGGAAGATATTTGGATTAAAATTTAAAGATGAAATTGAAGGCGTTGTCTGTCTTGCTTTTACAAATGAATTACCTGCTACAGTAAAAGAATTAGATTTAATGAGTGTAAATGAGAAGGATAGTCAAATTGCCGTTGCTTATACCTTGTGGTCTTTAAAAAAAGGAGCGGGGAAAAAAATAATGAAAGAATTATTAAAATATATGAAAAAACAAAATAACATTGATAGTATTATGACGTTATCTCCTTTGACACCTGTTGCAACTCATTATCATATTCGAAATGGTGCTAAATTAATAAAAATTAATCCAACGACACAAAATTTTCAGTATCGTATTTAAATTTAGTGTTATAATTAATTAAATTTTAAATATCAGGTTAGCAAGTGTGCCGTATGTGTGCCGAAAACTATTTTTGTTTAATATTCTTCAATAAAATATCTTAATTTATGGCGGAGAGAGAGGGATTCGAACCCTCGATAGTGTTGCCACTATACACGCTTTCCAAGCGTGCTGATTAAACCGCTCTCACATCTCTCCACGAAATTCAAGATAATCCAGATCTATATATTATATTAATAATTTTTCTTTTTCAAATTTAGTATTTCCAGTCCACGAATAATAAAATTTAAATTTAAATATTTGTAAAAGTCAAAAATTTTAATGTATCTACCAGTATTATTTAAACTTCCAAGAATAAAACATTTGGTTACTTTTTTAAAATAAATTTCATCACATTTTAATCTTGAGTTAACTTGTAATGTATCAAATCCATAATCATGATTGAAAATAAACATCAAAGTTTCACTACTAAAACTTACTAAAGAAGAAGTATTGTTGACTAGAGATATTTCATTTAATCCTCTTAAAATATCAAAATAGTAATATTTATTAAGATCAGTAATATGTATTTTTATTGATGGAAGAAAATTCAAAAAATATAAAAATTTAATTAAAAATAAATTGTTATTTTGATTTAATTTTTCAATATATTTTTTGCTTTCTATAATTAAGTCATTTCCACTATAAGTATTAACCAGAGAACTATAATTTAAATTGTTAATATTTTTATAAATATTTTCCCAAAAATATAATGATGAATCATTATTTTTATCTTCTAAATTCCACTCTTCATTAGGAGATAAAATAATTGGTTTTGCATTACAATTTTTAATTAAATATTTATACGTATCATTTACTGAGTTAATATTTTCATTCATGAATTTATTTTCTTGATGAGAGAAATATATAAATGAAGCAAAAGGAATTATATATTCTGGCTTTAAAACTTCATCTTGAATTTTAATCTTTTCTAATTGTTTTAAAGCTCTTAGTTCTTGCTTTTCTTCTTTTATAAAATTAGCATAAGAAAATTGAGTAAGCAAAACATCAATTTTTCTATTAAGTTTTTTATTAATATCTGATACAAGTTTTGGGTTTTCAAGAACACAATCATTAACATTAAGAATATTTGTATCATTAATTTTAAAATTTACCCAACTGTCATAAAAAGGTACTTTTCCAATAATTAATGAAAAATCATCACTTATTGACTCTTCAAATCCATCTTTAAATTCTTTGAATTTATATCCTAATTTTTGACAATAGTTTTTAATTCTTTTATCATAAGTGTGCTGATAAAGAATTGTTATATTTTTACGAACTACAGGTTCTATTTTTTTTAAAAATGGTATTGAAAAATGATCAGGGTGTTCATGTGAATAAAAGATATGCGTTATATGATCTATTTGCTTAGTATGATCAACTTCAGTAAGTAAGTTCCAACCATTATTAAAAGCTGAGCCAAACAAATAAGGGTCAACTAAAATTCTGATTTTATTAAAATAAATGATAAAAGAAGCATGGTTTAAAAAAATAATACTTGGTTTTTGCACTAATTATTGCTCATTTTTAAAGCATTCAAAAATGCATTTTGAGGAATATCAACTTTGCCAAATTGCCTCATTCTTTTTTTTCCTTTTTTTTGTTTCTCAAGTAATTTATTTTTTCTAGTTACATCTCCTCCATATAATTTCTGAGTAACATCTTTTCTAAATGAGGCAACTGTTTCTCTAGCTATGATTTTACCTCCTATAGCAGCTTGAATGGCAACTTTAAATTGCTGTCTAGGAATGAGATCTTTTAAACGTTCACATAAAGCTCTGCCCCTCTGTTGTGATCTATCTCTATGAACAATTAGTGATAAAGCATCAACTGGATCGCCATTAATCATTATACTTACTTTAACTAGGTCATTAACTTCATATCCAATAATCTCATAATCAAAACTAGCATATCCTTTGGTAATTGATTTTAAACGATCATAAAAATCAAATACTACTTCATTTAGAGGTAATTTATATTCTACCATTGCTCTTGTGCCAGTATAATTAAGGTTAATTTGAATACCTCTTTTAGAAGTACATAATTCTAGCACTGGTCCAAGAAACTCATCAGGAACAATAATTGTTGATTTAATCCACGGTTCTTCAATGGAATTAACTTTAACTGGATCCGGCATATCTGTTGGATTATGCAAATCAATTATTGAGCCATTATTCATATTTATTTTATAAACAACTGATGGAGCAGTTGTAACAAGTTCAAGATTAAATTCTAATTCAAACCTGTCTCGAATAATCTCAAGATGAAGTAGTCCTAAAAAACCACATCTAAAACCATAACCTAAGGCAGGACTAACTTCAGGTTCGTATGAAAAACTTGAGTCATTTAGCGCAAGTTTTACCATACTATCTCTTAGATGCTCATAATCATCTGAGTCTACAGGAAACATTCCACAAAAAACAACCGGTTGGGATGGTTTAAAACCAGGTAATGGCTTAACTGTTGGGTTTTTTTCATCAGTAATTGTGTCCCCTACTTTGCAGTCAGATACACTTTTGATTCCTGAATTAATAAAACCTATTTCTCCAGGTCCTAGGTAATCAACTTCATTTGGTTTTGGAGAAAATATACCTACTCTATCGATAGTATGAGTTACACCAGCAGCCATAAATCTAATTTTTTGATTCTTCTTTAATTGACCATGTATAACTCTTACTAGTACTACAACTCCAAGATAACTATCATACCAACTGTCAACTAACATACATTTAAGTGGCTCATCTAAATTGCCTTTCGGTGAAGGAAGTATTGAAATAATTTTTTCAATTAATTCTTCAACACCTTGACCAGTCTTAGCAGATACTAAAGATGCATCAGAAGAGTCTATACCTAAAACATCTTCAATTTGCTCTTTGATTTTTTCAGGTTCAGAAGAAGGAAGGTCAGCCTTATTTAATACCGGTAAAATTTCATGATCATTATTTATAGCTTGATAAGCGTTTGCAAGCGTTTGAGCTTCTACACCTTGTGTTGAATCTACTATTAATAAAGAACTTTCACATGCTGCTAAAGATCTTGATACTTCATAAGAAAAATCTACATGTCCAGGTGTATCCATTATATTTAAAATATACTTTTTTCCATCTTTAGAAGTATAATTAAGGCGTACTGTTTGTGCTTTTATTGTTATCCCTCTTTCTCTTTCTAATTCCATTGAGTCAAGAACCTGTTCTTTCATCTCCCTATCAGATAAACCGCCACAAAACTGAATAAGTCTATCTGCTAAAGTTGATTTACCGTGATCAATATGCGCAATTATAGAAAAATTTCTGATACTTGAGAGATATCTCATTACTTTCTTAGAGTTGCACTAAAACTAGTGATAACTAAATCTATAATTTGATTAGAAAAACTTTCTATCTCTTCATCACTAAATGTTTTTTCTAAAGGCTGTAACTGGACTCTAATTGCAATACTTTTTGCGTCATTATTAATCTTTTCACCCTCATAAACATCAAAAATTGAAACTTTGTTTATAATTTTTTTATCAATTTTTTTAATCTTATTTACTATGTCATTTGCTTTAATTGATTTTGGAAGTAAAAAAGCAAAATCTCTCTCTACCATTTGAAATGGATTGTTATCAAAAGCAGATATAGTGGATGCTTTTTTATTTTGAAATTGCGCTAATGTTTCTGTAAATATTTCGAATGCCACAACCGTATTTGATATATCAAGCGATTTTAATAAAATTGGATTAAGTTCTCCAAAATTAGCAATAATATTTTTTCCAATTCGTAAAGATGAAGACTTACCAGGATGAAAAACTTTATTATTGATCGTTTCATAATTAAGATTACCAATTGGAGCATTTAAAGATTTTAAAATTGTCATAAGATCCGACTTAATTGCAAAGACATCAAAGTCTTTCTTTGGTGAGTTCCAATTATTACCAGAAACATTTCCATATCCAATTCCCGTAGCAACATTAACTTGCTTATCTTCTAAAATTTCATCAAATATAGGCCCTACTTCAAATATTTTACCACTAGTAATCATCTTTGATTTATTAAGATTGACTGCACTCAATAAATTAGGAATATTAGATGGGCGCATTACATTAAGTTCAGCACTAATGGGATTTTTTATCAGAATAGCATTTGCAGATAGTAATTTTGCTATTTTTTCATCCATGAATGACCAAGTTACAGCCTCTGTATAACCTGTATTTGCAATTGTTCTTTTTATTTTATAAAAAGACTTAAGCTCAGCACTTAAAACATTTTTCTTATTATTGTGATCACTTACATTAGTAAGAGGAATTTGATCAAAGCCATATATTCTTAAAATTTCTTCAACAATATCGGCCTCACCCTCTATATCAGGTCTAAAACTTGGTGCGGTGATATTAAAAACATTACCTTTTGCTGAAACATTAAAACCTAGAGATTCTAAAATAGATTTCTGTTTATCTTTTGGAACATCAACTCCACCTAATGATTTTATTTTGTCTGTATTAAAGTCTAAAATATTTTGTTTATCTTTTAAAATTGGAGTTTGAACTTGTTTACTAGCCTCCCCACCACATAAATCCAATATCATTTTTGTTGCTGCTTGCACTCCCCACTCTATTGAAGTAGGGTCTATGCCTCTCTCAAACCTATATCTTGCATCACTTTGTAGTTTAAGATGCCTTCCTGTTTTTGTTACAGAAATGGGATCAAATAATGCAACTTCAAGAAAAACATTTTTAGTATCAAAGCTACAACCACTATCCAAACCTCCCATTACTCCACCAATACCATGAAGTTGGTTATTATCAGAGATAACAATCATATCTTTTGTGCACTGTCTTTTTTCTTCATCGAGAGTAAGGCAGTCTTCATTTTCTTTTGCGTAACGCATTTTTAAATTGCCATTAATCTTATCAGCATCATATACATGCAAAGGTCTTCCTAAGTCATAAGTGATGTAGTTAGTGATATCAACAAGGGCAGAAATTGGTCTTAGGCCAATAGCCTTTAATCGTTGCTGTAACCAAGCTGGGCTTTCCTTATTAGTGATATTTTTAAAATATCTTCCTGCTACACCGGGACAAATATATTCCATATCCCCATTGAAATCTTTTTCCCATTTAACAGGACTATCAAATGTACCTTCAATATTTTTAATTAATGTATTTTCTTTTAATTTTCCTAATCCTGCTGCTGCTAAATCTCTTGCAACACCTCTAATAGAAAGACAGTCTCCTCTATTTGGTGTAATGTTTATTTCAATAACAGGGTCATCAAGATTAAATACTTCTATAAACTTTTCTCCCAATGAATGTTTTGAATCAACTTCAATTATGCCATCATGCTCATCAGATATTCCCATTTCTCGCTCTGAAACAAGCATGCCACATGATTCTACTCCTCTAATTTTAGATTTTTTTAATTTCACTCCTGTGCCAGGAATAAAACTATTCTCAGGTGCAAATATACCCTTCATTCCTTTTCGTGCATTAGGTGCACCACAGACTACTTGAAACGTTCCGTCTATTGATTTTACAGTACAAACCTTCAGTCTATCTGCATCAGGATGTTTTTCAGCTTTTAACACTTCAGCAACAGTAAAATCATTAAAATCTTTTGATTTGTCTTCAACACTCTCAATTTCAAGCCCAATGTTTGTTAGTGTATCAACAATTGTCTCAAGATCTTTATTTGTATCTAAATGATCTTTTAACCAACTAAGTGTAAATTTCATAACAGCTTAAATTTCCGATCTTGTTTTTAAATCTAGTGGAGAAAAACCGTAATGATCTAACCACTTAAGATTTAAGTCAAACAGACCGCGCATATCTGTTATTCCATATTTTAACATAGAGAGACGCTCTATACCCATTCCAAAAGCAAAACCTTGATAGACGGAAGAGTCTATATTGCAGTTTTCTAAAACTTTTGGATTAACCATTCCACAACCTAAAATTTCTAACCAATCATCTCCTTCACCAATTTTTAGAACGTTATTTTTTTTTGTATAAGCAACGTCCATTTCAGCACTTGGTTCTGTAAAAGGAAAATAGCTTGGTCTAAATCTATATTTTAAGTTATCAATTTCAAAAAATTCTTTTAAAAATAAAATAAGTGTTGATTTTAGATCTGCCATTGTGGCATCTTTATTGACCAATAAACCTTCCACTTGATGAAACATAGGTGTGTGCGTGGAGTCGGAGTCACTTCGGTAGGTTCTTCCTGGTACAATAATTTTTATTGGAGGTTTTGATTTCAGCATTGTTCTAACTTGAACGGGACTTGTATGTGTTCTCAGCACATTGTCTTCACCATTAGCATTATTTACATAAAAAGTATCTTGCATCTCACGAGCAGGATGATGGGGTGGTATATTTAAAGCAGAAAAATTATTAAAATCACTTTCAATATCTGGCCCAGCCTCAACTGAGTAATTTAAATTGCCAAAAATCTCTATAATACTAAAAATTGTTTGTGAAATAGGATGAATTTTTCCTGTTACTTCCTCATTATGAGGCAGAGTAACATCGACACTCTCATTTTTTAGTTTTTCTTCTAACTTTTTATTTTCAATTAAAATTTTATGATCATTAACTGCATCTTCAATAAACGTTTTTAGTTTATTTAATTGCTGACCTTTAATTTTTTTTTGTTCGATTGACAGCTGACTTAGAAGCTTCATTTCCGATGGTATTAATCCTTTTTTACCAAGATACTCCAATCGTATAACTTCTACTTCTTGTAGAGTTTTACAATTTTCAATCTTCTTTTTAATATCTACAGAATCAACTGATAAAGACATATCGATAGTATAAATTATTAAAAATTAAATACTAGTTAGCTGATTGGGCTTTTTCCACCAAAGCTTTAAAGGCATCTGGTTGGTTAACTGCCAATTCTGCTAGAATTTTTCTGTCTATTTCTACTGATGATTTTTTAAGTCCAGATATAAACTGAGAATACGTCATACCGTGCAATCTTACACCTGCATTAATTCTCTGGATCCATAGACCTCTAAAATCACTTTTTCTTTTTCTACGATCACGATATGCATATTGCATTCCACGCTCAACTGCTTGAACAGCTACTCTGAATACATTTTTTCTTCTACCGTAGTAACCTTTAGCTCTTTTTAATACTTTTTTATGTCTTGCTCTTGCTGTAACGCCTCTTGAAACTCTTGCCATTTTAAACCCCTATTTATTGTATGGCAGCATATGATCGACAAGCGCTGCATCACCTGGTGACATAATCGCTGATCGTTTCGTGCTACGTATGAATTTATTTGATCTTTTGCTCATGCCGTGTCTTTTTCCAGCAGGCTTGAACTTAATCTTTCCAGTTCCAGTTCTAGAGAAACGTTTTTTTAAACTACTTTTCGTTTTAAGCTTGGGCATTCTAAACTCCTTGTTAAATTTACCGCTAGGCTGCCCCGCAGGCCATAGCTAGTGTAGAAGGTCTTATAGTGATATTTAATTAAGAATCAATGAGTAAGTATTTATTTAGCAACTTGGGGAACCAAAATCATCATAATCTGCTTACCCTCAGATTTTGGCGGAACCTCAACCTTTGCATATTCAATAACCTCTTCAGTTAATTTTTTTAGTAGGTCAAATCCTAAATTTTGATGTTCCATTTCTCTGCCTCTAAATCGCATTGAAACCTTTACTTTATTTCCACCGCTGATGAACTTGGAAAGGGCCTTAACTTTTACATTATAGTCATGGGTATCAATTCCAGGACGTATTTTAATTTCTTTTACTTCTATTGTTTTCTGTTTCTTTTTTGCTTCTTTTTTGCTTTTTTGCTCTCTATATTTTAATTTACCGTAATCGATAATTTTACACACTGGTGGATTGGCTGCAGGTGAAACTTCGACTAAATCAAAACCTTCGTCTTCTGCATGATTAAGAGCTTCTCTGATGCTTATAATACCCAACTGCTTTCCAGTACTTGAAATGACACGCACCTCACTCGCAGTAATCTGCTCATTAGTCCTAGGACCAGTATTCTTCTTTACTCTGAAATTTACTGCCAAAACTGTTATTTTAAGTGGATTAAGCTATTGATAAATAGCATATTAGGAATTGAATATTTTTTTCATATTTTCTAGAGATATAATGAAATTGAAATTAAATTCAAGGTCTGTTTTTAAAAAATGGTTGATTTAATAATTAAATGAAAATTTGTATTGAACGTAGTGATCGTATGGGCGATATGATCTTAACCCTGCCTGTCATCCAAGGAATAAAAGAACAAAATCCACAGGCTATTGTTCATGTAATTGCATCACAAAAAAACTCAAAGATATGTAAACATTTTAATTTGATTGATAAAATATTTGAAAAATCAAACTTATCATCATCATTCAATAATTTATCAAAGTCGATTAATGCTGAAAAATATGATTATTATTTTACTTTTTCCCCCGGCTGGTTTGGCTTACGTTTAGGATTTTTTTCAAGAAGTAAAATCAAATCTTCATTAATTCTTCAATCACGATACAAATCAAGTATATTTAGTAAATTAGGACAGATAATTTTTAGTAAATTATTTTATTCACTATACTTAGTTGTAGATAGATCTAAATCGTTTCATGCAAATAAAAATATACACCAAACCAAGATGATGATGGATGTTGTATTAAAAAGTGGTCTTGAAATAAGTGAAAATATTAAAACTGAGTTTATATTTACAGATGTATTTAAATTAAACAAAGAAAAACCTGTATGTGTTATTCATCTCTCTTCAAAATGGATTAACAACTACTATTCAGAAGATGGTTTTATAGGTCTACTAAAATTATTAGAGGAAAAGAATATATCAATTTATTTGACCACTGATGAAACGACAAAAAATAAATTTAGCAAAATTTTTGATAATTTTCCTGTTGCTAATGATCCAAAAAAAATACCTGACAGTAGAGAAAATATTATAATATGTAATAATTTTGATTTTGAAAACTGGACAAGTTTAATAAATCAGGCAGATTATGTGATTACACCAGAAAGTGGATGTACTCATATTGCTTCCTTAACTAAGTGTGAACTTGCCGTGATATATGATTCCGATAATTCTCCTAAAAGTATCAAGTGTGAATATGCCCCGTGGAATAAAGAATATTTAGCTTTAGAAACAAATGACAAGGAATTAAATCATAAACTACTAAACTTTATCTAATAATTTATTTTTAGAAATATACTCCTGAACTTCAAATACGCTCAAATCTTCCATATTCTTTTTAAGAAGTAGTTTACTGTTTTCTCGAAAACTTAAGTTTGATTTTGTGACACTATTATCCAAAGCAAGCCATAATGTATTAACTTTACTAAGCGACGCTATGTGACCTGGTCCTGTATCATTTGAAATTACCAACTTACTTTTGGATGCGACACTATAAATAATCTCAGGAGGTGATTTATCGATTAAATTAATAATGTTTTTACAGTGATCAAGAATTGGTTGGAAAGACTCGGCGTCATACTTTGTGCCTACTAGACAAATATAATATCCTTTTGACTCCAAGAAGGAACATAGTTGTTGATAATTATTGGGTGACCATTGTTTTGATTGACCTGATTTTGATACACCAGGTATGACCAGCACAACTTCTTTATTAGTAAAATTTTGATCTTCTTTAACAGGTACTAACCAACTAAAATCAGGATCAATTCTATCAATATCTAAAAGTTTTAGCTGATTAAACAAACCTTGCATTGGACTTTCTTTTCCCTGAGGAGGTATCATATATCGATCATGTGCAAAACTTCTTGAACCATTAATGCGAGACCTTGAAAAGAATTTTATAAAAAAATTATACACATTTGTTCTCTTTGAATTTTGTAGATCAATAATTAAATCATATTTACCACTTATAATTTTAGTAATAATTGAGAGTGTAGAAAAAAATCCTGCCCTATTATCAATTATAAATTGATCAAACATTTTTATTTTTTTAAAAAATGAAATAAATTTTTCTTCCGTAACAAGATCAATAACTGAATTATCAAATTTATTTTGAATTGCTAAAATTGGCTCTAATGCAAAAACAATATCTCCGAGAGAACCATGTTTAATGATTAATATTTTTTTAGGATTATAAAGACTCATATAATTTCATATACTGATTAACCATATTTATTTTTGAAAAATTACTTTTGATTTCAAATTTTGAATCCTGTAACACTTCTTTTTTTTGATCCTCAGGCAAACTTAATAATTTCTCTATTTTTGTTGGCAAATCTCGATAATCTTGAGGTTTGATTTTGAACATATCACTCAAATTTGCCAATTGATTTTTAACTCCACCATAATCAAAAGCTAACACAGGTGTATTAGAGTATAATGACTCACTTATTGTTCTCCCAAACCCCTCTCCCCTCCAAGGAAATGAGACGGACAGATCAGCTAACTGATATAAACTGCGCATTTCATCTTGATTTAAACTTCCTAAAATTTTGAAAGTACTTGTAAGATTATTTTTTTTAATCGCATCTCGAACAAATTTTGTATAGCTATCATTTTTTGTGCCACCAGCAAATAGTATTAATATATTTTGGAGATCCATCGTTTTTACAGTATGAAAGAATTCTAACTGCCCCTTCCAACTTGTCATTCTCGCTGGAAAAAAAATAATTTTTTTGGAAGTATCAATCTGGTGAGTCTTTATAATATTATCTCTTGTTATTGCATCAATCGGTTGATTAAAGTATTCGGTATCAATCCCTCTGTTGATGACTAATATGTTATGTGGTGAGAGATTATATTTTTTTACAATTTTTTCCTTTACATATTCAGAAATGGCAACAAGATGATCCATTTTAGACATACCTTTATTATAGATTTTTTTAAAATAGGAGTTTCCGCCATAAACATTATGAAATGTAGCAATTGTTTTGATATTTTTCTTCGGCATTAAATTTATAATCCAGGCAGGGCCTCTGGAGCGCACATGAACTATATTTATATTATTAGCTTTAATAAATTGATTAATTTTTCTAGCTATTAAAGGGTAAGAAAAAAAGTTTTTACTGTCTACTGGTAATTGATAAACATGAGTGAAAGTATTATCTAATTCTTTAATCATTTTACCACCTGATGTAATAATAAAATTCTTTATTTTTTTTTCGGCTAAAAAATTGGCCACATCAACAGTTCCTCTTTCCACACCGCCAGATTCTAAAGAGGGGACAATTTGAACAAGATTAAAGGATGACATTTTGAGTTAATATTTGTATTCTATAATATGTCTTTTTATAAGAATAAACAAAACCATAAAATTGCCTATAAATCCATAAAAGGAAGAGGGCTAGGAATCATTTTCATTCATGGCCTAAATTCCGATATGAATGGCGCTAAGGCGCTCACAGTAGAGAGATATGCAAAGAAAAATAAACTAAATTTTATACGTTTTGATTGTAGGGGACACGGCAAATCTGAAGGAAAATTTGAAGAATTTACCATATCTGATTGGAAAAAAGATTTATTAGATATCATTGATAATGTTGCGAAAGGTCCTCAAATGCTCATAGGTAGCAGTATGGGCGGTTGGCTAATGATGTTAGCAGCAAAAGCACGACCACAAAGAATAAAAGGGTTGATTGGTCTAGCTGCTGCTCCAGATTTTGGAAAAGATTTATACAACTCATTAAATAAAAAAAACAAAAAAGAAATTACTACCAAAAGTATTACTAAATATACATCTTGTGGTTTTAGCTATTTTATAACTAAAAAATTTTTTATCGAAGCAGAAAAAAATAGAGTTCTTAAAAAGCCATTTCGTTTTACAAAACCAATAATTCTTATTCATGGCTTAAGAGATAATGTTGTTAAAAATGATATTCCTAAAAAAATACTAAAAAAAGTTACAGGTAAAAATGTAAATATTATTTATCTCAAAGAGAGTGATCACCGACTATCCAGTGAAACGGATTTAAAAATGATTACACAGTCAATTGACTACATTAGAAGTATATAAATTAAATTAGGCTGTTTTCGTAGTCTTAATTAATACAGGTTCTTCAAATTTATTCACCATCTCTTTTGGAATAATTTGCCAGAATAAATATTTATTACGATCCCAATGATCTAAAATTCCTTTTGTGTGTTGAGAGTTTGTTTCCGTAAAGTAATGTTGAATTTTATTATGAAGAACATCTTCCCAATACGGTGTCATTTGTTGCTGATAAAAAACATCTTCAAGATTAATTCTAAGAGGAAGTGTGCCTTCTTTATCATAAACAAAGGCCATTCCTCCTGTCATTCCTGCTCCAAAATTATTTCCAATTTCTCCTAAAATAACAATACTTCCACCTGTCATATACTCACAACCATTATCACCGCATCCTTCAATGACTGCGTTAGCTCCAGAATTTCTCACCGCAAATCTATCTCCTGCAATACCTGCAGCATATAGTGTTCCTTTAGTTGCTCCATAAAGACAAGTATTACCAATAATTACATTTTTGTTTGTCTGAAGAGATGATATTTCAGGAGGTGTAATAACTAATTTACCACCAGATAAACCTTTTGCCACGTAATCGTTCGCATCACCTGATATTTTTAGTGTGGTTCCTTTTACACTAAATGCACCAAAAGATTGGCCCGCTGAACCATTTAAATTAATTATGATCTGATCATCTTCTAAAACATTCATCCCAATTTTAGTTGTAATTTCGGAGGCAAGTCTTGTTCCAAGAGCTCTGTCAGTATTTTTAATATTATAACTTAACTGCGTTTTTTGACGCGAAGTAAAGAAAGTTTCAAGGTCTTCAATGATCTTTAGATCTAAACTATCGGCTACTTTTGTAATATTGTCTCTCTTATCTTTGTAATCACCAGTTGAAGAGTCAATTGTTTGTATGATTGAATTCAAATCTAAATCATCTAAGTCAGAACTTCCTCTACTTACTTGATATAGTAAATCAGCACGTCCGATAATTTCATCCAGTGTTTTAAAACCAAGATCTGATAATATTTCACGAACTTCTTCTGCAATGTAAGTAAAAAGATTAATAACTTTCTCAGGAGTGCCAGTAAATTTTTCTCTAAGTTTTTCATCTTGCGAGCAAACACCAACTGGACATGTGTTGGAATGACATTGTCTCACCATAATACATCCCATTGCCACTAAACTTGCTGTTCCAATGCCGTACTCTTCAGCTCCAAGCATCGCTGCAATAACAATATCCCTTCCTGTTTTAAGACCGCCATCCGTTCTTAAAACAACTTTATCACGTAAATTGTTTAAGGATAGAACTTGATGGACCTCACTTAAACCCAACTCCCAAGGAAGGCCTGCATATTTAATACTTGTTTGCGGACTTGCCCCTGTCCCACCGTTATGTCCAGATATAAGTATGCTATCAGCTTTTGCTTTTGCAACTCCTGCTGCAACTGTTCCAATCCCTGATTGTGCAACGAGCTTTACACATACTTTCGCTCTTGGATTAATTTGTTTTAAATCATAAATTAGTTGAGCTAAATCTTCGATAGAATAAATATCATGATGTGGTGGTGGACTTATAAGAGTAACTCCTTTAGTTGAATGTCTAAGCTTAGCAATTAATTCAGTCACTTTACCACCAGGTAATTGACCTCCTTCACCAGGTTTTGCACCTTGAGCAACTTTAATTTCAATCTCATCACAGTTATTGAGGTACTCAGCTGTTACTCCAAATCTTCCACTGGCAATTTGTTTTATGCGTGATGATGGATTATCTCCATTTGGTCTTAATTTAAAACGACTTGAATCTTCACCGCCCTCACCTGAGTCTGACTTTGCGCCTATCCTATTCATGGCTATTGATAAAGTTTCATGTGCCTCAGGACTAAGTGCTCCAAGAGAAATACCTGGTGCTACTAAACGTTTTCTAATATCTTGAGCTGACTGTACTTCTGTTAGATTAGTTTTTTTTGTATCTTTTTGATAACCTAATAAATCCCGAATATTGATGGGTGGCATTTCATCAATCATCTGCGAATATTTTTTATAAAGTGAATAATTTTTATTTCCAACAGCTGATTGAAGCATATGAATTGATTTTGCTTCAAAAGCATGTTGTTCCCCACCAAATCTGTATCTATAAAAACCGCCAACTGTAAGGGTGGTAACTCGTTCATCAAAAGCTTTTTCATGTATTTCTAAAGAGCGTTTTTCAATACCTATAAGACCAATCCCTGATATTTTAGAACTCATCGATGGGAAAAACTTACTCATTAAATTTCTACTCAAACCAATAGCTTCAAAATTACATCCTCCTCTATAAGAATTGATAACTGATATACCCATTTTACTCATCACTTTAAGTAAGCCGTTGTTAATGGAATTTATGTATCTCTCTACACATTGCTCATAGGATAAAGATCCAAATAAACCTTTTTTATGACGTTCTGCAATTGCTTGTTGTGCAAGATATGCATTAACACTAGTTGCTCCAACACCAATTAATACAGCAAAATAATGTACATCTAAACATTCTGCTGATTGAATATTTAAGGATATGTATGTTCTTAGATTTTTACGGATAAGATGAGAGTGAACAGAGCTTGTTACCAAAATCATTGGCAAAGCAACTCTATCTTTTGATAAATTTTTATCACTTAAAATTATATGAACATAACCCTCTCTTACCGCTTCCTCAGCTTGATTGTTTAGTGCTATTAAAGATTTTTCAAATGTATTATTTTCACCCGTTAAATCCATTGTTGTATCTAAAATTTTAACAGTATCTTTCATATACTGTCTCATCGTCTTAAATTGATTGATTGATAAAACTGGTGAATTAAGTTGTAAATGATCACATTGTTTTTCATCTTCATCTAAAATATTGCTTAAGTTCCCAATTCTTGTGCGAAGAGACATCACCACTCTTTCACGAAGAGAATCAACAGGGGGGTTAGTAACTTGACTAAAATTTTGCCTAAAGAAGTGATGTAATCCTCTATATTTTTTTGAAAGCACTGCTAAAGGTGAATCATCTCCCATTGATCCTGTTGCTTCCTTTTGTTCCATAATCATTGGATGAAGTATGAGCTCAATGTCTTCCATTGACCAATCAAATGATGACATTCTTTTTCTTAGATCATTAGCATCAATCTCTCTTAATTCTTCATCAACCGATTTTACTAATTTATCGATATATGTAATATGTTTGGTCCATTTACCAAAAGGTTTAATCTCTGATAAATATTTTTTAATTTCAACATCGGAATAAAATTTCTTTTCTTTAAAGTTTATTGCGATCATTTGACCAGGTCCAACACGACCTTTTTCAATAATATCACTCTCCGGCAAAACAACCATTCCTGTCTCTGAACCTGCAATCAAATACTCTGATGTCAGTGTATATCTTATGGGCCGAAGCCCATTTCTATCCATGCCTGCAATTGCCCAATCATCATGAGCACCGCATATGGCAGCAGGACCATCCCATGCTTCCATAACCGCTGTTGCGTAGGCATATAATTTTTTCAATTTTTCTGAAAAGTCTCTTCGATGTGACCAAGCCTCAGGTATGGTTAAAATTTTTGCCATTGGTAAAGACTTGTTTGATTTAACAAGTAGTTCAATGGTGGAGTCAAGTGCCGCTGAGTCTGATGCATCATCATCGATAACCGGT
>CABXIT010000010.1 GCA_902512325.1 uncultured Alphaproteobacteria bacterium | reverse complement strand
AAAAGCATATACTTTTTTATTTTTTTCTTTTGATAAATTAATTATCTTTTCTGCAATTAAAGATGATTGTGTAGGAGAGCCTCCCGGTGAATTAATAATTAAAGCAACTGCAGGAGATTTTTTATCTGCAAAAAGTTTATCAATTAATTTTTCAATTCCTGTAATGGTTAATCCTGACCTAGCTATACCAGCTTGACCAATTACGCCAGATAATCTTAAAGTTGGAATATTGATATTTTTAGAAAAAAACCTCTTAAACACAGGACTTAATAACAAAAGTTGATCTTTACTTAAAGGTTAAAAGTGTTCAATTAATTGAATTTTAGATAAAAAGGTTTATCAAACTAAAGATTATCTACTAATTAAATAATTTTTAACTATATTTCATTTATGGCAGAGATCATTCAACTACACCGACACAAAGAAGATTTTAATGACTGCGTAAAAAATTTATCAGAATTATGTAAAGAAGATTTAAATTCAATTAATACCTTAATATTAGAAAAGTTAGATAGTTCAGTACCTTTAATTCAAGAAATTGGTAAATATCTTATTTTATCAGGAGGCAAAAGACTAAGACCTCTCTTAACAACTTCTTGCTTTCATATTTTAAATAATGACTCAACTAATAAGTTAAAGCATATAGGATTAGCTGCAGCTGTTGAATTTATACACGCCGCAACGCTACTTCATGATGATGTTGTTGATTTAAGCAAAGATAGAAGAGGTAATCTCACAGCAAATGAAGTCTGGGGTAATAAAACTAGTGTGTTAGTTGGTGATTTTCTTTTTAGTCGATCCTTTCAATTAATGACAAAATACGGCACAATGGAAACCTTAAAGATTTTATCTGACACTAGTGTTATTATTTCTGAAGGTGAAGTTCTAGAAATAAGTAATGATAAAAACTTAGAAATGAATGAAGATACCTATTTTCAAGTGATTAATGGAAAAACCGCTTCTCTATTCAGTGCAGCATGTCAAGTTGGTGGATTAAGTGGAGGTGCAAAAGAAAATGAACACCAAGCCTTAAAATCTTTTGGTACAAATTTTGGTATGACTTTTCAATTAATTGATGATGCAATAGATTATTCATCAAACTTAAAAAAAATGGGGAAAAATATAGGTGATGACTTTAAAGAAGGCAAAATTACTTTACCAATTATACTTGCATATGGAAGATCAAATAAAAAAGAAAAAGATTTTTTGAAAAAAGTAATTGAAAAACCAGATGGGGATGAAAATAATTTTATTTTAGTTAAAGAATTATTAACAAGATATAATTGTATAGAAGACACATTAATTAGAGCCAATCATTTTGCAGAAGTTGCTATAGACTCATTAAGTATATTCTCTGATAATGAATATAAGAAAGCTCTAATCAAATTAATAAAAACAAGTATAAAAAGACTTAACTAACTCTTAATATTTCTCGTAAGATTTAACTTCTATAATTTGTGAACCAAATTTTTTATTAATTTCTAATTTAACTTCAGATCTTTTATCATTAGTAAAATATACTGATCTCGCAAGATCAATAAATTTCTGATCAAAAAGTTTATTTCGCTCACAATCTCGAATATCATCTTCAATTACCCATAATTTAGAATTAATATCAATTAAAGAGTTTAAATACTCTTGAATATCCTCTCTGTTAATATGATCATCTAAGGTTTTATTCAATAGCAATAATTCCTCTTTCACTAATTTAAGTTTTTCATTATCTTTAATATTAATATTTTTAATATGTAAGATTGAAATCTTATCTACTAATTCTCCTAATGAAACTGGTGTATTAATAATCATTAATTTCTCCTATATATATCTTCGTAACGCTTAATATCACCTTCATCTAATTTTTCACCAAACCACATCTCAATTACTGTTAAGTTATCTGAACCTGCATTAGTGAGTCTATGTTTGGATCCTCTAGGAATAAAGATATTATCATTTTCTTTTAAACTATAGGTTTTCTCATCTATGATAACCTCAGCAACACCACTAGCAATTAACCAATGCTCAGAGCGATGCTCATGGCTTTGTAATGAAAGTTTGCCACCAGGATGTACTATAATTTTTTTTACTGTATATTTATCGCCTTCATCAATAATTTCAAAAGAACCCCAAGGCTTATTTACAACACTTTTCATTATGAAAGTGATATATATAATTATATAAATAAAATCAAAATGATAAAAATAGCTCCTTCAATTCTTGCTGCTGATTTAATGAATATGAAAGAAGAAATTGAGTTAGTTGATAATTTTGGAGCAGAATATATCCATATTGATGTTATGGATGGTCATTATGTTGAAAATATAGCTTTTGGACCTAATATTGTAAAATCACTGAGGCCTATCACTAAAAAAATACTTGATGTACACTTAATGATTACTCCAGTTTCAAAATATATAGATGCTTTTATTAAGGCAGGTACCGATATTATCAGTTTTCATCCTGATGCAGATAAAAATAGTAAAGATATTATTAAACAAATTAAATCTAATAATTGCAAAGTAGGTATCGCAGTTCATCCAAAAATAAATATTAGTGATATTGAAATATTCTTAGATGACATTGACTGTGTTATTGTAATGACTGTTGTTCCTGGATTTGGTGGACAAAAATTTATGCATTCTGAAGTTAATAAAATTATTGAATTAAATAATATTAAAAAACAAAAAAATCTTAAGTTTGAAATCGAAGTTGATGGAGGTATAAATCATGAAACTGGTAAAATTTGTAGAGATAACAACGCTAATGTATTAGTGGCTGGTTCTTATATTTTTTCTAGTGGAAAAGAAAATTATAAAAAAATGATTAACTCTTTAAGGTAATGGATTGGGATAAATTAAAATCTTTTTATGAAGTTGCAATTTTAAAAAGTATTTCAAAAGCAAGTGCTAAATTAAATATTAGCCAATCAGCTCTTAGTAGACAAATTCAAGACTTGGAGTATGATTTAAAAACTCCATTATTTATTCGTCATCAAAAAGGAGTTAGATTAACAGAACAAGGTGAGAATTTATTTAATACTGTAAGCCAAATAAATCATTCAGTATCAAATTTTGAAAAAAAACTAATTGATAAAAAAACTAAACCTGTAGGGAAATTTACAATAAGCACGACAGTGGGTTTTGGATCGACATGGCTTACCCCGAGAATTACAAAATTTACTGATCAATTTCCTGATATGGAAGTTAGTATAATTATGTCTGATGAAGAAGTAGATTTATCAAGCAGGATAGCTGATGTTGCTGTTAGAGTAAAAAAACCTACTCAAGCAAATTTAATCTTTAAAAAATTTGTTAACTTCCATAATCATATTTATGGATCATCTGATTATTTACAATCAGCAGGTATACCAAGAAATATTAATGATCTTGATAAGCACAGCCTAATATGTTTTGGTTCAGGATTGCCCTCCCCTATATCAAATATAGATTGGATTTTAAAACTAAGTAAAGATGGAATTAAAAGAAAACCTAAATTTAGAGTTAATAGTATTTATGGCATGTCTTTGGCAGTTGAAAAAGGTGCTGGTTTAGCTTCGCTACCTGATTACATGGTTGCTGATAAGCCACATTTAGTTAGAGTTCTTCCAAATGTAGAAGGACCATCCTATCAAACATATTTTGTTTATACTGAAGCGTTCAAAAATGATCGAAGATTAGAGGTTTTTAGAGATTTTTTATTTAATGAAGCTAAAGATTGGCATTATTAATCTTTGACTTACTAAAAAGAATTTGTATAAACCTTACTAATTATGGGATATCCAAAAAAACACCGTGGTCGTCGTAAAAGAGGGTCTAAATATAGACGCAATAAAAGACGTCAAAAGAAGAAATAACCGCCTTTAATCTTTATCTATTCTAATCTATGATAGTCTCCAACTAAGGAGCATATATGACAATTTTTATCCCTATTGAGGAAAACAAAGCTAAAGGAAAAGTAAAAAAGGTTTTTGATAATATTAAAAAAGAGAGAAAAATAAAAGCTATTCCAAATTTCTGGAAAACAATAGCCAATGATCCAGATACTTTAGAAAGAACTTGGACTTCCTTGAAGGAAATTATGAAAAAGGGAGCTCTAGACCCGCTAACAAAAGAAATGCTTTATATGGCGGTATCAATGACCAACAGTTGTGAATACTGCATTAGGTCGCATACTGCAGCCGCTAAAAAAAAAGGAATGTCAGATAAAATGCTAAAAGAACTAATTGCAGTTGTGGGGATGGCAAATGAAACTAATAGACTAGTTGAATCCTATCAAGTTGAAGTTGATGAGTTTCTGAAGTAATATGAATATTATTTAATTTATTAAAATCGATTATATATAAATATTAATGTTTAAATTTTTCACTAATCCAAAATGGTACGTTTGGGCATACGTTGGCTCTGTAGTTATTCTAACTTCAATTTGGGTGCAAGTACAAATAGATGTCCTGATTAATGAATGGTTTGGTGAATTTTACGATATGATTCAAAAAGCACTGGGCACGCCTAATGCTATTACAATGCAAGAATATATGGGATCACTTGCTAGCTTTGCAAAACTTGCTATTCTTTCTATTGTATTAGGTTTAGCAATATCTTTCCTCACTTCACATTTTCTATTTCGTTGGAGAACAGCAATGGTTGAATGGTATCATAGTGTTTACGATAAAGCGCGAACTATAGAAGGTGCGAGTCAAAGGGTGCAAGAAGACACAATTAAGTTCAGCAGAATTATGGAAAGCTTGGGAACAAGTCTGATAGAATCTGTTTTAGTGTTTATTGAATTTTTTCCATTATTGATGACACTCTCTATTGGTATTCCAATTTTATGGTTTGGTGAATGGCAGTATGGATTAGTATCTGGGGCTTTCATATGGGCTGTGGGTGGAACTATCTTAATGATTATTTTAGCATGGATTCTTCGATTAGTTGGGATTGAATATGATCTGCAAAAAAAAGAAGCTGCCTACAGAAAAATATTAGTTATTGCAGAAGATGATGGAGGCATAAGACCCAAAACTCTAGATGAACTTTTTCAAGGAGTAAGACAAATACATTTTAAAAGTTATTTGTATTATCTATATTTTAGTATTGGCAGATTAGCATATCTTCAGGCCAATGTTCTTGCAGCATATATCTTTCTTGCTCCTGCGATCGTTGCTGGAGTTATGACTTTGGGAGTAATGCAGCAAATTATTCGTGCATTTGGCAGAGTAGAAGGATCTTTACAATATTTATTTAGAGCATGGCCAACAATTATAGAACTAGCAAGTGTTTATAAACGTTTAAGAGAATTTGAAAGTAAAATTGCAATCAATATGCAACAAGAAGATGTGGGATCACCATCTGAATGATATTTCTAATTTTCATCTTAATTCCTGTTATTGAAATAAGTATATTTATTACTGTGGGATCAAACATTGGTATTCTAAATACCATAGCTATCATTTTATTGACTGCAATATTTGGTATTTTCTTAGTTAGAAGAAGGGGTCTAGGCTTACTTTTAAATGCACGTCAAAATATGTCTAAAGGTGTAATGCCTACTGAGGAAATTAAAGGGGGTATTTTTCTTCTTATTTCAGGGTTGCTTTTAATTACACCAGGGTTTTTTACAGACTGTATTGGCTTTGCAGTTTTCTTAAAACCTGTTCAAGATTTTATTACATTAAAAGCACGGAGTTATTTTACTTCAAGAACTAGACGGTACTAAAGAATCTATTTGTCCTACTAAATCTAAAAGAGCTATCACTTGTTTATTATTTTCTGGATTATCAATTACTTTAAGTGGAGGCATTAGATTATTCCACTCAGAAATTTTATCTGCAACTGAATAATAAGCTTTCAATAAACTAATTTGCTCATGACTACTTAATACACTTCTTATTTTTTCTAATAGAAACTGTAGATCATTAAAATTTTCTATTTCTTTTTCATCTTTAAAACTATGAATAATAAAACTTAATAATTTTGCCGTAATATTAGCATCACCTGTAATTGCTCCTGCCCCACCTCTTCTACAAGTATGTAATGCCAAAGCGCCATTGCCACAAAATACTGCAAAATCATTAAAATACTTTATAGTTTTAAGCATTCCATCCATATCACCTGTTGAATCTTTAAGGCCAACAACATTATTGGGATAAAGTTTTAATAAATTCTCAATAATAGAAAAGCTAATAGTAACACCAGAATGTTGAGGAATATTGTAAAGCAAAAATTTAAAATTATTATCACCAGCCTCTTCAATAACATTTCTATAGTATGTAATTACTCCTTCATCACTTACATTTTTAAAGTAGTAAGGAGGTAACACTAAAACTGCTTTTGTGCCTATCTCAACACAAAATTTTGTCATCTTAATTGCATCTTGTAAAGAAGAAGCGCCTGTTCCAGGAATTAGAATTTTTGGATCTATTTTATTATTTAATAAAAATTGTATAGCATTTTTTTTTTGATCTATAGAAAAACTACTTGCCTCCCCGTTTGTGCCAAATAAAGTTAAACCATCTAATCCTTTATGCATCAAGGCCTGACAATGCCTTAAATAAAGATCTGTATTAATTGTAAGATTATTATTAATTGGAGTTAGAGAAGCGCAATAAACACCATTTATTTTAAACATAAAGCCCTAATAGGATAATTCCTAATATAATTCTATAAATAATAAATAGATTAAAATTTGTGATTTGTATCAATTTCATCATGAAATTAATAGATAGTATAGCTGTTAAAAATGCAATGCTTGCAGCAAATATAGATGGATATATATTTATTATTTCTCCTTCAGAAAAGAATATATCAAAGAGTGACAAAGAGAGAGAAGCTAAGATAATTGGAATAGATAAAAGCATTGAAAATTTAGCTGCATTTATACGATTAAACTGAAGAAATCTTGCTCCAGTAATGGTAACTCCAGCTCTACTAGCTCCTGGAATAAAAGCCATAACCTGCCATAAACCTATGATAAGTGACTCAACAAATGTAATATTTTTCCAATTTTTTTTAGAAAGATTTTTTTTATCAGCAAAATATAAAATTATGCCAAATAATAAACTGGAGAAAGCTATAACTCTTACATCTCGAAAATAAAGACTGACAAAATCATAAATAAAAAAACCAACAATTATTGCTGGGAGTGTAGC
The DNA here is from genome assembly GCA_902512325.1 of uncultured Alphaproteobacteria bacterium. GTDB lineage: Bacteria > Pseudomonadota > Alphaproteobacteria > HIMB59 > CACPNW01. The sequence continues at coordinate 35,017 of CABXIT010000010.1, read as the reverse complement.
TACAATAATCTTTAGGACAATTTTATTACTTAAAAATTCTAATTTAAAAATATTAATTAATAAAAATAATACATCTTTTCTCATATAAAAAATAACAGCAAATAAAGTACCAAAATGAACAGCTATATCCGTAAATAATCCTTGATCCTCCCATGCTGTTAATTTAGCAAATAAAACTAAATGACCAGATGAACTTATAGGTAAAAATTCTGTAATTCCCTGAAGAATTCCAATTAACAAATATTGCAATTCAAACATTAATCAAAAATAGTTTTCGCTAAGTCAGGGCCAGTAGGAAGAGGTTCAGCATTTTTATTTGAGAAATATTTTTCTAAGAACTGCAAATATTTATTGTAATCTTGAAGAATAACTAATTTGCTATCTTTATCTTCATCTTCATTTTCTTCCAATTTACTAAACTCCGTATCTACATAATTCATTGCCTCCGGTATCGTTGTAAAAGGTCGATTTTGATTAATAACTAATCTATCATGAAGTTCACGGTGAACCATTTTAAAATCTTCCTTAGATAGTGTTTTAGGGCTTTCATCAAAAATAAGCCTTTTTAACATAAAATTTGCACGCGGATCTTTAATGCCAAGAGCGATTTTGTATTTTTCTTCCCATGTATCCTTTTTATGAAATTGATCAAGATCAGCTGCTTGTCCAAACTGTGTAAAGAGATTAGCTTTACTCTCAGGAAAAATATTATCTTGCGATGACTCTTCTTCTTTTTCAATTTGCCTATCTATTTCCATTAATTTAAATTTATCTGCAAGAGCTTTATTTTTATACACTTTCTTTGCTCTTTCATTTAGTATTTCAGCTCCAATTTCATTATAAGGCTCATAATTTGAAGCAATTTTACCTGATAATAAAATAGGATGTTGGTTACAAATTACATAACGATTTTTCTTTTTAATTAATTTCTTAAATTCTTCTGCATTACACTCAATAAGAGGCTCTGGATCATGCACTAAATCAATTGTATGAAACCAACCACTGTATTGCGATTCACAAACCATAGATAGCGCTTGAAGTTTTACTCTACCTGCAAAACTTGTCATATAACAAAAACCTTTATTAGAGCTAACATAATCAATAGCTTTTTCTTTGTTCATCGACATTTGTAACTGATCCCAGTTATCTTTATCACTTTGTTGAATAAATTTAGTTAGTGCAATTGATGTTCTGACATCGCTTAACGCATCATGGGCAAATTCGATGGGCAAGTTATTAAGTTCTGCTAATTTTTCTAATTTAAAACTTGGATTTCCTCTTGCGGTTAAAGGTGTTTTCATACTGCTTGGGTTAAGAGCATATAAGGCTCTAGCTAAACTTAAGGTATCCCCCCTACTCTTTCTTGTAATGTAAGGAAAAAATAAATTATTAAATAAGTTGTATTCTAAAACAGACTCATCAAAATCAATAATATTATGACCAATAAAAATTGGCTCCTCCGCATCTTTTTTCCATTCATCAAAAGTGGAATTAATTTTTTTCATTAATTCATAAGAAGATTGTTCAGCATGAAGTGCTTCTCGAATTCCTTTTTGCGTAGTTAACAGTGCGCCAGGTTGTGGTATTATTGATGTTCGTGGCCGACAAAATTCATTTATATTTTGATTAGTTTCTTGGAAATTTTCATCAGTTACAATTGCTGCAACTTGCAAAATTTGCTCCCACTTCGGCGTGGTGCCAAAAGCATTAGGGCTTTCTTTTTTACCTCTTCCCGTTGTCTCTAGATCATAAAATATATATTTTTTTGCCATATATTTCCTTTTTACTTTATTGTTTTGAATTTGAAATATTAAAGATTCTTAATATTTAATTTTTTTGGCAAGAAACAATCATATTTCTTAAAAATAAATTTCAATAACTTATAGATGTTATAATTGTTCATATGACCGAAATTACTGATGTTAAAGGCTTATTAATAGATTTAGAAGGAGTTCTTTATAGTGATAATAAATTGATTTCAGGTTCTATTGAAGCCATTAAAGAATTTAGAAAAAATAATTTAAAATTACGATTTTTAACAAATACTACAACTACCCCAAGGAAACTAATATTTAATAAACTTCAAGATTTTGGTTTTAATATTAAAGAAGAAGAAATTTTTACACCTATTATTGCTACTAAAAATTATCTTAGAGATAATAGAGTCAAGAAAATTGCTTTAGTTACTAATGTTGAAATTGTTGAAGAATTTAATGACTATGAAATTACACAAAAAGATCCTGAAGTTGTTATTATGGGAGATATATATAAAAATTTTAAATGGGATATATTAGATAGAATATTTAAATTAGTATATCTTGAAAATTCAGCACTAATTGCTTTACATCAAAATAAGTATTGTATGCGTGATGGCAAAATTTCACTTGATCTTGGTCCCTTTGTAAAGGCAATAGAGTATTCAAGTGGAAAAAAATCAATTCTAATGGGTAAGCCTGAAAAAAATTTTTTTGACTTAGCAGTTAAAGATTTAGAATTAATAAAAGATAATATTTTAATGATAGGTGATGATATTACTTCTGATATTGAAGGATCAATACATGCTAATTTAAAAGCAATTCAAGTTAAGACAGGAAAATTCCAAGAAAAAGATTTGGAGCACCCTACTCAACCTAATTATAGAATAGAATCAATAAATGACTTACCAAAGTTACTCGGATATTAATTAGTTTCTTTTAACCCAATAAAATTGATAAAAAGCTGCAGCAATAATTGCTATGAATAAGGAAACGAAAGCAACATAGATTATTGTTGCAATAGCCCAGTAAACAATAACTAGAACCAAGCCTATCCCAGTAATTGCAGCCCAAAAATACAATAATTTCTCAAGATATTCTTGCATAAATCTATTTTATACTAATTAAAGTATTTTATCAATTTCCTCACGACTTGGCATTGAATTTGCAGTACCAATTCTGGTTGTAGATATACCTGCATAGCAATTAGCAAACTTTATTGCTTCATTAACTGATTTACCTTCACACAAAGCCGTTGCAAATGCGCCATTAAAAGCATCTCCGGCTCCTGATGTATCCACTACCTTATTTTGTAAATCTAAAGATGGCTCAAAGTGATTAGCATTTTTATTAGCAAAATAAACTCCTTTTTCACCTAAGGTTATAAGAGTATTTTTAATGCCAAGATCTAAAATTTGAGTTGCATATTTTTTTGCATCTTCAACAGTGTTAATTTCTCCATCAATATAAAAACTTGCTTCAGTTTCATTTGGTGTAAAATAATCAATTAAAGGAAAAATTTCTTTATCTAATTTGGCTGCTGGAGCAGGGTTTAGAATTGTTGTAACATTGTTTTCTTTTGCCATTTTAAGAGCATAGCAAACAACATCCATTGGAGCTTCTAATTGTGTAAGGAAAATAGATGAATTAATAATAGTATCTTTAGCATTGTCTATATCAGCTATAGTAAGAGCTCCTGCTGCTCCTGGTACTACTGAAATTGCATTATTGCCTGTCTCTTTATCTAATAAAATAGCTGCGACTCCCGTACTATGATCATTACTTTCAAAAACATTTTTAATTCCTACATTTGTTTCTCTGTATGTGTTTAATGCCATTTTTCCATAATCATCATTCCCAATTTTAGTTATAAACTCAACAGATGCGCCAGCCTTACCAGCCGCTACTGATTGATTAGACCCTTTGCCACCTGGACCTACAACAAATTCCTTTCCTAAGATTGTTTCTCCAACCTTTGGAATTTTTCCAAAAAAAGCAAGGTCAGCAACAAAGATACCTAAAATTGATAATTTATTCATATTGATCATTCTACTTTATTTTGTTTTCATAGAAAACAAGATTTTATTCAGTTGAAATAAATTCTGCTGTTTTTTTATTAGCTACTCTAATTGAATTTTCAAAATTATTATCTTTTATATAATCTATTAAAAATTTTCCTGCAAAGTAATCTCCTGCTCCGTGAGCACTCTTAACATTTACTAAATACCCTTTAATATGTATAGGTGTATTATCTTTTTCACACAATATTACACCATTAGGCCCTAGAGTTATTATAACTTTAGAGACTATATTAGATAATTTTTTAACAATAGTTTCAAAATTACTTATATAATCTTCACTTAACTGCCGTGCCTCAATTTCATTAACTAATAAAATATCAACACATTTAAATAGTTTATTATTTATATTTTTTGCGGGAGCAGCATTAAGAAATACCTTTATATTTCTTTTTTTTGCTTCCTTAGCAGCTACTATATTTATTTCTTCTTTAATTTCATTTTGAATCATCAGAAAAGAAGCGTCTTGCCATAAGCTATCATCATAAAGTAAGGCCTCTGGGATTTCCAAGTTAACACCAGACACAACCACAGCGCTATAATCACCACTTTTATTTGAGATGGCAACACTAATACCAGAATTTCCTTTTACTTTTGAAATATTTTCAAGTGATATATTTTCTTCTTGTAATCTTTTTAATAAAAATTCTGAAAAAAAATCATCGCCAATTGCGCTTATGAATTTAATTTTTATTAATTCTTTATTTAATGCAACAGCCTGATTAGCGCCCTTTCCTCCTAATTTAGGAAACCATTTTTCTGCCAAAACTGTTTCACCAATTTTTGGTATTGCATTTGATTTAATAAAAATATCGTAATGAAGACTTCCCAATACAACAATTGAGCTTGATCCCATATTAAGAGTACAAAATACTATTAAATATTCTATGCGATGTAATCGAATCTTGATTTTCAATAGCAGTAGTTAGTTCATTATTTTGAATAAGTTTATCAACTAATTTTAATTGTTTTCTCACGGTATCTATATTTAATTCACACTCCTTAATAGGATCCATATTCGTAGTATCGGGAAAAGTATCAAAATATATTGGTCCTTGATATTTTAATTTAGTTATATGATAGAGTAACTCTATTGTTGCCAGTTGATGAACAGATCCTACCATAAGTCCATCATCTCTTTTTCCATAACCATCATTTAAATGTAAGCCTAAAATTTTTGAGTGTTTATCTATTAAGGCAGCTACAAGAGCAGGTTGTTCATTGGAATATAATATATGGGCAAAATCTATTGTCACACCAATGTTATTTAAATTAATATCTTTTATAGCCAGAAGTGTTGTGCCTAAATTTGACAATAAGGAATATGCGCGTGGTTCATTTGGTTTATATTCAATACTAATTAAACACTCTTTATCATGCTCAGCAATTTCTTTTATTGCATTTATTTCATCATCCCATATTTTTTTATAATCAACTTGGAAGCCGTAATCAAAACCATCTTGGCCCAACCATAATGTTAATAGGTTTGAATTAATTTCCTTTAAGGCATCAATTGCTTTTTTTGTTAAATCAATTGCCTCCTGCCTGACTTGTTTATTAGGATTGGTAAATGCTCCTAATTTAAAAGCTGGATTAGTGTAATATCTCATTGCCAATCCATTTATTTCTAAGCCACAATCATTTGTATACTTTGAAATTTCTTTAACAGATGGCTGACTGTGATCTGGATAATTCAAATCAACATGGGTAAGCCCTTTTACTTGTGAGGCTCTTTTAATTAAATCTTGAATTGTTGGTTTTGTACCTAATTCCCAGTTAGATTTGAAAGAATTAAGTCTAGTAGCAAATTTGTTTGTAAACATATAAGTTTTATCAAAAATAAAAGTCTTTTTAACGTTTTTCTTGTTGCCTTACTAACCTTATCTTTATAAAACTTAATTACTATAATTCATATCGGGAGGATATAATGAAAAAATCACTATACGATTATGCTCTAAATCATGGCATTAATAGACGTAGCTTTGTTAAAGGTGCAGCTTCAGCTGGAGCTATAGCTGCTATGAGTGGAGGATTATCATCAATTGCGACAAGTTCATTTGCAGGTGTTAATTCAGAGCTTAGAAAAGCTATACTTCAAATTCCTGGAGTAGGTGCAGGTTCACCAGGAGATGCAGACTGGCAAAAAGTCGGTGAAATGTGTTTAGGTGGAACTAAAGAACGAGTTAAAGAAGGTGAATTCAAAGGTGTTGAATTAAACTTCTTAGGTTTAGATAGTTTAAATCTCCACAATATGCTTCACAGAGGGTTTTTAAAACCTTGGGAAAAATATACTGGAGCTAAAATCAATTGGATCGACTTAGCACAAGCTGATTACAATGCAAGACTTCAACAATCAATTGCTACAGGTACGGTTGATTTTGATATCGTTCAATCTGGGGCTCCATATGAAGGAGATCTTTGTGGGAATAAACTTCTCTCTGAGATGCCTGGTTGGGTTGCTGATCAAATTGATTTAGATGACTATGTTGGATATCTTCAAGCTCCTACAGGAACTTGGGATGGAAAAACTTATAGAATTTCAATTGATGGTGACTGTCATAACTTCAACTACAGAACTGACTATTTCGAAAATGAAGAGTTAGCAGCTGCTTGGAAAGCAGAAGGTCATTCAGGTAATTGGGAAGTTCCAACAACTTGGCAGAAAGTAACAGAAGTTACAAATTTCTTAAAAGGAAAGAAACATGCTGGTTTCCCTGCCTACGGATATTTAGATGTTCAAAAAGGTTGGGGTGGATTTGGATTCTATTTCTTAGGTAGTATTGCTACTGCGTACGCAAAACATCCAAGCAGTCCTGCTTTCTTATTTGAGCCTGAAACAATGAAACCTATGGTAAACAACCCTGCATGGGTTAGAGCTATTCAAGATGTAATTGATAGAAAAGGTGCTCAACCACCTGATCAGATTAATGCCGATCCTGGTGTTACTGGTTTCAGTCAATTCTTGGCAGGTACTGGTTCTATGGTATCTTGGTGGGGAGATGTTGGATCTAACGCTAATACTTCTGATGAATCTCTAGTTCAAGGCAATGTAGGATTTGATATCTTACCTGGCTCTGATGACGTTTACAACTGGCAAACTGGAAAATGGGAAACCTTATCTAGTGGTCCTAACTATGCTCCTAACATGGCATATATTGGATGGGGTTTATACTGTATGAAAACAGTTGATGAAAGCTCTGCTAAAAATAAAGCTGCATGGTCTGCATGTGCTCATATTGGTGGAAAAGATCTTTCATTATGGATGTCTATGTATCCTTCAGGTTTCCAACCATACAGAAACAGTCATTTCGATGTAAATGAGTGGACTGGCGCTGGTTATACTCAAGAATTTGCTTCAGATTATTTAGCTTCAGAAGCTGATTCATATAACCATCCTAACGCAGCTATTGAGCCACGTATACCAGGTATCTTCCAATACTATAGTATTGCGGAAGATGAATTGTCTAAAATTTATGCTGGTCAATATGATGCTCAAACTGGAGCAGATAATATTGCTGCTGCATGGGATAAAATTACTGACCAAATTGGCAGAGATAGCCAGATCAAGCTATATAAAGCTTCATTAGGACTGTAATTTATTTATTTATCTAGCGACTATTAATTAGTCGCTAGATTTTTTTTTAAATGATTTTTTATTTTTTATCATGAGTGAAGTTAAATCAATTGAACGTGATCCGCTATATGTTGTAGCACCTTCAATAGTAAGTCCAGCTACAAAAAGAGCAGGGAAAATTCTAGTATGGTCCACATTCTTATTGATGTTAATTATTGGCTTAATACAAACTTTACATACTTTTGAAAAAATTGACTTTGGTTTTTCAAATTGGAGACCTGTACTTTATTCTTATATTCTTTGGGCTATTGCAATTGGATATTCAAGAGTATTAATCTATGGGGAAAAAGGAAAAAGGAATTTATTTATATTTCCTGCAGTAATGTTCATTATTTCTATAGTGATTTTTCCAATGCTATTTGGACTATATATTTCTTTTACTGACTGGAATCTAAGCTCACTTGATGGGAGAAAATTCAATGGGCTTGATAATTTCTATCAAATGATGTCAGATCCATACTACTGGAATGCTCTAAAAAACATGATTTATTATGTTCTTGCAGTTTTAGTTGAGTTTGCAATAGCTTTTCTTTTAGCTATGTTATTAAATTCACAAATAAGAGGAAGAAAATTTTTTAGAATAGCATTCTTAATTCCTCTAATGTTAAGTCCTGTTGCAGTAAGCTGGATGGTCGGTAAATCTATGTTAGAGCAACGTTTTGGTCCAGTTGCAAATTTGGGAAGATATTTAGGATGGGAGACTCCTACTTTTTTTAGTAGTCCGGAAATAGCAAGATTAACTATGATGTGCATGGATGCTTGGACCTTTATACCATTAATGATCATTATGTTATTAGCTGGTCTACAGGCATTACCAAAAGAAGTTTTAGAAGCAGCAAAAGTTGATGGAGCTAATAAATGGACCATGTTTAAAAATATAATTTTTCCAATCATGCTCCCAGTATCGCTTACAACCTTAGTAATTCGAATTATTTTTAAATTAAAACTTGCAGACATTATCATAATAGTAACCGCTGGTGGTCCAGGAGGCGCTACAGATAGTGTGACAAGTTTTATCGTGAGAGAATACAGAGATAGATCTAATGTAGGGTATGGCACATTATTATCATTTGTATACTTAATTTTAATAATCATATTTATGACTATCTTAATTCGTTTTGTTAATAGATGGTTACAGCGAGCAGCATAATGAAAAATAGTATAAGTGAAAAAGTTTTAATTTATGGAATTCTTTTATTTTGGACATTTATTTGTTTATTTCCTATATATTGGACTGCCACAACTTCATTTAAAACAGCTGCCAGTGTTACCCAAGGACTCCTTATACCCTGGATAGATTTTGAGCCTTCATGGAAAGGATGGAGAAATCTTGGCTTTTCTCCAGATACTATTTTTACAGAGTCAAACCCAAGGGAAGAATTTCTTGCTCGATTTTTTAATACCGCATTAATATCTTCATGTGCTTCAGGTTTAGCTGTTATACTTGGTTCTTTTGCAGCTTATGGATTAAGTAGATTTAATTATAAATTTGGATTTATGAGAAATCCTGATATTTCTTTTTTCTTTTTATCACAACTAATTCTACCACCTGTTGTTTTAGCTTTACCTGTGCTTGTCCTTTATAGAGAATTAGATTTATTAGATACCCATATTGGAATGATATTACTTTATACATTAACAGTTCTTCCTATTGTCATTTGGATTATGCGAGATCAATTTAATGCTGTTCCAATAGAATTAGAGGAAGCTGCATTGGTTGACGGTGCTAGTGTTTGGGTAAGTTTTTTTAAAATTGTTTTACCTATTGTTATCCCTGGTATAGCAAGTGCATTCATTTTATGTCTTATACTATGTTGGAATGAGTACTTTCTTGCAGCTTTAATTACTAGTACTGACGCTAAGACAATGCCTGTTATGGTAGCTTCACAAATTTCTTCACAAAGTATTAAATGGTGGAATATGGCAGCAATTTCAGCAGCCCTATGCCTGCCATTAATTGTTGCTGCAATTTTTTTAGAGAGATATATCGTTAAAGGAATGGCAGCAGGAGCTATTAAAGGCTAGTTATTTAATTTTTTCATTAGATGTTTGGTGCTTTCATAGAGTTCTCTATAAACTTCATAACCCTTATTATAAACTTCTTGATTTTTTAAATTAGCTTCAATCTGATATTCTACTTCATTCCATTTATTAATATCATCCTTATGAACTTCTCCTACTGTACAAGCTGAAAGAAAAGCGTCACCATATGAGGCGCCTATTGTTTTTTTTCTTAGAGTTTGATTTAATCCAATAACATCTGATGTTGTGTGTGACCAAACTTTATTTTTAGTTCCTCCTCCCACACTAAATAAATTCTTTGGAATAGCATTGAGTTCTTTATACACATCAATTACATGATTTGTGCCATATGCAATACCTTCAAATATTGATCTATACATATCAGATCTATCATGAGTTAAGTCTAAACCAAAAAAAGTACCTTTAGCATTTGTATCATGTATCGGAGTTCGCTCACCTGAAAAATATGGAAGAAATACTATACCTTTTGATCCTGGTGGAGATTTTTCAGCCTCTTGAGCTAGTCTAATAAATGTATCATCACCTGTTAATTCTTGTGCAAAATTGTTTTTAAACCAATGTGTCAACGTTCCACTTGTTGCTAAACCACCCATAGAGGAATGTTCTCCATCAAATAACCAAGGTGAATACCATAACCTTTTATCCGACAAGACTTTATCAGTAACTAATATATAGAACATTGTAGAGCCATACATCATCATCATGTCGCCTGTTCCAATTACACCAACACTAATTGCTTCAGCTGCCGCATCAATTGTGCCAGACGTAACTATAGTCCCCTCTGCTAAGCCTGTGTCATTTGAGGCTGTCTTGGTTATTTCTCCAATAATTTCATTAGTCCAAACCAAATCTGCAAGTTTTTCTATATCAATGATTCCATCATTTAATTCATTGCTCCAGTCCTGTTTGTTTATATCGTAAAGAGGACTAACAAATGCCGCAGAAAAATGATCAGTGGTATATCTTCCAGTTAATTTAAAATTAATAAAACCAGTACCGTTAACTATTTTATTTGTTTTAGCATAAATTTCAGGTCTGTTATTTTTTAACCATAAAATTTTTGGACCTACTTGTTGAGAAGTTAAAACGTTACCATTAAATTGCATTATTTTTTCTTCACCAATTGAAGAATTCAATAAATCAATTTCTTTATGTGCTCTTGTATCAACACCATAAAGAACTGCATTCATTAAAGGGTCTCCATTTTTATCTATTGGCAACATACAAGGGCCAATTGTACTAGCAGAAACTGCCAAAATATCTTTTGGATTACATTTTGACTGTTCTATTAATTTTTTTGACACATAAGTGAAATCACCCCACCAATCTTCCATAGGTCTGTGCTCTGCCCAACCACTTTGGGGCACTATCATTTCATGTTTTTTTGCTGCTTGAGAAATAATGTTACCAGTATTATCAACCAACACACCCTTTGTTTCGTAAGTGCCAATATCAATACCAAGAAAAAGTTTTTGCGCCATATATATTATCTTATAAGTTTAATTTTTTTATCTATTTTATTTATAACAGCAACTAATAAATTTTTTAAATCAATAAGATCGTTTAAGTTGCAAACTTCTCTCGAAGAATGTGAATAACGCATAGGAAAACCCACATCAATACTCGCAACACCTTCATTGGCAAATTGCACATATGAAGCATCTGTTAAAATACCTGACGCAACACTTCTTTGAAGATTAATTTTTTTATTTTTTGCAACTTTTTCAAAAATTTCTATTATTGAAGGATGAGGTATAACACCATTTAGCGTCCCTCTTCCATGAAAAGAAAATAAACTAACACAAGGTCCTTTGCCTAAATAGACATCACTTGAGTTAATCATATCGGGTGTATCTGAGGTTAGAGTTAAATCTACTTGGATAGCAATATTTGGTTTAAGAGTATTAATTACTGGCAGTATACCTCTAAGATTAAATTCTTCTTGAACTGAAAAAACTATGTGCACTGTAGATCTGTTTTTAGATTTAGTTAAAGCTTTAGCAACATTGAGAATTACTGCACAACCAGCTCTATCATCAATAGATGATCCACAAACATTATTATTTTTAAGAGATTTATAATAAGGAGCATATGTTATAGGACTTCCGATATTGACTCCATTTCTTAAAACTTCTCTCTTATTTTTAAATCCAGCATCGATGTAAATTTCATTTACCTTATTTACTGTGTATTTTTCATTTGGTTGAGTTGCATGATGCGCTTTATTACCAATGACACCTTCAATTAATTCCTGCTTATTATTTACAATTACCACATCTTGAGAAAGTAAGGCCTTTTCAGGCACTCCTCCAACTCTTTCGACTCTAATATATCCATTATCTTCAATTTTTTTGACCATAAATCCAAGCTGATCCATATGTGCAAATAAAATCACAGATGGTAATTTTTCATCACCTTTAAGAGTACAGATTAAATTACCTAGAACATCAGTTTTTGCATTTAGTGCATTTTGTTTTAATTGTTTTTTTAAATAATTTCTTACTTTTGTCTCGTGTCCAGATAAACCAGAAATTAAAACTAAATCTTCTAATGTATCATTAATAGAATTTATCTCTTTTAAGTTAGGCATTTTTTCTAATAGACTTAACTTTGTTCATAAATTTTTTTGCTCTTTTTGGATCAACATTCTTCCATGTATCTCCGTTAACTTTAAGTGAAGAGCCAATAATTATTCCATCAGTTGCCTTCAAAATATCTTCTACATTATTATAATTCACTCCAGTATTGGCTAATACAGGTGTCTTAGGAATTATTTTACTAACCTCTTTTATTTCGTCCAATTTAGCAACTTGACCTGTTATTTGCCCAGATACTAATATTGCATCTGGTATTGATGAAAATACTGTACTTTCTGCTCTTTCTGCAATTGTTCTTCTGTCTAAGGAATATGCAAATTCTGCAGAAATATTATAGTACATTTGTAAATCTTTACGCCCTAAAGAATTTCTATATCGCATAGCTTTACCTGCATCTGGACTCCAAATTCCCATATCTGAAGCATAGGTACCAGTAAATATTTCTCGAACAAAATTAGCATTAGTAGAAACCGCAAGTGCTATTGTACTCATTGGATCCCATAGAACATTAACACCAAAAGGAATATTAATTTTTTCTGCTACTCTTCCAATCATATAAGCCATAGTAGATAAAGTGGCTCTATTAACTTTTAATTCATAAGGTCTGTCATTTTCATTACCAAACATGATGGCATCAACTCCAGCATTCTGTAAATTTTTAACATCAGCTTGGATAGAATTTAAAATATAATCTAATCCTTTTTTTTCATTATATAATGGTGACCCTGGTAATGCAGGAAAATGAACCATTGCTATAATTGGTTTTTTGGTTTTAAATAATTTAAAAAAATTTTTTTTCATAATTTAAAGTGCTTCAGCTTTAGAGAGAGAATGAACATTTTCAATTCTTACTTTTTCTAAATCTTTTTCTTCAATATTTAATGCTTGTCCTATAAATTTTTCTATAGATTTAATCAATGCGTATGCGTCAAAACCGTAGTATTTGGTTAAATATTGCTTAGATCCTCCATGAGCAAAAGTGTCATTTAAACCAAGTTTCATTAATTTTTTTGATAAACCATGCTTTGATATTATTTCAGCAATAAGAGTACCAAGACCTCCATTAACTAAATGGTTTTCCATCGTAATAACCCCTAATTTTACATTAGTTAATAAATCCAAAATTTTTTCTTCATTGAAAGGTTTGAGGGTGTGTACATGGAGGTGTAAAATTGAGATACCTGCATCAATTAATACTGATCTTGCTCTTAATGCTTCTTCAGTACAAATACCTGAGGTAATTAATAAAATATCTGTTCCTGAATTTAATACTCTTATATCTCCTATTTTGAGGGGAGTATCAAATAGTCTTGGAACCGAACCTCTTAATATTCTGCAATATACTGGTCCATCAACATTATTTGCTTGTTCGCATATACTTTCAACTTCTGTAGCATCTCCTGTTTCTATTACGGTCATGTTTGGAATCGTTCTCATTACAGAAATATCTTCTATAGCTTGATGAGTCATACCAGCTGGTGTTGTTATTCCTGGAAGAAAACCCATGATTCGAATTTTTCTGCGCGGATAGGCAATTGATGCCAATAATTGATCATAAGGTCTGCGGTAGGTGAATACGCCAAAAGTGTGAATAAAAGGTATATAACCGCTCATAGATAATCCTCCAGCAAAACTCATCATATTTTGCTCAGCCATTCCCATAGAAACAAATTGATTTGGAAATTCATCTCTAAATTGATCAACTTCGCAAGAAGAAGTAAGGTCTCCTGATAAACATAAAATTTTGTCGTTTTTAGAAGCGTAATTTTTAAAAGTATAACTGTAAGGTTTGTTTACGATTTCAATCATACTAATATTCTATTGGTTCTATCCCTAATTCTTTAGAAATTTCTAAATTCATTTTGCTTCTTTCTTCCTCAGACTTAAATCTTACATAATGCAATCTGGGGAATCTTTTTTTCAAATAATTCATACCTTTATATGGACAAGTTCTTGCAAGAATAATCAAAGGTTGATCTTTATGTTTTTCTTTTTTTGCTTGTCTCATGGCGTCAATATCATGACCATCTATTTCGATACATTTAGCTCCAAATGCATTTATTTTTTTTTGTACATCACCAATATCCAATACATCGCTCATAGCTCCATCAACCTGTTGTTCATTAACATCAACTATTGCCCAGAGATTATCTAATTTGTAATAAACGCTTACTTGAAGAGCCTCCCAAATTTGTCCTTCTTGAAGTTCTCCGTCAGACATAAATACACAGGTTTCACCTGTTTCTTTATTTAGTTTTCTACCATAAGCTATTCCTGCAGCTGTAGATAAACCAATACCTAAAGTGCCATTGTGCATTTCCATACCAGGAGAATGTTCTGCCCCAATAATTTCAACTGAAGATCCATCTTTATTAAACATTGAAAGACCCGCTGGATCCATACGACCTACCTCTATTAAGGTAGCATATGCTACTAATGCATAGTGAGCAGGTGCAAAAATAAATCTATCATATTCGTTAGAAATAGGACCATTATATCCAGCGCCCGTTTTATAATTTTTATTATCAATACTTGGCACTCCAGAAAAATTTTCGGGAATAGATGGCATTGTTGAATCGCCAATATTTAATGCTTCATTATACAACCAAGCAAGTTGTTCAGCAGAAGAACAAGCTTGACTGAGATATGCTCCATTATTTTTAATACAATGTTCGAATACTCTTCTTCTAATTCTTAATGCTATTTCTTCAGATTTTAATTTATTTTGCACTTAAAATTAAATAATCCAGACAGATCCATCTGGTTTTAAAACTCCTTTAGTAAAAATAAAGCATCCATATGGTCTAGTTTCACTTGTTGTTATTACGGCCATAGTTTTTTTTGCTTCCACATAAAATTTTTGTCGTTCAATTGATCCAACAACCCAATTATCTCCTGATACTTTTTTTACAGTATTAATTAATTCTTTTTGTACTTCATTTATTTCATCTGGTTTACCATCAACTTCCATTCTTTGAACAGGATGTGGAATAAAACTATCTAATGGAAAGTGCGTAAGCAAGGCTTCGGCTGCTTGCGGAACATTTAATCCATCCATGCGGTAAAGTTTATTTCCTTGGGAATAAGATGGAAAATTAGCGTCACTTAAAACAAGTTTATCTCCATGTCCCATAGATCTTATAAGTGATAAAATTTCAGGACTAATAAGTGGATTAACATTTATTAACATTTTTTCCTCTTTCGTTTATATTGAAAGTATATCATCATACAAAAGTAATTATATAAAATTTATTTATATAATTTTATTTTAATTTAATAAATTTTACTCTCCATACGGAATCCAAATATTTTTAACTTGAGATCCTTCATAAAGAAATTCATTTAAAAATTCTTCAGAATTATTGCTCCAATCTATTGCTTTATTTTTAGGACACCAATAGCGTTTAAGATTAAATACCGTCCCATGAATAATAGAGGATCTTATTTTTGCATTACTAGAAAAAGCCCATATTCCTTGAATATTTTCGTGTTGTGTCAGTGTTTCGTTAAGTTCATTTTCCTTTGTGGTTAATATATTAATTGAACCAGCAGGAATGTCAGATGTTTCAAAAACTTGATACAAAGACGTTGCTATCAAAGATGTTTTTTCTGATGGCACAGTGATACTAGAATTGCCATTAGCAAATAGTGAAGATATGATAGTTGATATGCTTAAAAGTGGTTGATAGTCACTCATAATACTTGCCATAATACCTATTGGTTCTTTTACTGCTAAAGTTAAACCTCTCATTGGAGGATTATGAATGTTTCCTTCAAATTTATCTGCCATAGAAGCATAATAAAAAATTCTTTCACATGATTGTTCAAATTCTTTTGTTGCTTGGTTTTTATTAAGACCAACAATACTCATTAATAAATTAACAAATGTTTCTTTTCGCTGAGATAAATTTTCAGCTAAATAAAATAAAATTTGTGACCGATTAAAATTACTTATAGTTCCTATCTTTGATTTTGAAGCAGCCTCAACAGTATCTCGTACATCTTTTCTATTAGCTCTAGCAATATCACAAATAAATTCTTTTTGAGCAGTCAACTGATTAAAAGAATAGCCACTATCAGATCTTTTTTGTTTACCGCCAATATATAATTTAGGTGTCGCATCTATAGTAGAAAGTTCAACTGTATTTTTATTTACTCTCTTGCTGATTTTACTAGCCTCAGGCAGGGTATTATCTTGATAGGCTCTAATTCCTTCAATACCCCCTTCTCTACCAAATCCACTTTCTTTATATCCACCAAATCCGCAAGCAGCATCAAATAGATTGGTTGAATTAATCCATATAACTCCCGCTTTTATTTTAGGAGCAATATCAAGAGCGAGGTTAATGTTTTCTGACCAAATACTGGCAGCTAATCCATAAGGTGTATTATTAGCAATGGTAACTGCTTCACTTGGTGTTCTAAAACTAAGAACTGATAAGACTGGTCCAAAAATTTCTACTTGGGCAATAAATGAAGAAGGAGAAACATTAGTAAAAATTGAAGGAGGATAAAATAAGCCATCCGTTGGACAAGCCCAACTAGGTTGCCATAATTTAGAACCTTCCTTTTCTCCTTTTTTTACTATTGATTGTATTTTTTTTAATTGTACCTGCGCAACAATGGCACCAATATCAATAGATTTATCAAGTGGATTTCCTACACGTAGTTTCTCCATGCGTGCTTTTAATTTTTTAATAAATAATTTTTCTACACTTTCTTGAATCAATAAGCGTGAGCCTGCACAACATACCTGACCTTGGTTAAACCATATCGCATCAACTACCCCTTCAACAGCACTATCAAGATCAGCATCTTCAAATACTATAAAAGGTGATTTGCCTCCTAACTCCATCGTTAATTTTTTTTCATGTTTTGAAGTGGATTGAATTATTTTTTTCCCAACTTCTGTTGATCCTGTAAAAGCAATCTTTTTTGTATCCGGATGCGCAGTAAGAAGTTCTCCAGTACTGCCATCACCAGTAATAATATTAATTACACCTTTTGGAATTCTTGCCTTTTCACATAATTCAGCAAAATAAAGAGCTGTTAAAGATGTAAATTCAGCAGGTTTTAAAACAACAGTATTACCTGCAGCAATAGCTGGTGCAATTTTCCAAGCCATCATTAACAAGGGAAAATTCCAAGGAATTATCTGACCAATAACACCTATTGGTTTATATGTTTTTGTATCAATTTTTTTTGCCCATCCAGCATGATAATAAAAGTGCCTTGCTACTAATGGGATATCTATATCTCTTGTTTCCCTTATCGGTTTTCCATTATCAATGGTTTCTAAGACAGATAAAAACCTAGAATGTTTTTGAATTAGTCTAGCTAAAGCATAAAGATATTTTGCCCTCGTATCAGAGGAAGTTTTAGACCAAGAATTAAATGCTTTTTTTGCTGCTCCTACCGCCGCATTAACATCAGTTTTATTAGATATAGAAAGTGTTGTGAGTTTTTTATTAGAAGCCGGATTAATAACTTGTATATTTTTAGATGATTTAGATTTTACCCATGCACCATTTATAAATAAATGATTAGGATTATTGAGCGAATTAATCCAAGACATAACATCCTTACTATCCTCTGGCGCTGGACCATAAGAAATATTTTTAAAGTTTTGTATGATTTTACTCATTATCCAATTGCTAACTTTTCTTTATTTGCATATCTTCCTAATGTAAAGTGATAGAGTTGTCTCTCAATATCTATAAGAAGACTGGAAGCGCCAATTCGAAGATATTTTGGATTTATCCAATCATGTCCAAGCTCCTCCATAACGAGAATTAAAAACTCAATAACTGTTTTAGCAGTAGAAATACCACCAGCTGGCTTAAATCCAATTTTTTTACCTGTCATTTGATAAAAATGTCTGATCATTCGAAGCATAACTAGACTGTTATTTAGATTAGCATTGATAGATTCTTTCCCAGTAGAAGTTTTAATGAAATCTGCTCCTGCCATCATGCAAACCATCGATGCTTTAGCAACATTTCTTAAAGTTTCAAGATCTCCAACACCTAATATTGCTTTTATATGTTTCGTCTTCGCTGCTATTTTAAAATCTCTAACTTCTTCATATAATTTTTTCCAATTATTTTGCAAAACAAAACCTCTATTAATGACAATATCTATTTCATCAGCACCGTTTTTAATGGACTCTGTAATTTCTTGTTTTCTTGTTTTAAAAGATGATAATCCAGCAGGAAAACCGGTTGATACAGCTGCAACTGGAATATTATTCGGAAGATTTTTTTTAGCCTCTTTAATTAAATGGTGATAAACACATACTGCACCAACTTGAATATCTCCTTGTTTTAGTCCTAATTGGTCATGCAAATCAAGAGAGATTGGTCGTTTTGCTTTTTCACATAAGCGCTTTACTTTTCCCGCTGTATCATCACCGCTTAAAGTTGTTAAATCTATAAGAGAAATTGCTTTTAGTAGCCAAGCTGCTTGATAATCTTTTTTAACGGAGCGTCTTTTCGTGAGAGTTGACGTTCTTCTTTCTATGGCACTAAGATTAATACGTATATTGCTTACTAAATCAGTATCTAAGTTCATTTATTTAATTAATTTTTTCAATCGTTAAAGGTCTTGACATCAGTTTTTTAATTTCCTCTTCTATATCAAATTCATTATAGAGAATATTAAAAACAGACTCTAGGATTGGCATTTCAATATTGTTCTCTGAAGCAATTTTTATAGCTGCTTTAGCAGTATAATATCCCTCTGTAATTGCATTTTTATCAAGTTCTTTTTCAAAATTTTTATGTTTTATATTAGCAATTTTAATCCCAAAATTAGTATTTCTTGATTTAGAAGAATTACACGTTAACATTAAATCCCCCAAGCCTGATAAACCAAAAATAGTTTCTTGTTTTGACTTAAAAAAAATTGCAAATCTTGATATCTCTACAAAAGAACGTGTAATAAGTGCGCTTCTTGCATTTTCTCCTAAATTTAATCCATCCGAAATACCTGCAGCAATAGCATAGATATTTTTTAAAGCTCCTCCAATTTGACAACCTATAACATCGTCCGAATAATAAATTCGAAATTTCTTAGTCTTTAGCATTTCTGAAATAGTATCAAAAATTGATGAGTTAGATGAAGCAAATGTTGCTGCGGTTGGTAAATCTTGAGCCACTTCATCTGAAAAGCAAGGTCCTGACAAAATACTTAAAGATTTAGGCTTAAGTATACTTTCTACTAATTGAGATAAAAATAAAGATGATGAAATCTCAATCCCTTTAGAAGCAATAATTATGTCAGCATTTAAATTCTGAAAATATGATTTAGATAAAACTTCACGAATATTTTGAGCTGGAAGAGCAATAAAAATTAAGTTTTTTTTTGCAATATCTTCTAAATCATCTGTTGCTTTGACATTATCATTAAATGTTGCATATTTTAATTTAGGGTTAAAATGGTGATCATTAATAGAGTTCATCACTTTTTTATCTCTAGTATAAATTAAAACTTCTTGCTCACTAAAAAGTTTAGCTAAAGCGCTTCCCCATACTCCACCACCTAAAATACCAACTGTCATTTATAATCTTTCCATAATATAGTTAGCTATTGCTAAAGAAGATGTTAATCCAGGGGACTCTATACCATACAAGTTAATTAAATTTTCTATTTTATGATTTTCAACGGTACTAATTGTAAAATCGCGTTTAACTCTATCCTCTTTAGTTGTTATCGGTCGAAGTCCTGCATATGATGGAGAAAGCATATCCTCACTAATATCAGGCAAATATTTATTTATCGAATAACAAAACTTTGATTTTAAATTTTCATTAACAGAATAATCATAAGGATCATCAACCCATTCAGCATCTGGTCCAAATTTAATTGATTTATCTGTCTCTAAAGTCAAATGAATGCCAAGACTTATCTTTTCTGGAACTGGGTAAATTAAATGGTTTATTGGTAATTTTTTATTTAAGGAAAAATAATTTCCTTTCGCCAAATATGTATTGGGAACATATTCTTTATCAAGACCATCAATATTATTAGCAATATCTGAAGCAAATATTCCTGCAGCATTTATTAGATAATCACAAATAATTTTTGTTTTATTTTTTCCATTATCAATAACTTCAATTTCAAATTTTTTATTGTCTATTGATATTTTCTTAACGGTAGAATTATAAGATACCATTCCACCGTTATTCTCAAACTCTCCAAGATATGATTGCATCAAACTATGTTGGTCAATAATACCAGTAGATGGAACATGTAAACCTCCAAAAGATTTGATCAAAGGCTCTAATTGTTTGACTTGATTTTTATTTAATATTTCTAAACCTTCAACACCATTTGATGCAGCTTGTTTCTTTATTTCAAATATTTTTTCCATTTGTGATTCATTAGTGGCAACAATAATTTTTTTTGTATTAATAAAAGGAACATTGAATTTCTTAGCATAAGCATAAAGAAGTTTATTGCCTTCAACACAAAGCTTAGATTTCAAGGTATTAGATTGATAATAAATGCCAGCATGAATAACGCCAGAGTTTCTAGAACTAGTAATTTGACCAATTTTTGCCTCTTTTTCAAGAATAATAGTTTCTCTATTTTTAGCACTAATTTCTTTTGCAATAGCCAAACCTACAACTCCAGCACCAATAACTAAGGTATTTGTATAAAATTTTTCCATTTTTTTCTATTTTTTAGCTAAATTTAGCATTTCAATATCATTGATTTCTGTACCTTGGAATTGATTTGATCTATATAAAAAAAATAATTTCTCGGAGGAAATATGAAAAAATTACTTGTTGCAGCTATTATCAGTTTGTCGTCTATTTCGACTGCTGCTTTAGCTGAAATTAAAGTTGGTATTATTTTAGGTTTCACCGGTCCGATTGAATCTCTAACTCCTGCTATGAGAGATGGAGCAAAATTGGCGTTTCTAGAAGCTTCAAATTCTGGAAACCTTCTTGGTGGTGAAACTTTCACAATACTTGAAGCTGATTCAACTTGTGTTGACTCTGCTGCTGCGACGGCTGCTGCAGAACAACTAGTTGCTGATGGCGTATCTGCTATCATGGGTGCTGACTGTTCTGGTGTAACTGGAGCAATCAATGCTAACGTAGCTGTACCGAATGGAGTACTAATGGTATCTCCTTCTGCAACTTCACCTGGTTTAAGTAAAATTGCTGATAACGGAACGTTCTGGAGAACAGCCCCTTCTGATGCAATGGGTGGTAAAGTTTTAGCTAACTTAGCTCTTAATAGAGGTATTGAAAGTATTGCTGTAACTTACACAAACAATGACTATGGTAAAGGTCTAGCTGAAGTATTTGAAGCTGCTTTTGCTTCAGGTGGTGGAACTATTACTGCTTCTGCTTCACATGAAGACGGAAAAGCAGATTATTCAGCAGAAGTAGGTGTTTTAGCATCTGCTGGTGGTGACGCTCTACTAGTTATTGGTTATATTGATGATGGTGGAAAAGGAATGATTGAAGCATCTCTTGATTCTGGTGCTTTTGATCTTTTTGTTCTATCTGATGGTATGATTGGTCAATCAATCGTTGATAATATTGGCGCTGATCTTGAAGGTTCATTTGGTTCTATGCCAGGTGCAATCTCAAAAGGTTCTGCTAAGTTTGGCGACCTTGCTGCTGCTAATGGCATGGATGGAAGTGCTCCATATGTAGGAGAGTCTTATGACGCTGCTGCAATTATTGCTCTTGCTATTCAAGCAGGTGGTTCAGCTGATAGACAATCTATCCTAAATAATATTAGTAAAGTATCTAATGCTCCTGGTGTTGTTATCAATCCAGGTCAATTAGCTTACGGTCTGCAAATGTTAGCAGCTGGTAATGATATTGATTATCAAGGTGCAACTGATGTTGAATTTAACGTATTTGGTGATGCAGCCGGTGCATTTAAGGAACTTGAAGTTTCTGGTGGCGGTTTTGTAACAATAGGTGCGTTATAATATTATTTAACAAATAATTTAATTCTAAAAACCCAGCTTATTTAGCTGGGTTTTTTATTTCTTAAGCACTTATCTAAGAATCTAATTAAAATTTTTATACTTTCTATTATTATACACCAGCATTAGTAAGATAAGAAAGTGAAAATTCAGCTTCCAATATTTCTTTCATAAAGTCTTCAAATCCATTCTCCATTCTAAAACCTAGATATGCTTGATGATCCTCTTTTGTATCCCATTGTTCGTATATCCACATTGTTTTATTATCTTCACCAACCAAAAGTTCGATATGCTTAAATCCCTTGTGTGTTCTTGTTACTGAAAATCCATCGTCACTTTTTGCCCAATCAATAAGCTTTGACGCTCCTTCTTCATGGCACGGACACTTAATAATTACATAAATCATTTTTCTCTCCCTTATAATTAATTTAATTTTATTCATTGTATTTCATTAAAAATACTTAATAAAATTAATAAATAAGTATAATGTTATTAAATTGGGGATTTAATTATGTCTTATAATAAATATTTTTTAATAAAAAAAATAGATAAGAAAAAAAAGATGTTATTAAAACAAACATCATACCTGCTTTAAATCCTAATATTTCTGAAAAACCTAAATAAATTGTAAAATCAATTATAATACCAATTATCCACTGCATTACAAAGGCACCTATAAATATAAGTAAATTAAATGAGGTGAGTGCTTTCCCCACATTAGTAAGTGAAAATGCTAATCCTACGGCAGGTTGTGCTAAAGATAAAAATATACAACTAACTACAAATAACGACAAATGAAATGCCCCAGCTTTAGATCCTAAATAAATTATAAATACTAAAACTATTAAATTTAAAGGTGCGCCAATTTTCAGTAGTTTTATTGCATCAGCAACATTTTTTGATATTTTAGGAACAAAATATCCCCAACATAAAAAAGATAGTAAAAGTGAAAGATAAATTATGAAAAGACCTTTTGCGCTCTCTTCTGGTGTGTATCCAGAAACCTTAATCATCCAAGGTCCAGCCCATAGAGTTTGAATAGCATATAACCCTCCAAAGCTAAAAAAACCTATCGGTACCAAACTTATAAAGAATTTATTTTTCCAAATTTCTTTTAAAGATCCCTTGTCTTCCAAATTAGCATTAGTATCTTGTTCTTTCCAATTCGGAATAAATAGAATAGTTAACATTATACATAATAAAGTTAATAAAGCTAAAATTCCAAATATTAATCTCCAACCAATAATTGGTAACAAAAATTGAACCGGAAGACTGGATGAAAGTAATCCAATTGCTCCAATCATTAGCATCCAGGAGTTTGTTCTTTGTTGAATTTTTTCTTGAAACCACGCCCTGTAAGCAGTTAAAGGCCCCATTAAACAAGCTCCAACACCCACGCCAATTAAAAATCTAGAAAATAATAGAATTGTAAAATTTGTTGAAAGAGAAAAAAGAATAATCCCTAACATTGATATACCCAAAAAAGCAGAAACTATTGTTTTTGGCCCTTTACTGTCTAAAAGATATCCCAAAGGAATTTGAACAGTTGCAAAACCTAGAAAATATGCGCCCCCTAATAAACCTAAATCACCGGAGGAAAGGTTAAATTCTGATATTAGCTCAGGTGAAATTGTCGCTGTAATTGCTCTTAATAAACTTGAAATATAATATCCAAAAGCAAACACTAAAAAAATTATGATTGCCTTATGCATTGGAAAAATATTTCTATTCATTAAAAATCTTCTTGTTCTAATTTAATATCTTTTAAAGAGTAAGTTTTTTCTTTATGAATGTCTGACTTTTTCAGGGATAATACCTTTTGGACGATATCGCAATATGAGAAGTAATACCATACCCATTAATAAATAACGAAAATATGGAACACTATTCAATAAGTGTAAACGAATAACATTTTGTGGATCTAGTCCTGAGGTAGACACATTAATTAAAAAAGTCGTTAAAGGTGCAACTTCAATCCAGGCAAACCAAATCACAAATCCTCCAAAGATGGCTCCAAGATTGTTCCCGCTTCCGCCTACAATAACCATTATCCAAATAATAAACGTAAAACGAAGTGGTCTGTAAGCAGAAGGTGTAAATAAACCATCTAAGGTAACAAGCATCGCCCCTGCCACGCCAACTATGGCTGCACCAATCACAAAAATGATTAAGTGTTGTTTCACAATATCTTTACCCATCGCATTTGCAGAGACTTCATTATCGCGGATAGCTCGCATCATGCGACCCCAAGGAGATATTTGCGCTTTATTAGCAAAATAATAAATAACAATCATAACAATGAAAAATAATATCGCATAATTTAGTTTTACAAATAAACCAGAGCTATCAATTATTAAATTATTTAGCATTTGTTGTTTTTGATCGGAGTCTAAAATTTGATTCAGTTTTGATGAATTAAACCATGTCACCATATTAATAAACCAATCAGAACTTTGCAGATTAATTTCATATGGTACTGGTCTTTTAAGGCCAATAACGTTTTTAACCCCTCTGGATAACCACTCTTCATGTTTAAGAACACTAACAACAATCTCAGAGATACCAAGCGTTACAATGGCTAAATAATCGGAACGTAAACCCAGCGCCACTTTTCCGATAACAAAGGCAACTCCGGCTGCAAAGAAACCTCCTACAACCCAAGAAAAAATGATGGGTAAATTAGCGCCACCTAAAAATCCTGCTAAAGCAGGATCAACTTCTTCAATTCTTGAAGTTGCATTAAGAAAAAAATAACGAATTATTAATATGCCAAAGAATATAACTAAACCGTTTAACCAATATTTATTCGATTTTTTTTCGACTAATTTACTAATAAAATATACCGCTGTAACCAAACCAATTAATAAGATAAAACTTATTCCAAGGCCTGAACCACCTACGTGCCAAGCTTCTTTTATTGGAGGATACGATACCAATACTGCAGCTAAACCTCCCATTGCTAAAAAGCCCATCACACCAAAATTAATAACACCGGCGTATCCCCATGAAATATTAACCCCCATGGTCATAATAGCAGAGATCATACACATATTAAGAATAACTAAACTGACAGACCACCCCTGAACAAAGCCTACTATAATAAATAAAAACAGCATGATAGATATTGCTGTCCACTCATATTTATCAAATCTCATTACAGGACCTTTCCTCTAAAGATACCTGAAGGTCTAATTAAAAGAACAATCACGAGAATAGTAAAAGAGACAGCAAACTTATAATCAGTAGAGAGTAATTGTACAAGACTTGATGGCTCTAAGTTTTCTGGTAATAAATACTTAAAGAATTTTTTATAAGCATAAGTGACCATAATTTCTGAAAAGGCAATCACATATCCGCCAACAACTGCCCCGAAGGGACTACCTATCCCTCCTACGATTGCAGAAGCAAATATTGGCAAAACTAGATTTAAATAAATAATGGGTTTATAACTTTTATCCAAGCCGTATAACGTTCCCGCAACACACGCTAATGTTCCCACAATTAACCAAGTAATAAAAACAACACGGTCAGGGTTGATACCTGATAATAGTGCTAAATCTTCATTATCCGAGAAAGCACGCATTGATTTTCCAGTCTTTGTTTTTTGCAAAAACCAAAAAGTAAAAGTTAATAGTGCAATAGTAATTAGAATAGTAATAACTTGAGAAGATTTCAAAGCTAGTCCCTCATTTAATCCTGTCATCACTTTAAATTGCTTTGCCTTCATAATGAATTTTTGTCCATCAGAAAATTTTATAGTTTCAGTGCCAACTATAATCCTAATGATGGCATTCACTACAAACATAACGCCAATCGAAACCATAGCCAATACAACAGGAACACTCTTTTGTGTTCGGTAATATTTAAAAACAAATTTATCAGAAAGTAAACCCAGGACAATTGTAGCTAAAATTCCAAATGGTAATGCAAGTAGTGCTGTTGGAAGAATACCTAAACCAATATTTTGTGATTGAAAAAACCATGTAAATAAAATGGTAATCATGGCACCAAAAGACATTAGTTCACCGTGTGCAAAGTTAGCAAATCTTAGTATAGCGTAAACAAAAGTAACACCTAACGCACCTAAAGCTAATTGAGAGCCGTAAGATAAACCTGGGATGATAACAAAATTAAGGAGCACAACAATAGAGTTAATAAAATCAATCACATTAACCCCCTAAAAAAGATTTTCTTACTTCAGGATTATTGAGTAAATCTTGCCCACTGCCTTCTCTACTTTTTTTTCCGTTAACTAACACGTAACCTCTATCAGCAATGTTAAGCGCTTGTTTAGCATTTTGCTCAACCATCAAAATTCCTACACCTGTTTTACCTACTTCAATTATTCGTGAAAACAATTCATCCATAACAATAGGTGATACACCAGCCGTAGGCTCATCTAGCATTAAAATTTTTGGTTTCGTCATTAAGGCTCTTCCAAAAGCAACTTGTTGACGTTGACCACCTGATAATTCTCCCGCATTCTGATTTCTCTTTTCTTTTAGTACGGGAAAAAGATTGTAAATATCTTCAATAGTATGATAAATATCATCAGATCTTATAAATCCACCCATTTCTAAATTTTCTTCTACACTCATTCCTGTAAAAACATTATTTGTCTGTGGCACAAAAGCTATTCCTAAATTAACACGGTCTTGAGGAAGCATCAAAGTTATATCATCTTTTGCAAAACTCACCGATCCGTCCGTTAATTTTAGCATTCCTAATAAGGCTTTCATTGCTGTTGATTTTCCAGCTCCATTAGGTCCGACAATGACAGCTATTTCTCCTTGTTTAACCTCTAAGTTAATATTTTTAATTATATCGACCCCACCGTAACCTGCTGTTAAATTATTACCTACTAAACTAATCATTATTTTTTATTTTTTAAACCTCTGCCTAAATATGCTTCTATTACTTCTTCATTTGACTTTACGTCTAAAAATTTTCCTTCAAATAAAACACTGCCCTCTGCCATAACTATTACTGGATCACATATTTTTTCAATCAAATCCATATCATGTTCAATAACAAAAAATGTATAGTTTCTCTCTTTATTTAATCTTAGTATTGCATCAGAAATTTCATTTAAAAGAGTTCTATTTACTCCTGCTCCAACCTCATCTAATAAAACTAAATTTGCCTCAACCATCATTGTCCTACCAAGCTCCAATAATTTTTTTTGACCTCCAGATAAATTACCAGCTATTTCTTGAGTTAGATGTTTCAAATTAAGAAATTCAATAACTTCAATTGCTTTAGCTCGAATTTCTTCTTCTTGTTGCATAACAGCTTTATCACCAAATAATGCATAAATTAATTTTTCTCCTCGTTGATTACCAGGAACCATCATTAAGTTTTCTAACACTGTCAAAGATGAAAACTCATGAGCAATTTGAAAAGTTCTCAAAACTCCCATATTAAATAATTCATGAGGTTTTAATCCAGCAATATTTTTACCCTCAAGATAGATCTCGCCGTTTTCAGGAGCATAAAGACCAGCTATTGTATTAAATAAAGTAGTTTTACCTGCACCATTTGGTCCGATTAATCCTGTAATAGAGTTTTTTTTTACTTCAAGATTGACATTATTTACAGCTTTTAAACCACCAAAGCTTTTATTTAGATCTTTTATTTTAAGCATTATTTAATTTTTTTAAATTATAATTAAGGTCAACGTTCAAGACTAACCCCATTGATATCATTATTGATAACATTACAGAGCCTCCATAAGAAATAAGTGGTAGTGGAATACCTACAACAGGCATTAAACCTGAGACCATAGCGATATTCATAAAAACATAAATAAAAATATTTGACGCTACTCCCAAAGCTAGAATCTTCCCAAAGGAATGGAAACTTTTAATACTAATAAAGTAACAAACAGCTATTAACAAAATAAAAAGGGCAATTATAAATATTGTTCCGAGAAATCCAAACTCCTCTCCTATAAGGGTAAAAATAAAATCTGTTTGCTTTTCTGGAAGATATTCAAGATATGATTGAGTTCCTTGTAAAAAACCTTTTCCAGTTGCTCCTCCTGAACCAAGTGCAATTTTTGATTGGATTAATTGATATCCTTGACCAAGAGGATCAGATTCAGGATTTAAAAATGAAATTACACGATCCCTTTGATAAGGTTTAATGAACTGTAAAACGATAGGGATAGAAATAACAGATAATATCAAACCAAGTATAAATTTCCATATCCTTATTCCAACAAAAAAAAGAATAAAAATACCAAGTACAATTATACTAAGTGAAGTTCCTAAATCTGGTTGAATTACAACAAAAATGAAGGGGGTTATTAATATTAAGAATGGAAAAAATAAGTAACTTATTTTTTTAATATTTTCAAATTTTATATCATTATAAAATTTAGCTAATGATAAGATAATTGTTATCTTAACTAGTTCAGAAGGCTGAATGCTTAAACCAAATATTCTAATCCATCTAGTAGCTCCTTTTCCAAGAACTCCTATTATCTCAACGGAAATAAGTAATAATAAACTGATTATAAATAACACATAAGAATATTTATAAATTAATTTTATATCAATAATACTTATAACCATAGCCATTAGAAGAAAAACATAAAACCTAATTAAGTGTTTGGTAGCCCATGGCTGATAAGAGCCATCAGCAGCTGAATACAAACCTGCAGCACCTATAAAAGATAAAAGAATAAGCAAAAAAATAAGTAAGTAATTTAAATTTTTTAATTTCTGAAATATCATAAATCTAATTTGTGAATATAGTTAAAAACCTGTTTTGCAATTGGAGCAGCAGTAGAAGCTCCTGAGCCTCCATGTTCAATTATTACGGAAATAGCATATTGTGGATCGTCATAAGGTATATAACCGACAAATAGAGCATGATCTCTATTTTTCCATTCTTGCTCTTTTTTTCTAAATTCATCACTTTCTCTCTCTTTTAAAGAAATACTTCGAACTTGTGATGTGCCTGTTTTGCCAGCAAATTTTACATCCTCTAATCGTGATTTAAAAGCAGTACCTTTATTTTCATTAACTACTTTGAACATGGCTTTTTTAATTATTTTGATTTCTTTTGAATATTTGGTATTAGTTTTAAAATTTACATTCTTCCTTTTAACTATTGTTGGTTCTATCATTTTTCCATTAGATGCAATAATAGATGTCATTACAGCAAGTTGAAAAGGGCTTGTTAAAACAAAACCTTGTCCTATACCTGAAATTAATGTTTCTCCTGCATACCAACTTTCACCTAAAGTAGTTTTTTTCCATTTTTTTGATGGAATTATTCCTTTTTTTTGATTAGGCATCGAAATATCAAAGATCTGACCTAAACCAAAATCTTGAGCAACTTTTGCAATTTTATCTATTCCTATTTTTTTTGAAGTTTCATAAAAAAATACATCGCAAGATTGTTTAATAGCATCTGTAACATCCATTTTACCATGGCCATTTGTTTTCCAGCAATGGTATAATCTATCACCAAATTCAATTTTACCACTACATGAGTGTGTTGAATTAGAGTTGATAACTCCGTATTTAAGCGCAGCTATTGCCACAATCATTTTAAAAGTAGATCCCGGAGAATATAGACCTTGAAGACTTCTATTAGTTAGTGGGGACAGAGAATTTGATAAGATACTTTCCCAATATTCCTTATTAGGTTTTTTGATTATTTTATTAGCATCATATGTAGGTGTAGAAGCCATACATAAAATCTCACCATTTTTGATATTAATTACATTGATAGATCCAGCTCTGTATGATTTTAATAAATTTATAGCGTATTCTTGTATGCGTAAATCAACAGACAAAGATAGCTCTCCTCCCTGTATACTATCAACTTTTGAAATTTCTCTTATTATTCTGCCTTTAGAATTTACTTCAATTTCTCTTTGACCAGCTTTACCTACAAGTAATGGATTAAAGGATTTTTCTAATCCTTCTTTTCCTATATCTAAGTCAGGCATTTTTGAAATAAATGGTAAGGAGAGTTCTGTTTGATTAGGTTTACTAATATAGCCTAATAAATGAGAAAAAACTTCTTTATATGGATAAACTCTTAAATGGTCTTCTGCTATAAATATTCCCTCTAGATTATATTTATTTGTTTCTATTTTTTCTAAAATTGACCATGAAATATTTTCAAAAATTTTAATTTTTTC
This sequence comes from uncultured Alphaproteobacteria bacterium, assembly GCA_902512325.1. GTDB lineage: Bacteria > Pseudomonadota > Alphaproteobacteria > HIMB59 > CACPNW01. The sequence goes on along the minus strand of CABXIT010000010.1, from coordinate 4,801 downwards.
AAATTTTTTGACTTTAGAAGTCAATTCTATGATTTTTCTTCTTTTTGCAAAATCAATATCAATAAATTTGGATAAAGAATTCAATGTATTGTTTATTGATTTAGTATTTTCAGGAATTAAATATACATCATATACTTTTTCATTTTCAGCTATTAGTATATTATTTCTATCAAAAATTTTACCTCTTAAAGGAAAAATTATTTCAAGATCAATCTGATTTTTTTTAGATAACGTTTTATATTTAGATGAGTCTAATATTTGTATGTTATACATACGCCAACCTACAGCACTAAACAAAGAAAGTTTTAAAAGAAATAAAAAAAATGTACGTCGATTATATGTAGTAATTTGTTTTTTTTGCTCAGAATAAAACATTAAAATTTATCTATTTTAGAAAATAATACTAAAGTAGGGTAAAAAATAATAATAAATATAATAAATATCCATAAAAAATTTTCATAATTTATTGGATAGTTAAAAAGTAAATTAGCAATCAAAGCTTCTGAAGCAAACATTAAAAGTGTAAATATAATAATAATATAAGAAATCTTACTTGAAGATAAATTTAATAAATATTTTTTTGTAAAATAAAATAATATAACAAATATCAAAAATGTAATTAAGTGAGGTGATAGATTATCAACTAAAAAAATATCAAAAAATATACCATATAAAAAAGTTATAAAAATAAGAGCAAAATGAAAAAAATAAAAAAATAAATAAATTAAAGTCAGGTGGAAACAAACATAAGCTAAATAATTTATAATCTCTAAATTAAGAAAATAATTTACACTTAAGGAAAAAGAAAAAAAGAGAATACAATGATATATGATTATTTGACTACTAAGTAGCTTTGATAACATTATTTAGTTTCAACAACTTGCACATAGTCAATGTTTTTAAAATTAACAAAAGGTAAAACATAAAAGTTATTTTTTATTATCTTAACAATTTTACCAACTAAAATATCAGCAGGGAAAACTTGTGCGCTTCCACTTGTAACAACTAAATCACCAACTTTTGGCATTGTTTCACTTTTACTAAAGGCACTTACCAAATGTATACCATCATCAGCGCCTCGAAGCAGAGAATAATTTTCATTAGAAATTGTTTTTATAGAAATCGAAGAATTAGGGTCTGTTAATAATAATACTTTTGAATTATTTATTGAAGTATCTACTGTTCTTCCAATAAGACCTCTGTGATTTATAACGGCCATTTCTTTTAAAACACCATCTTTAAGCCCAGCATTAATTTTAATCATTTTGCTATAAAGAAAATTATTTCTAGTTAAAATAGAAGCAGTTTTTACTAATGATATGTTATTATTAGTAGCGTTAAGAAGTTTTTTTAACACTCTATTTTCAGAATTGTTATGAATAGCTAAAGCTTGCCATTTTTTTAGGCGCATGATTTCTTCTTTAAGAATCTTATTTTCTACTTTTAAATTTCTAAATTCATAAAATTGAGTTTTTACATTAGAGGCTATTTTTAAAGGTGCTACAACAAAAGAAGTTATTGGATGAATATAAGTATTTGAAATTGATTTAAATTTATTAACAAATAAATAATCTGACTTGGAAAATAAAATTAAAAGAAAAGACAATAATACAATAAAAGATAAGAATAGATTTTTTATGAATCTTGTTCGAGATATTGCTTTAACTTTAAAGGATAGAGCCATATAATTTAATCAGAAGCAAAGATATCACTAAGTTTGGATTTTTCTTCCAATGCTTTACCAGTCCCTATAACTACACATAAAAGTGGATCTTCAGCAATTGAAATAGGTAAACTAGTTGCTCTTCTTAAAACTTTATCCAAGTTACCAAGTAAAGAGCCTCCACCTGTCATCATAATACCTCTCTCTACTATATCTGCAGAAAGTTCGGGTGGTGTTTGTTCAAGAGCTCTTTTAATTGTATCAATAATTTGAGCTACAGGTTCAGCTAGTGCTTCTGATATTTGTCTTTGAGAAATTGAAATTTCTTTAGGTAAACCTGTTATCAAGTCTCTCCCTTTTACGTTCATTGACAGTCCATCACCATCATCTGGTGGAGAGGCAGAACCAATTTCTTTTTTCATTCTTTCTGCAGTTGTTTCTCCTATAGCTAATTTATGTGTTGATCTCATGTATTCAGTTATCGCTTCATCAAATTTATCTCCTGCAGATTTAACTGATGTAGCATGCACAACGCCACCAAGAGACAGGACTGCAACTTCTGTAGTGCCACCTCCAATATCAACAATCATAGATCCTGTAGCTTCTGCAACAGGAAGGCCTGCTCCAATTGCAGCAGCGACAGGTTCATCAATTAAAAAAACTCTTCTGGCACCAGCTGCATCAGCTGATTCTCTTATTGCTCTTCTCTCAACATTAGTTGCACCCGTTGGAACACATATAACAATCTGTGGATTAGATAAAGTTCTACCTTTATGTACTTTCTGTATAAAACTTTTTATCATTTGCTCAGCAACTTCGAAATCAGCAATAACACCATCTTTCATAGGTCTAATAGCTTTAATTTTACCAGGCGTTCTTCCAAGCATCTGTTTAGCTTCATTGCCCACTGCCAATACCTGTGTTCTTCCTTGTTCTTCAATTGTTGCCACAACTGAAGGTTCGTTTAAAACAACACCCTCACCCTTAACATATACTAGGGTATTAGCAGTTCCTAGATCTATAGCCATATCTTTAGAGAACATACTAAACATTTTTTCTATAACCATACTGTCCTATACTCCTTTTATTTTAATTTCGGCAGATTTCTTTACAATAGATTTAGTTTTTTTAAATAATAATCTATTTAATGCGCTTATATAAGCTTTAGCAGACGCAACGATGATATCAGGATCACTTCCTTTTGCTTGAGAAGATAAATCATCATCTTCTAAACGAACTGTTACCTCACCTTGGGCATCAGTGCCAGCTGTAATAGCATTAACTTGATAGAGCTTTAATTTAAAATTAGTAGATGTAAGTTTTTTAATTGCATTAAATGTAGCATCTACAGGACCATTACCAAAATCTTTAATTAATTTTATTTCTTCATTCATTTCTATTTTTAAACTTGCTTCATGTTTTTTTACAGAACCTGCATTAACATCTAAAGATACAAATTTTATGTGTTCATCATAAGATGCTGATCTATCTTCAGCTAAGGCAATAAGATCCTCTTCAAAAATTTCTTTTTTCTTATCAGCCAAGTCTTTAAATCTGCCAAACAATTCCATCAATGCATTGTCTCCAGGCTCATACCCTAATTCTTTTAATTTTTCTGAAAAAGCGTGCTTTCCAGAATGTTTTCCTAATACTAATGAAGATTTATTTAAACCAATAGACTCAGGGGTCATTATCTCATATGTACCAGCATGTTTGAGCATTCCATCTTGATGAATTCCAGCCTCATGAGCAAAAGCATTAGCTCCCACAATTGCTTTATTTGGCTGTACTGGAAATCCAGTAATTGAAGAAACTAATCTTGATGCTTTCATAATAAGATCAGTTTTTATATCTGTATGATAAGGCATCAAATCTTTTTTTACTCTTAAAGTCATAACTATTTCTTCTAAAGATGAGTTACCTGCTCTCTCTCCCATACCATTTATTGTGCATTCAACTTGTCTTGCCCCTTCTTTAATTGCAGCTACATTATTTGCTGTGGCTAATCCAAGATCATTATGAGTATGGGTTGATAAAATTGCCTTATCTATATTTGGAACATTATTTTTCACATTTTTAAAAATTTTACCAAACTCCTCTGGTAAAGTATAACCAACTGTATCTGGAATATTAATTGTTGATGCACCACAATTAATTGCAAGTTCAATACATTTATAAAGAAAATCTAATTCTGATCTTCCACCATCTTCACAACTCCACTCGATATTTCCACATAGATTTCTAGCATGGGAAACAGTCTTATTAATTGCTTCTAATACTTCTTCTTCAGTTTTTTTAAGTTTATACTTCATATGAAGAGGGCTGGTTGCAATAAAAGTATGTATTCGAGGTGATTTTGCATGTTGGACAGCCTCCCAGGCTCTATCAATATCTTTCAAACTAGCTCTTGCTAGACCAGCTATTGTAGAATTTTTAACCTGTTTACTTACCTCTCTAACAGCTTCAAAGTCTCCATTTGATGCAATAGGAAATCCTGCTTCAATAATATCTACTTTCATAGAATCTAAAACTTCAGCTATTTGAATTTTTTCATCTAAGTTCATAGATGCTCCTGGTGATTGTTCACCATCTCTTAAAGTTGTATCAAATATATAAATTTTCTCGGTCATTTTTTTCTATTATACACTAAAAAACCTATAACAAAACTTTCATCTAGTTTTTAGATTTATCAACCATTTTGCCTTCTGCAATCCATGGCATTAACGTTCTTAGTTTTTCTCCTACAGCTTCAATTGAATGTTCAGCTTGTTGCTTTCTCATTAACTTAAATTTTGTCTGACCACTTTTATGTTCATCCATCCACTCTTTGGTAAATTGACCTGATTGAATTTCTGCAAGAATTTTTTTCATTTCTTTTTTTGTTTCATCCGTAATCAATCGTGGACCTCTAGAGTAATCTCCATACTCAGCAGTGTTGGAAATTGAATAACGCATGTTAGCCATTCCACCTTCATATAAAAGATCAACAATTAGTTTAACTTCATGAAGACATTCAAAATATGCCATTTCAGGTGCATATCCCGCTTCAACAAGAGTTTCATAACCTGCTGTAATTAAATGAGTTAACCCTCCACACAATACAGATTGCTCTCCAAATAAATCAGTTTCACACTCTTC
>CABXIT010000009.1 GCA_902512325.1 uncultured Alphaproteobacteria bacterium | reverse complement strand
AAAATACCGTTTCCATAATCAATTTTTTCTATTTTTGTCATTTTTATTTTAAATTTAAATATAGAAAATGTATATTTGGATCATGTGTTGCCCAATCATGTACACCCCAATTAAATTCGTAATCATTTTCTTGTTCTCCTAATGCTTCAATATTGTCTCTTTCTTCAATAATATTTTGTTGATAGGAATTATCAAATACTCCATAAATTGAATGGACTCCATTTGGAACTTTTATATTATGTATCATATATCCGTCTGGACTAAATGTTGTCATGCAGTGATACCTTATTATTAATTCCTCATTTGTAATTTTAATTTTACCTATTAAATCTTTTTTTGCAGAGTAATTTGTTAATGGAAGTACATTCTCTAATTGATTAATTTGAATTTCATAATGTGTAGTTGGAATAAATATTTCTTTAATCGGAGATTCTTTATTAATATAAATATCCCCTTTAGAGTGCTCATGACTTTTTAATATTAATTCTCCCGTCCCTTCATAATCCCCAGTAGGGCAATAATAAAAATATTCTTCCTTTTTTATCTTTGAAAAATCTTCTGACTTACAATAATTTTCAAATGTTGGTTTGTTAAACAATTGAGGAGGGCCATAAAAAAAAGGGCATACTTCTGATATTTTGATTACTTTAAATTTAGTCATATTTATCTTCTCCGCCATCTCTAATATAAACGTAGATATATTTGCATGATGCATAAATGAGTTGGTGTAGATAAAGAAAAATACAAAAAATTATTATTGCAAATATATTTTGAAAAAAAGATGCCTCATCATCAAATAAATTAAAAATTATAGACCATAAACGTAAATATATTTCAAAAAAATTTAGAGAAGTCTCACCAAAATCTTGATTATTATTTAAATATAAATATCCCAAACCGTAAATTAATAATCCTATTACCGTTAAACTAAATACAAATATTAAAAAATATTTCATCTAGATAATCTTACCACTAACCATTAAAAAAGTTGATACGAAAAGCGTCATATGAGCGACTTATGAGGATTTTTTTTGCGGCGCTTTTTAAAAAAGATAAGGTTTATATGGCGCGCCCGAGAAGAGTCGAACTCCTAACCTCCAGATCCGTAGTCTGGCGAAAGATCCTTGGTAGAAATAAAAATGAGGAATTGCAAGAAATTTAAAATGCAGAATTATAGTTTTTGAATGCGAAGGGAATCAAACGGCCAACTTTTTTTAATTTATGATTTTTTAGAAATTAATTTTTCTCAATGATTTCACCATTTTTCCAAATGCCTTTTATAACTTTTCCCCAATTAAGTGTTTTAGTTCCCTGACCATTTGGTTCACCATCTTTAAATTCTCCAACGTACTTACTTCCATCTTCCCATACATAAGTTCCTTGACCTTCACCACCTTTACCAACTTTAAATTCTCCAGTATATTTTTCTCCATTAGGGAAAATGATTGTTGCTGGTCCGTCTACAATAATGCCATCTTTTACACTTCCAAAAAATATTAATCCATCTGAAGAGTATGTTATTGATCCTTGACCATTAGGTTTATTATTTTTAAATACTCCAACATATATATCTCCATTGGCATAAGTAAGAGTTCCTTGTCCACTTCGTTTGTTATCTATAAATTCTCCAACATACTTAGTGCCATCGGCAAGGGTTGAAGTTCCCTGACCTTCTTTCCACCCATTCTTCCATTCTCCAACGTATGTTTCTCCATCAGTAAAAGTTCCAGTTCCTTGTCCACTAATTTTACCATCTATTAATTCACCATCATACCTAGAGCCATCAAGAAAAATAATAGTTCCTTTTTCACTTTGTATACCTTCTTTCCACTCTCCAATGTATTTAACTCCATCGGCATAAGTAATAGTTCCATGTCCATTTGGGACACCATCTTTAAATTCTCCAACAGTTATATCTCCTTTTATAGAGGCATAAGTTCCATGTCCATTTGGGACACCATCTTTAAATTCACCCAGGTATGTATCTCCATCGGCATAAGTAAGAGTTCCTTGTCCATTTGGTTGATTATCTTTAAATTCTCCAACATACTTACTTCCATCGGATAGAGTAGTAGTTCCCTGACCATGTAATTGACCATCTTTAAATTCTCCAACAATTATTTTTCCATCAGTAAAAGTTGCAGTTCCTTGTCCATTTGGTTGATTATCTTTAAATTCTCCAACGTACTTACTGCCATCGGCAAGGGTTGAAGTTCCCTGACCTTCTCTTTTCCCATCCTTCCATTCTCCAATATATTTTCTACCATCATCATAATTAAAAGTTCCATAACCATTCGTGCAGTCACCTTTAATACATTCAGCAAACACTGAAGAAGAGAAGAGTAATACTAAAAGTGTGAGAAAAGTTTTCATCACGATAATCCTACCACTAACTGAGGAGATTGTTAAGTGTTGAGGTTATTCTAAATACTAAAGTCAACAAACGGCCAACTTTTTTACTTTATGATTTTTTTGAAATTAACTTTTTGGCTTGATACTTGGCGCGCCCGAGAAGAGTCGAACTCCTAACCTCCAGATCCGTAGTCTGGCGCTCTATCCAATTGAGCTACGGGCGCTTCTTAGTTTTCTTTACTTTTTTTACTTAGTAGAATTACTAAATAAATTTGAGTACCACATGAGTACCACAAATCTAAATTTGATTTTATCACATTATTAAAAACACAGCGAGGAAGAAAAGATTTTATTTTCTTTTTTTTATAGGTTTTATCAAAAGTTTTTTTTCATTATAGTGGTATTTAGAACTAGATTTACTTCTGTAATGAAGAGAATTGATTACAACGATTGTTGATGTTTCTGGATCAATTAATATAGAATTTCCACCATAACCACTCATTCCAAATATTACTCTATTTTTTAAACCAGAATATTTCATATGAAAGAAACCACCGTATTCTTTTGATGGATTATAAAGAGGTTCTTCAAATTCTTTAGTAAGTTTTTTCTTTACTCTTCTTTCATGAATATCTCTTAAATATTTACCTACACAATTATTGCTTTGATAATCATCCATGATGGTTTTCGCAATTCTTAAATAATCATATCTGTCTGCATAGAACATAGAATTTGCTCTACCTTGTTCAGGAAGTGTTTTAGTTTTAAAAAAAATGACACTATTTTTAATTTTTACATGTCTTTGAAAAACATCCTCTAAAAAATTTTCGAATTGATCACCTGTTTTGTATTTTATGTAATTAAAAACCAAATTTGGTAACATTCCATGATAATTATATTTGGATTTAGATTTTTTTTTACCATTCATCTTGCGCATATAAAAAGCAAGATTTAAGTCATCATTACTTGTACCATCCCACATAGCAACATCAGTAACGTATTTATGATCTCCAGCATTCATGTTTAAAAGATCTATCAACTTTTGATCATGATAAAGAGTTCTTTCAATTAATGGCCAATCATTTAATTTTGAGTCTATGCTATCAATATAGCCAGCACAAATTGCGTGACCTGCTAGATATCCAACCATGCTTTTACCAACAGAATTAGAACGAAGTTTTGTTGTGTTATTGTAAAATTCTCCTAATCTTTCTTTAGGTGATACTTCATCTATAACAATTTTATCATCCTCAAAAAGTAAGTAACTAAGTATAGCTGTTTTTTTAAGCTGTTTTTTTACAAATTTATCCTCTCTTAAATTTGATTTAAATTCATAGGGTTTATCTGAAGGTTTAATTTCATAAAAACTCCATTCTCTATCAAATGTTCCTTTTATATGATCGATGGTTTTCCACAAATAATAAATGAGCGTATCCCTATTAGGCTCTGCTCTTGGATGAACTTGCCATCTATTTTCATAAAATGTTATTTCTAAATTATTTGATCCTTCGAATAGATTACATTCATTATAATGCCACATAGAGCCGTATTTTTTTAATTCTTTGCAATTATTTTCTTCTTCTTCAAAATTTAAATATTGATGATGATTATTATCGTAAAGCCACTTGTTAAAGTAGCTGACTTTATTTTTAAAAATTATATTACTTTCAAACCCAGCTGCATCATTAGCAGCTTTAACTATATTTGAGTGAATAACAAATATAAAAAAAATTATAATTATTTTTTTCATAACTTCCCCACTATACCCGCTTACTTTAAATATTGCTAAATAAATTTGAGTACCACATGAGTACCACGCATCTGCGAATCAATGCGTAATTCCTCTAAGTGCTGAAAGTAGAGATTTCTAAGATTTTCCTTGTTTGTAGTAAGTATTCGTAAACTTACGAACAACTACAAAGTGATCCATAAAAGATCCGTAGTCTGGCGCTCTATTCAATTGAGCTACGGGCACTACATTAATAAAAATTAAATTCTATTTATCATAAGACTTTAAAGGTTAGTAGAATAAACGCTATAATGTTATAATCACCTTAAATAAAATGGTCAGGATAATATCTCTAATTATATTTTTATATACCAATCAAATTTATGCAGAAAATATTGGTAAGACTACTGGTTTTAAAATACCAAGATTTGTATCCCTTAAATCTAATGATGTAAATTTGAGAGTTGGACCAAGCGAAAACTATCCAAAAATATTAAATTATAAACAAAAAAATTTACCGATTGAGGTTATTAAAGAACATGCTGGTTGGAGACAAATTCAAGATATTGATGGAAACTTAGGATGGATTCTAGGAAGTTTACTTAAAGGTGATCGTTATGGGATAATTATATCCAATTCAAACGAAGAATCTAAATTATTTAATTTTCCTAAAGGTAATCAGATTGGAACTATAGGAAAAAACAATATTATTAAAATAAAAAAATGCTTAACTCAATGGTGTTTAATTCAATATCAAAAAAATGAAGGATGGATAAAGAAAGAAAATATTTGGGGTGTTTATAAGAATGAAATTTATAAAATTAATTTTACACAACCATTGATAGAAATTTATTGGAAAATAAAATCTTATATAAAAAAAAGATAAATTGGCTGGGGCGGCAGGATTCGAACCTGCGAATGTCGACTCCAAAAACTGAAGTGGAACTAAATAGCTCTAAAAATTTGTTGGAATTCCAGGATTAATTTTTTTTCAAAATTAAATAATGAGTATCTTAATGTAGCAAAAATTTTTGTTTTTAAAAATTACTTTAATTAAAATATATACAATAAATAATTAAATTTATGTATGATGTGTTTAAAAACGCTTAAAAAACTCTTATGCTGAATATAAAATAATTATGAAAAATAATAAATTTTCTGATCAATATTATAAACTCATTAAAGAATATAAAAATGCTCATGAAAATGGAATTAGAAAAAAGAATTCATTTATATCTGATTCCAATACTTTTAATGGAAAATCTCTTAGACCTTGGATCAAAAATATTAAAAATATTATTTCAAATTCAAATTCTGGAAGTATTTTAGATTATGGATGTGGTAAAGCTAAATATTATTTCAACGAATTTGAATTAGAAAATCAAAAATATAAAAACTTATATGAATATTGGAATAATCCAGAAATAAAATTATTTGATCCAGGAGTTGAAAAATTTTCAGATTATCCAATTAAAAAATATGACGGTGTAATATGTACTGATGTTTTGGAACATGTTTTAATAAATGACTTAGACAATATTGTAAGAGATATATTTAGTTTTGCAAATAAATTTGTTTTTTTTGTAATTGCAACAGAATTAGATACTAAATTTTTTCCTAATGGACAAAATGTTCATGTGACAGTAAAGAATGAAAGTTGGTGGACTTTATTTTTTGAAAAAATAAGAAATGATTTTCCTGAAGTGTTTTGTATTGTCCTTATAACATTTGCTGGCAAAAAAGGGCTTGAAGCAAAAAGAATAATTTAACTTATATATTTTAACTTAGTGAATAAATTAAAACACCATAGCTATTGCTGTAAGTGTGTAGCAAACGCTCTTAATTAGAATTCATGTAGGTAATAATTGGCTGGGGCGGCAGGATTCGAACCTGCGAATGTCGACTCCAAAAACCGATACAGTAATAATTGGCACTTTAAATTTGTAGAATATCTGGAATAAATTATTTTTATAGATTAAAATATTCCATATTAATTGTTGCAAAAATATAAAATTTAATTTTTGATTTTTAAATATTTTTTAAGTTCATTCGGTTCATATAATCTGTTTTGGCTTTTAAGATAAGGTGAGACTATACATATTTTTTCATAATAATTTTTTTTAAAATTTTTTTCTTTTTTAGGTAAAAATTCTAATACTGCATTATAAATTTCAAAATCATACCTGTAATGCTGCCTGATTAAGTCAATTTCCGATTGAGTAGGATTAAATACGAAATCATAAGAATGATCTTGAAACCTTGAATATAAAATAGAAGGAAGTCCATGTTTGCTCAAAAGTTCAGCAACAAAATAATCCCAATTTTCAAAGATTTCTATTTGATCGAATATTTTTATATTTTTAAGAGCCTTTTCCTTATCATTTTCTAAGAGTTTGTTTTTGATTTCAAGCATACCTGCAAAATGTCGCGTAACTAAATTTTCTCTATAATTATCTATTTCATCTTTTATATAATTAGCTAAGCTATATTCTGCTGGTTTTTTATTTAGTTTGAAAAGAGCAAATCTATAATGTGATAAAGTCCTGTCTAATGGATCCCTAATAATTGTACATTTAAAAACATTTTTTAAGTTTTTTGTAAAATTAAAATCTAAGTGACCAGAAATATAACTTGGTAAATCATTTTTTAAACTCTCAATAAAAAATTTTCTATTATTTTTTTCTTGATTATAGGAAAATCTGCTAAAATTAAACGATCCTAAAACATTGGATAGTTTTAAAAATATTTGATCAATTGTGGTTCCTCCACATTTAGGAACATGCATAAAATATATGGAATTCCTAAATATTGCATTTTTATTTAAAACACTTTTAATAATTTTAAATTGGTGCATATCTCAATCTACTTTCTATCTTTTTTTAACAAGAAGTGTAATATAACTGTATTGAAGGTGGCAATTATTTTTATTCTGTTGGAAAATTATTAAATGGATAATTTTCTTTTAATGATTCTTGATATAATTGAAATAATAGTATTTACGCCACCAGCTTATGTAGCCATCTTGGCATATGACCTTTTATGTGAGATAGGATTATGTTGGTACATTTTTCTTGTTATACTTAATTTTGGACTAGCAACTGTATGGATCCTGTTTTTGTTATATTTATTTGCTTTAATTTTAAGTTTATTTAAAAAATAATTACTTTGAAGTGTGGCAAGAGAGTGCCAAGAATATAAATTAAGAAAATATTATTAGAAAACTTGGCTGGGGCGGCAGGATTCGAACCTGCGAATGTCGACTCCAAAAACCGATGCCTTACCGCTTGGCGACGCCCCAAGAAATTATCCCTATACAATATTTATATTAATTTAGTCAAATTTCTTCTAATTTTGTTTAAAGTTATTTTCTACAACTTTAGACCACAATAATGGAAACTTTTCTTGGAAAATTATTTGGGAATCATCTGCATACTTTTTTGACTCAAATGCTGCAAAAATACAGGAGCCAGTTCCAGTTAATCTTGCAAAAATAACATTTGGAAGGCTTCTCATGAATTTTAAAAGGTTGTTGATTTCTTTAAATTTATTTTCTAAAATTATTTCAAAATCATTTCCACTATCAGCTTCATTAATTTCATCTGTATCAAAATTTAAGTCAAAATTTAATTTGTCTAAATTAATCTCATTATACATTTCTTTTGTAGAACAATTATGTTTTGGTTTAATAATAAGAAAATAATATTTTGGAAAAGATTGTTTGATTATCACATCTCCTATTTCTCTTATTAATGAATCATGATTGCTAACAAAAAAAGGTACATCAGCACCTATTTGAGCAAAATTTTTTATCTTTAAGTCTTTATAATTTAATTTTTCTAATATTCTTATTACAGCAGCAGCATTTGATGATGCAGATCCAAGGCCTGACATAATGGGAATATTTTTTTTAATTGTAAAACAATAATTTGGCTTAGGCAAATTAAGTTTTAAAAAAATTTTATCAACTATACAGTCTTTAAATTTATTATTTATGGGAGAAAATTCACCTATATATTTTACACTAAATTTAGAGTCCTTTTTTGCAATTACTTCATCATATATATTTATTAAAGTTACGCCGCTTCTTAAGTTATGATATCCATTATTTCTTTTATTAATAATTTTTAAAAACAAATTAAGTTTTGCTGGTGAAAGTTCAGTAAATTCAGCTGGCATTATATTCTCTTAATTTTTTTTCAATGCTTTCAATAATCTTATCTTCTGGCTTGGCTAAATCTCTAGCCTGTTTCCAAAAATAAGCAGCTTCTCTTTTCCTATTCATAGCAAAATAAATATCTCCAAGATGATCTAAAGAAATTACTTCTCCTGGAACTTTATCTATAACTTCTTCCATTAATTCTGCTGCTTTTAAAAAATTTTTTTTCTTAAAGTATACCCAGGCTAAACTGTCTAAAATATAGTGGCTATCAGGATTTGCATTATAGGCGTCTGTTAACATAACAAAAGACTCATCAATTTTCATATCTCTTTCAATCCAACCATATGCCAAATAATTTAATACATTTGGCGAGTTTCTTTTTAATTTAAGAGATTGTATGAAATCTTTTTCAGCTTTTGACCAATTATCAAGTTGTTCATAGCAAATTCCACGTAAATAAAACATATACCAAATATCCTTAGAGTTATTTTCTATTAGTTCAGAATATATATTAATAGCTAAATTATGTTTTTTTTTCACTCGATAAAAATCAGCTAATATTTTTTTTAACTCATAATCTTCAGAATTTTTTTCAACGATTTGAATAATTTTATTTTCTGCATCAGTAAAAATATTTTCTTGAGAATAATTAAATGCAATATTTCTTTGAGCATCTAAAAACAAATTGTTATTTTCAGGTATTTTTAAATATGTCACCTCAGCAAGAAAATAATCTTCAATTAACTGCAACAACTGTCCTTTAATATAAATTGCTTCATAGTTTTCATTATTTATAAGAATAGAAAGTGTAGTATAGAATAGTAAAAAATTATAGTTCTGAAAATAATTATTATCTTTATTTGAATAAGATGACCTTACTATTTCAAGAAAAGAATTACTAATACTAGATTTATTTTTAATTTTATCATTTAGAAAAAAAACAAATTCAAATAAATTATTTTTATTACCAGAGCTATCTAATCGTAGTGTATTCAGTTCATTTTCATTTTTATTATTATAAGCTGTTACCATACTTACTAGTTTAGCTTCTTGACTATCAGGATTTATTAATAAAATTTTTTCTGCAATTTTTTGAGCAAGAACAATATTTTCTGTCACAAGTGCAGAAATAAGTTCATCGAGATAATCATTCTTATAGTCTTCATTTTGATTTGCGTTATATTCATGCAGAACTTGATTAAAATCATAATTATTAAAGGCAGTTTGTGAAATTAGGTATGATGCACTGTTAGATGCTAAAATTATTTTAGAAAACAACAAAATATAAAGATAAATGAAAATTTTATAGTTTTTTATCATTTGCAAATAATTTAATATATCTTATCAAAAATAATTAATTTAATTTTTTAATGTTTCAATCAAATAAAAAATATATCGATTTTTTAATACAATCAGGTGTACATACTTTTTTAAAAGAAACACCTAACAATCTATTAGAAACAAAGGAATTAAAAGAAAAATCTTTGAAAAAAAAAGACATTAAAGCATTGGAAGAAATAAATGAAATTAAAGAATTAATTTCATTAATATCAAATCATCCAAGTGAATTAAAAAAAACCGCAAAAAAACTAGTTCTTTATGATGGTGATTTAGAATCTAAATTAATGATAATTGGAGAAGCTCCTGGACAAGAAGAAGATGAACAAGGTGTTCCTTTTGGGGGTAGAGCTGGCCAACTTCTAGATAAAATGCTATCCGCCATAAAATTAGAAAGGAAAAATGTTTATTTAACAAATGTCTTACCTTGGAGACCACCCCAAAATAGAGCTCCAACTGATCAAGAAATATTAGATTTCTTACCTTTTCTTCAAAAGCAAATAGAAATTATTAAACCAAAATTTATTTATTTATTAGGAACGACTGCTATAAAAGCTATTTTATCAACACCTCTAAGTTTAAAAAAATTACGAGGTAAGTGGCACGAGTATAAATCTGTTAATTTCGATACCCCAATTAATGTTTTAGCTTCTTATGATCCAGCATTTTTACTAAAATCGCCTAATTTTAAAAAAGAAGCTTGGGCAGATTTACAAATGCTAGAGAAAAAAATAAATGAAAATTAATCTTTACTTAAAATGTATTTTTGTAATTTATATTTTATTATTTTGTAAAGTAAGTAATGCTTTTGAAACATCGGTTGCTGAAAAATATGAAAAAATTTTTTCAAAAAATATTTTATCGCAAGAAGACATTAATAATTATCGTCTAGCTTACAATTTTCAAGAAGAGTGCAAATGGAAAAGTGCAAATAAGCATATTTTAAAAATATCAGATAAGATATTAATGGGACATATATTAGCACAACGTTATTTACATCCAAAATGTTACCGTTCAAAATATTTAGAACTATATTACTGGTTAAAAAAATACAATGATCATCCACAGGCAAAAAGAATTTATCGACTGGCTATAAAAAGAATGCCAAAGGGATACAAAAGTCCAAATAAACCAGTTAAACCAAGTGGTATTATTGGAGATAAAACTACTTCAAAAAAATCTTCAAAATATAAGAGTTCAAAAAAACTATCTAAAAATCAGCGCCTTGAAAAACAAAAAATTATAAACACTGTTAAATCAAGAGTAAATAAAGGATGGCCAACAGGCGCAGTAAAAATTCTAAATCAAAGAGACGTAAACTTACTGCTTGATCAAGTTGAATTAGATCAACAAAAAGAATTAATAGCAAAAGGATATTTTTTAGCAAATAAGAATGAGTTAGCACTAAAGTATGCAAGTGAAGCGCTAGTCAATTCATCTATGCAAGTACCTTACGCAGCATGGACAGCAGGATTAGCTTCCTGGAGACTAGAAGAATACGAACAAGCTGCTGATTTTTTTTCTCTATTTTCTATTAGTTTAAAAGATGATACCTGGCATCAAACCTCAGGAAGCTTTTGGGCAGCGAGGTCGTATGCTAAGCTTGCACAATATGATAGTATCAATTTTTGGCTTCAACGCGCATCTCAAAATCCTAATAGTTTTTACGGCATGCTTGCTCTTGAAATATTAGGCATAGAAGAAAAAATAGAATGGAAATCTAAAAAAATTCTTAATACTTCAAATAGTAAATTATTAAATCTTCCATCTGGTAAAAGGTTACAATCTTTAATTCAGGTTGGTTTTAATAATGAGTTAGAAAAAGAAATAGTTCATATAAATTCTGTGTTGAATAAAGAGATAGCTACAGAATCTGTAAATATAGCTCAGCATTTTAATCTCGCATACACACAATTAAAAATTGTTAATAAACTTGAGCAATATGGTTTAACTATGGAAACAAATTTATATTATCCAACTCCCATTTGGGAACCTCGAGGAGGTTTTACTATTAATAAAGAATTAATTTATGCTTTTATGCACCAAGAGTCGATGTTTAATGCGTCAGCAAAAAGTAGTCAAGGTGCAGTTGGACTTATGCAAGTCCTACCCTCTACAGCAAAATTTATTACATCAAGTAAGGATGTAAAAAGAAATAATTCTAATATTCTAAAAATTCCTGAAATTAACCTAGAGGTCGGTCAAGAATATATAGAATATCTTTTAAATCTAGAAATTGTTTCTAATAATTTAATTTATATGGCTGCTGCATATAATGGTGGGCCTGGAAACTTAAAGAAATGGAAAGAAGAAACAAACTTTTTAGATGACCCTCTATTTTTTATGGAAAGCATTCCATCAAGAGAAACACGCTGGTTTATTGAGAAAATATTAACTAAATATTGGATTTATCAAAATAAAAATCAACAAGATATGACATCTTTAAAAATGCTAGCCAATGGCAAAGATCCACTTTATTAAATACTCATGCCTATAGATACATCATTAAAATTTGTACCTATCAATATTGCTATCTTAACAATTTCGGATACACGTACAATTAATACAGATACGTCAGGCGCTCTTCTTGAAGAACGTATCAACTCTGCAGGGCATAAATGTATTGAAAAACAGATTATTCCTGATGATGTAAAACTTATTAGAGAAACACTTCAAACACTTTCAAGTAAAGAAGAAATTGATTGTATTATAACAACTGGAGGTACTGGTTTAACAGGAAGAGATACCACGCCTGAAGCAGTAATAGAAATTGCTGATAAAACAATAGAAGGTTTTGGTGAGCTATTTCGCCAAATCAGTTTTTCTAAAATTGGAACTTCAGCAATTCAATCACGTGCACTAGCTGCCCTTATTAACACAACCTATGTTTTTTGTTTACCCGGTTCTAAAGGGGCTTGTAAAGATGGTTGGGATGAAATTCTTAAATATCAACTTGATATACGGCACCGTCCCTGTAATTTTGTTGAAATTATGCCAAGACTAAGTGAAAAATAGTGCCCGACTTTTCAATTGAGGAAAAAATTAATAGTCCAGTAATTGGTTTAGATGAAGTTGGTCGAGGACCATTAGCTGGTCCGGTAATTAGTTGTGGTTGTAATTTTAAAAATTATACTATTTTAAATGAAGTTAAAGATTATATAGGAGATTCAAAAAAACTTTCTGGAAAAAAGAGAGAATTATCTTTTAAGTTGCTTCAAAATTTAAAAAAAGAAGGTCTTGTTGATTTTCATTTAGGTATCGCTAATGTTAAGGAAATTGATAATCTTAATATATTGGAGGCAACAAAATTATCGATGAAAAGAGTTGTAGATAAATTTAATCTAAAAAATGCACATTTAATTATTGATGGTAATTTTTCATTAAACTACAAATCTTATAAAGAACAATCTATTATAAAGGGGGATAATAAATCTTTATCAATTGCAGCGGCATCTATTATTGCAAAAGTTCACCGTGATAGATTGATGAAAAAACTATCAATAAAATTTCAGGATTTTGGCTGGGAAAAAAATGCAGGATATGGCACAAAAATGCATATTGAAAATATTCATCGTTTAGGCCCAACAATACATCATAGAAAAACTTTTGAACCAATTAAGTCACTTATCCATAACTAAAGATTCTTCCTGTTGATAACTCCGTTGACGAGATTCCGTTTCTCCTTAAAGATTCTTTTTAGATGTTTAAGAAAAATTCGATCACACAAGGAGATAGTCTTGAATTACTAAAAAAAATTCCAGACAAATCAATTGATCTCGTTTTTGCAGACCCGCCTTATAATCTACAATTAAGAGACACTTTATATCGACCAGACCAAACAACAGTGGAAGCGGTTACAAATGATTGGGATAAATTTAAAACATATAAAGCCTATGATGAATTTTGCTTAATATGGTTAAAAGAATGCAAGAGAGTATTAAAAGATGGAGGAGCGCTTTGGGTAATTGGTAGTTATCATAATATACTGCGTCTAGGCACTTCTATACAAAACCTCGGTTTTTGGATTTTAAATGATATTATTTGGCATAAAACAAATCCTATGCCTAATTTTAGAGGCACTCGTTTCACTAATGCTCATGAAACATTATTATGGTGTACTACTTCTCGAAAAGCAAAATATACTTTTAATTATCAAAACTTAAAAGAACTTAATGATGGTAAACAAATGCGTAGTGATTGGCACATACCTATTTGTGCCGGTAAAGAACGATTAAGAGAAACTAATAATCAACGCTCACATCCAACTCAAAAACCAGAAGCACTTCTATATCGTATAATGGTATCTTCAACAAATATAGGTGATACGATACTTGATCCCTTCTTAGGCTCAGGAACAACAGCGGTGATGGCAAAAAAATTACAACGTAACTTTATTGGTTTCGAACAAGATAAAGATTACATCAAGCTTGCTAAGAAAAGATTGAAAGATACAAATCCTCTTTCAGATGAGACTGTAGCAATGACTAAAAGTAGAAAAGATTTACCTAAGATACCTTTTGGAGAATTGGTCGAACAGGGAATTATTCCTCCTGGAGCAGTACTTACCGATAAGAAAGAGCGCTACAAAGCAACAGTCGGTATTGATGGGACTCTTAAAATAAAAGGTTTGTCAGGATCTATTCATCAGCTAGGAGCAAAAGTACAAGGCCTTCCAAGTTGTAATGGATGGGATTTTTGGCACTTAAAAAATAAATTAAAAACAACTTTATTAGATGAAGTTAGAACTGAATACAGAGAAAAAAAACAATTAAACTAACAGAACTTTAACTTTTTATTTTTATAAAATATCGGTAATTGAAACACTCCAGCTAGGATCTTTATGTTTTTCCCAATATATTTTGTGAAATTTACGTGTTTTACTACCCACTTTTCCATCTGCAATTAATTTCCCATTAACTTTTGTTATAGGCATAATGCCCCCAGCCGTTGAGGTTGCAAATAACTCTTTAGCATTTTTTAATTGCTCAATTGAAATTGGTTTTTTAGAAATAGAAATATTTAATTCTTTAGCTAAATCAAATACTGTTTGTCTTGTGATTCCCTCTAGGACACCATAATCAGGTGTAAAAATACTGTTGTCATCAACACAGAATAAATTAAACCCAGGTCCTTCAGTAATATTATTATTTTCATCAACTAATATTGCTGTGTCTTTTCCTTTTTCATAAGCGTTTAACATCCCTGTAACTAAATCCATCCAGTGATAGTTTTTAATTGTTGGATCTACTGAACTTGGAGGAATTCTTTTAATATCAGTTAAAAGAACATCCAATCCTTTTTCAAAATCTTCTTGCTTTAATATCCATCCAAAAGGTACAGCAAATGCCATTACACGAGGTATAGCTTGTCTTGGATCTCGAACAAAATTTGGTGAGATACCTCTTGTTTGAATCATTTCAACATAGGCATTTTCTAACTTTGCTTTCTTCACACATCCTGCTAATATTTTTTTTAATTCATCACGATCCATTTGGCATGGCATGCGTAATTTTTTAGTCGATTCAAAGAAACGATCAATATGTTTATCTAAGCGAAAAAAACGTTCTTGCCAAACATGTACAACATCATAAGTTGCATCTGAACGAAGAAAACCCCAATCCAATATAGATATTTTTGCTTCAGAAAGCTCAACAAAATTACCATCTATCCAAGCATGTCCTCGAGGAAAAATTTCATTCATAATGTTTGTTTAGTTAAAATAAAAAATTTAGTCTAGTAATATTCATAAGTAATGGAATATCTTATAAATAACTTACCTAATAATTTTTTACTAATAATTATAGTTATTATTTTTTCAGGTTTTATTCGTGGTTTTTTAGGTTTTGGATCTGGGCTTATTACAATACCTATACTTTCATTTATATATTCACCAATCTTTGCTGTAGTTTTTAATATAATTATTGAAATTCCAACAACTATTTATTTAACTTTTATTGGAATGAGGCATTGTAAGTTTAAAGAAATTTCCCCTATGTTTTTTTCAATGATGTTGATGATACCAATTGGTACAATATTCCTTATTTCTTCTGATGAAAAAATAATTAAAATTCTTATGTCTATTTTAGTTATTTTTTTTGTAGTACTTATTGCAAGTGGATGGAGATTAAAATCAACTATCACTAAATACGTATTAATTATAGGTGGTGCAATTAGTGGCTTAATGCAAGGAAGTACTGGTATGGGTGGCCCCCCTTTTGCGACAATTCTTTTATCAAAAGGTGATAGCGATCAAGTAACTAGGGGGAATATATTAATAATGTCTTCTGGAATTGTTATTAGCACAGTAATTAGTATGTTTTTTTTTAGTCTTTTTTCTTTTGAATTATTACTTACTGGAATGGTTGCCTCTCCTATTTATATTTTAGCTTCCTACTCTGGTTCACTTTTTTTTAATTCATCGGGGAAGAAATATTTTAGAAATATTTCTTTATTTGCATTAGGCGTAATTGGACTTGTTACTCTTTTTAATAATTTGTTTTAATTCATTAATGATTTTTCAACAATCTTTTTCATGACTGTTGGTAGTTGAGAATTAGCAAATTTAGAAACATTAAGCCATTTCTGTTGTGGAAAATTTTTTCTCACTACTTTTAGGTAAAATATATCAGTATTTAAATCAAAGTGACTGAATGAATATAATAAAGTTTCTTTTCTATGAAATTTCTGATTAATTTTTTTTATTAAATCATCTTTTTTTAATAAATTTTTTTTCTCTACCCATAAATCATTAGGAACTTCAAGCATAGATGCTAACATTCCTTTTGAAGGTCTTTTTCTAACTAATATTTCTTCTTTTTCATTTATTAGTACATAAGCTCTGGTATATTTTTTAGGTTTTAATTTTTGTTTTTTTATTTTTATTGGAATTATGTTTTGCATTTTCTTTTCATAACCCAAACAATATTTTTGAATCTTACAAATTGAGCAATTGGGATTTCTTGGAGTGCATATAAGTGAGCCATAATCCATAAAGGATTGTATTAAATTAGAGGAATTTTTTTTTGATAAATAAAGATCTGCTTTATTAGAGAGTTGTTTTTTAATTTTAATTAAGGGCTTATTAAATGCGTATAATCGAGCAAAAATTCTTTCAATGTTTGCATCAAGAGGCATAACAGACTGGTTATATCCTATACCTAATATTGCTTTAGCAGTATAATCACCAATACCTGGCAATGAGATCAGATCCTCATATTGATCTGGTACTTTGCAGTTAAAATTTTTATCAATTATTTTTGCTGCCTTTAATATATTGCGGGCACGAGAATAATAACCAAGACCTGACCAAAATTTTAAAATTTTTGGTTCGGTTGTTTTAGCTAAATCTTTAAGTGTAGGCCATACTTTTATAAATTCTTCAAATCGAGTTTTTACAGTTGAGACAGTTGTTTGTTGAAGCATGTACTCACTTACAAATACATAGTATGGGTTTGGTAAATTATCCTTTTGCAGTAAACGCCAAGGAAGATCCCTTTTAGATATTTCGTACCAATTAAGAAGTTTTGAAATTATTTGTTTTTCCATACGTATCTTATTGCTTTCATAGTTTGGTGGTATACATTTATATATAACAATGAAATATAAGAATACAGAGTCAAAAAGAACGTTTGTGCCAAAAAAAATTGGTGATACTTTAGGTAAAGTAAACAAAGTTTTCTCTAATAAATATGGGAAAGTAGAATTTTTAATACTTTCAAAATGGCCTCAAATTGTTGGATCTTTTTTTGCTGAACATTCAGAGCCAGATAAAATATCGAGACAAACTGAAGATTTTGATGAGTTTGATCAGCCAATCTTTAAAAGCTTTCTTCACGTCAGAGTGTCTCCAGCTGCAGCTGTAGAATTTCAACATTATAAAGACACCATACTAGAAAAAATTAATAGTTTTTTTGGGTATAAGGCTATTGCAGATTTACGATTACAACAAAACTTTATACCTAAGAAAAAAAATGAGCAGCCTTTAAGAACAAGGAATTTTGAAACTACCGATAACGAAAAAAAATTAGTAATAAAGGAAATTAAAAATATTAAAGATAAGGAATTGGAAAAATCTATTGTTAATTTAGGTCTATCAATTAATAGAGAGGATACATAATGAGAAAGCTGTTTTTTTTAATTTTTTGGAGTTTTTTAACAACACTAGTTCCCCAAAGTCTTTTGGCTAATGAAAAATTAGCTTTAGAGATTGGTGAGGAAGAGCTTGTCATTGGTGATAAAGATGCCCCAATTACAATCATCGAATATGCTTCAATGTCCTGTAGTCATTGTGCTAGTTTTCATAACAATACCCTACCCGATATTAAAAAAGAATATATTGATACAGGTAAAGTTCGCATGGTTTTTCGTGACTATCCCTTCAATTATCCAGCATTATTAGGAAGTATGATGATGCGATGTATTGCGAGTGAAGTACGATATGATTACATGAATGCTCTTTATCAACTTCAAAGCACTTGGGTTAATAAGGATCCTAAAATCAGTAAAAAAGAACTTTATAAAATCATGCAAAGTGGAGGTATGACTAAAGAGGAGTTTAATGAGTGTTATTCTAATCTGGATAATGAAAATCTGATTTTAGAGGGTGTTATGGGGGCCCAAAAAGACTTTAATATTAAATCTACACCATCATTTATTATTAACGGTAATCTGATTGAAGGAAATAAAAATATAAAAGAATTTAGACAAATCATTGATAAAATATTATCAGAATAGTTAATGATTAAATTTAAAAAACTTAAAGTTAAAGGCTTTAAGTCATTTGTTGAACCAACAGAAGTTATTATAGAGCAAGGCTTAACAGGAATTGTTGGTCCAAATGGTTGTGGAAAATCTAATCTTGTCGAAGCATTTCGTTTCGTTATGGGAGAGCTCTCACCTAAACAGATGCGTGGAAGCGAGTTAGATGATGTAATTTTTAATGGAACATCTGGAAGACCTTCTTGGGATATTGCTGAAGTTACGATTGATTTAGATAATTCTGATCGCCAAGCCCCAAGTCTATTTAATCAAAGTGATGAAATAGAAGTAACTAGACGAATTTGGCGGGGGGAAGGTTCAGAATACCGAGTTAATGGTAAAGAAGTTCGTTTAAAGGATGTTCAATTACTGTTTGCTGACGCAGCTACAGGAGCAAGATCTACTTCAATGGTAAGTCAAGGAAGGGTTGGGGCAATCATAGCTGCAAAACCAGAACAACGAAGAAACCTTCTAGAAGAAGCTGCAGGTATAACTGGATTACACTCACGAAGACATGAAGCTGAATTACGATTAAATGCAACAGAAACCAATTTGGAGAGAGTAAAGGATTTATTAAAGGCACAAGAAGAACAATTAGAGGTTCTAAAAAAACAATCTAAACAAGCGGAGCGTTATAAACATATCCAAAAAGATATTACCAAAGCAAGAGCATCAGTTTTTTATAAAAAATGGGAAGTAGAAAAAACAAAATTAGAGGAAGTAGCAACTAAATTAAAAGACCAAAATAGTATTGTTTCAGACCAAACACAAGAAGTAGCAAAAGTAAATGTAGAGTATGAAAAGGTCCAAGAGTCTCTGCCTAATATGCGTCTTAAAGAAAGTCAAATCGCTGCTGAACTCCAAAAACATACTATAAATTTAGATAATCAAGAAAAGGAAATTGACAGAGCAAATAATGCAGTACAAGAAAATCAGATAAGAATTCAACAAATTAAAAATGATATGGATCGTGAACAGTTTTTATTTGATGATGCTAATGAAAACATGGAAAGAGTAAGAGAAGAAAAATCAATTCTTGAAAAACAACAAGGTGATTTGTTCTTAGAAGCAAATGATCAAGATCCTTATAAAGAAGGAAGTCAGAATAATAATAATCCTATTATTGATTATTTAGATTTTGAAGATGGTTATGAAAAAGCTGTAGCTGCAGTATTTTCAGATGAGCTTATAGCTTCTATTAATGAAGAACAGATAAGTCATTGGCGTATACTAAGTCATGATAATAATACGACTTTTCCAGAAAATATAAAAAAATTTTCAAACCTTATCAAAGGGCCAGAAAACCTTAAAAAAAAGCTAGATTTTATAGGATTAATCGAGGATAAATCTAATATTTTAACACTACAAGAAAGCTTAATGCCTGGACAAGTTTTAGTAAGTTTGGAAGGTGAAATTTGGCGTTGGGATGGTTTTGTTTCCAAAGGAAAACAAAATTCATCAACAAAAGCTGTACTAGATCAGTTGAAAAATCGAAGATTGAAACAACTCTCTAAAGAAGAAAAACAATGGATGGATATTTCAAAAAAAGCACAGCAAAGACTAGAAGAGTTGAAAGAAAGAGAAATCAAATTAAACAATGATCTTCTTAAGTTGCGATCTATGCCAAATACTATTTCATCAGAAAAAACAAGACTGCAAAAATTAATTAACGATAATAAAAAAGAATACGATACGATTGCAATTGAACTACAACAACAAGAGCAAGCAGCAAATGAGATTAATAAAAAATTAAAATTAGAAGAAGTAAGGTTAAATGAATTACGTGAAGAAAAAATCCGACTAGAAGGTGCAGTTGATACTATTAATGAAACAAATAAACAACTAGGCACCCAGGTAAGAGAACGTCTTGGAATTGAGCTAAGTAGTCTTTTTGATCTAGCTCAGATTAACCCCAATAAAGGTTTGGCAGAATTAGATAGTTTAGAAAGACGTTTAGAAAGATTAATTGCTGAACAAGAAAGATTAGGTGGCGTTAATTTATTAGCAGAGGAAGAAGCTCAGGATTTAGAGCAAAAAGTTTCGTCTATTAAGAATGATCAAAGCGATTTACTTGCAGCAATTGCAAAACTTCGTGAAGCAATTGATTCTTTGAATACAGAAGGTAGGCAGCGTTTACTTGCAGCTTATGGGGTTGTTAATGAAAATTTTCAAAAACTATTTGTTCAACTTTTTGGAGGAGGAAAAGCTTATTTGAAATTTACAGATGAAACAGATCCACTTCAGGCTGGATTAGAAATTTATGCAAGCCCTCCTGGAAAAAAACTGCAAAATTTAAATTTATTATCTGGAGGTGAACAAGCATTAACTGCTCTATCGTTATTATTTGCAGTTTTCTTATCAAACCCTGCTCCTATTTGTGTTTTAGATGAGGTTGATGCACCACTTGATGACACAAATGTTGATCGTTTCTGTACTCTTGTTGAAGAGATTGCCAAAACTTCAAGTACAAAGTTTTTAGTTATTACTCACCACCGAATGACAATGTCTAGAGTAAACCGTTTGTTTGGTGTAACTATGCCTGAACAAGGAGTGTCTCAACTTGTGTCTGTAGACCTTGAAAAAGCTATTGAAATTCGTGAACAAAATGATGAATAATGGTTGATGAAGAAAAACTCCAAGAATTAAAAAAGCGAATCCAAGCTGCCAAAGTAACCAATACACCTCAACAAAAAACAAAAAAAGAAAGTGGTGCTGGATTTGGTTTTAAAATCAGTACAGAGATTATAGCCGCTTTAGTTATAGGGGTAGGAATTGGCCTTATTGTGGATAAATATTTAGGGACTAAACCATTTGGCTTAATTATTTTCTTTATTTTTGGTGCATTAGCTGGATTTTTGAATGTTTATCGTGTAATGCGTCGCATTGAAAAACAATAAAATAATAGTATTCATTTTTTAAAGTATGGCAGCAAAAGGCGAAAAACATAGTCCTCTAGAACAATTTGAGATTATTCCATTTACTAGAACTGAAATAGGTGGATACGACATTTCTTTTACAAACTCATCCCTATCAATGATTATTACTGTTGCTGTAATAACACTTTTTTTAACATTAACTGTTAATGCTCGCTCACTAGTGCCGACAAGAATGCAACTAATATCTGAGCTGATGTATAATTTTGTAGCACAGTTATTAACCGATACAGTTGGTGATAATGGTAAAAAATACTTCCCATTTGTATTTTCTCTTTTCATGTTTGTTTTAATTGGAAATATGGTTGGAATGGTTCCTTATCAATTTACTTTTACTAGTCATATAATTGTAACCTTTGCCTTGGCATCAGTTGTATTTATTGGAGTAACAATTTTAGGATTTGTAAATCACGGAATAAAATTCTTTACATTTTTCTATATACCAGGTGTGCCATTTTATATGCACCCTTTACTAATTCCGATTGAGATAATTTCTTATTTATCTCGTCCCATCAGTTTGTCTGTAAGACTTTTCGCTAATATGTTAGCAGGTCATACATTACTTAAAGTCTTTGCTGGTTTTGTTGTAGCAATGCCATTTTTCACAGGGGCACTTCCTCTGGTGTTTATTGTTGCATTAACTGGTTTAGAAATATTAATCGCATTTTTGCAGGCGTATGTATTTGCCATTTTAACGTGTTTATATATAAACGATGCATATCACTTACACTAAAATCTAGGAGGATTTATGGAAATTGAAGCAGCTAAAGTTATCGGAGCCGGTCTTGCCGTTATTGGGGTTATTGGTTCTGGAATAGGAATTGGAAACATTTTCTCTTCTTTTATTGAAGCAGTTGGAAGAAACCCAGCAGCACGTGGTGAAGTATTCACAATGACTATGTTAGGTTTTGCACTTGTTGAAGCAATTGCACTATTTGCACTTGTTATTGCTCTAGTTATTCTATTTGGTTAGTTAAGTAATAAACATGCCTCAATTAAATCCTGAATTTTTTGTTTCTCAGCTTTTTTGGCTAGTAGTCACTTTCTCTTTTCTTCTTGTTTTTCTATGGCGTATTTCATTACCTAGAATAAGCAATGTATTAGAAAAAAGAGAGAGAAAGATTAATGAAGATCTGACTGCTGCCAAAGAGCTACAAAGTGAAGCTGAAAATATTCAAGATAAAATTGAACAACAACTAAAAAAAGCACGTTCTGATGCTTCGGAATTGATTAAATCATCATCAGCTACATTACAAGAAAAGTCTCAAATTGAGATAAGTAAACTTGAAAAAGAGCTTGATGAAAAGATTAATGATTCATCTAAAAAAATCGAAAAAAGTAAAAATGAATCAGTCAATCAAATTCAAGGACAAATAAATGAAATTACAAAATTAACTTTATCAAAGGTTACCTCATTTGAAGTAACTGAAGATGAGATAAAGAATGCTATAAAAAATTCAGAAAGGTCTTTAAATTAATATGTTCTCAGATCCACAATTTTGGGTAGCTGTGGCATTTTTTGCTTTTATAGCAGCCGTTTTTAATCCAATCCGTAAAATCCTAACAACTAATTTAGATGCACAGATAAAGGATATTAAAAATAAAATAGAAGAGGCTGAAAATTTAAAAAACGAAACACAAGTCACTCTTAGTGAAATAAAACAACGTCAAAATCATGTACAAACAGAAATACAAGAAATTCATAAAGAGGCAGAAAGTAAAGTTAAGCAATTAGAACAATTAGCTGAAAATAAATTAAAAGATCAAATAATCAAAAGACAGGCTCTAGCTGAAGCTAAAATAGACCAACTTACAAGGGATGCAAATAATTTTATTCAATTGCATATCACATCAACAGCTATTGCTGCTACAATTTTAATTCTTAAAGAAAAACTTAACACTGAAGAACAACAAAACTTAATTAATAAATCAATTCAAGAGCTTGGATCGACTCTAAAAAGCTAGTTTAATAATAATCTTTTTTTATCATTAATCATAAATCCTATAACTATCTGGGCTGTTTCTAAATTCTCAGTTATAATTTTAAGCCTATCTGTTATATCTGTTTCAATAAAAGCATTATATTCAAAGTTTTTTTTGATTATACCTGAAACCATAAAATATTGACTTTCTAAAACTTGATTTTTTTTATCTAACAACATGACATATAAAGGCATAGATATATCTGCATTTTCTAATTTATCCATAGGTTTAGTTATAATTAAGATATCAAGAGGAATAATAGCAATGTTATCTTTTTGATAGCATTTCTCAACAATATTAAAATTATTAAGCTCAGCTTTTAACGACACATCATCAAAGGAATTAGTATTACCAATAGTTTCAATAAATATCCTATCCTTAGATGAAAAAAATATTCTTGGACAGTTTAGATTATCAGATGTTTCTTTATTTTTAATAATATTATTACAACCAAAAAGCGAAAAATATAGGAAAAAAATCATTAATTTTTGCATGAATATAGTATTTGTTATTATATCAGTATGTTTATAAAGTAAGTTCAAATTAAAAGTAAATGAATAAAAAATTAGATGTTTATTTAGCAGGCCCTAGAGGGTTTTGTGCTGGTGTCGAAAGAGCTATTTTGATGGTTCAAGAAGCAATAAAAAAGTATGGGGCACCAGTATATGTGAGACATGAAATAGTTCATAATAAATATGTTGTTGATAGTCTTAAGGAAGAAGGGGCAATATTTGTTGAGGAATTATATGAAATAGATCAACGTGATAGACCTGTGATTTTTTCTGCACACGGTGTGCCTAAATCAGTACCTAAAGAAGCAAAAAACTTAAACTTACTATATTTTGATGCTACATGCCCTTTAGTAAGCAAAATTCATAGAGAAGTTGAAAACTTTGAAAAAAAGAATTTGCCAGTCATCTTAATAGGTCATCAGAATCATCCTGAAGTAATAGGAACAATGGGACAAACTGCAAAAAATATATTTCTTGTAGAAAATAAAGAAGAGGTCAAACATGTGCCTATTCCGAAAAATCAAGAAATTGCTTACGTAACTCAAACAACTCTATCTATAGATGATACAAAAGATATTATTGATGAAATTAAATTACATTTTGTAAATGTTGTAGAGCCAAAGAAAAAAGATATTTGCTACGCAACTACTAACAGACAAGAAGCTGTAAAAAATATTGCTAAATTCAGTAATTATTTTTTTGTAATTGGTTCAAAAAATTCCTCAAACTCACTACGCTTGGTAGAGGTAGCAAAAAATTATGGTTCTCAAAAAGCAATATTAATAGATGATATTGATAATTTTGATCCAACTATACTGAATAGCTCATCTAAAATCGGAATCACAGCAAGTGCATCTTCACCAGAAATTCTTGTTAACAAAATGCTAGCAAAAATTGGCCAGCAATTTGATTTAAATATTATTGAATCAGAGTACCAAAAAGAAAATATACATTTTAAAATTCCACAAAAATTAAAAGAGGCAATTTAAATGGCTGTATTCACTAAATTAGAAAAAAAAGAGGTAGAAAATTTTTTAAAAGACTATTCCATTGGAAATTTAATATCTTTTGAGGGTATTGTGGAAGGTATAGAAAATACAAATTATAAAATAAAAACAAGCAAAAAAGAATATATCTTAACTATTTTTGAAAAAAGAGTTAGGCCTGCTGATCTCCCTTTTTTTATGAAACTTCAAAAAGATTTAGATGCACATGGATTTGATTGTCCTCTTCCAATTGAAAATGATAGCGGTTCTAACATTAATATCCTAAAAGGGAAATCTGCTGTCATTATTTCTTTTCTTGATGGTAAAAAATTAAAATCAATTCAACCTCAACATTGCAGAGAAGTTGGATCAATGATTGCAAAATTTACTAACATAACTAAATCATCAAAACTTATAAGAGAAAACAGTTTAAATATTGATGTCTGGGAAAATATTTTAATAAAATGTAAAAAACATAGTTCCAGTGTTTATTACAATGATTTAGACACTTTAGAAAAAGAATTATCTTTTCTAAAAAAAAACTGGCCAAAAAATTTACCCCAAGCAATTATTCATGCAGATTTATTTCAAGATAATATATTTTTTATAGAAGACAAAATTTCAGGTTTAATAGATTTTTATTTTTCTTGTAATGAATTTATAGCGTATGAAATAGCATTAACTATAAATGCGTGGTGCTTTGACTTGACTCACGGATTTCAACTTAAAAATTATCAATCCTTGATGGAGGGTTTTAATAAACATTCATCATTAAATAATGATGAAATGAAATCTTTAAACATTCTATTAAGAGGAGCAGCTGTACGGATACTTGTAACACGTTTACACGATAAAATATTTCAACCAGAGGATGCATTAGTTATTCCTAAAGATCCTAAAGAATATTTAAATATATTAGAATGGCATCAAAAACATAATATAATTGATCTATGATTACCATTTATACTGATGGTGCATGTTCTGGCAATCCTGGCATCGGTGGTTGGGGTGTTGTAATTTTAGAAAACAACAAAGATGAGATATGCTTAAATGGAGGAAACGACAATACAACAAATAACAGAATGGAACTGACAGCTGCAATTGAAGCTTTAAAGTATTTCGAGGGCAAAAAAGATATTACTCTTATTACTGATAGCAAATATGTAAAAGATGGAATTCAATCATGGATACAAAACTGGAAAAAAAATGGATGGAAAACTGCTGCAAAAAAACCAGTTAAAAATAAAGAATTATGGATAGATCTTGATGAATTAATAGTAAGACATAATATAACTTGGGAATGGGTGAAAGGTCATGCTGGAAACACACACAATGAAAAAGCGGATTACTTGGCTAGAAGATACATCGAAGAAATGTAAATTTCTTTTTATATTATTCCTGTTTTTTAATTTACCAAATTCAACATATGCATCAGAGCGATGGGTATTGGACAAAACTCTCTCAACAATTGAATTTGAATTACCAGTACTTTTTGCCAAAAATGTTAAAGGTATATTTAATACTATCGAAGGTTTTGTTGTATTAGATGTAAATCACAAAGAAAACAATAAAGCTATTTTTTATGTAGAAATAAATGATCTTGATATGAACTACATCAAATATAAAGATTTACTTTTGAGTAATATTTTTTTTGATGCGAAGCAATTTCCTAAGGCAGTAGTAGATACAAAGAAATTTTCATATTTAAATGAAACAGAATTAGAGTTAAAAGTAGAACTTACTATAAAAGGAAAAAGTAAAATGGTTCCATTAATAATTCATGTAAAACGATTAGCTGAAGAATTAGTGCAGATTCAGAGTGAGTTAACATTTTCAAGAACTGATTTTAAAATAGGTATTGGAAAGTGGAAGAATACATCAATTCTAAAAGATAAAGTTAAATTAAAAACAAATTTATTTTTATTTAGAGAATGAAAAATTAATTTGTTTATTTGAAGTATATAAATCTTTCCAAATTGAATATCTTTTCATCAATGTATCAAAATTATTAGATTTTGGTTTATGTTCATTACTAATTTTAATTTCTTTAATTATATTAACTTTATTATTAATACTTTCATCTGTATGCATTGCTAATCTTGCCACACCTAATGCTGCTCCATATTCACTTTGTTCGCAAACACTAAGTTTTTTATTTAATAAAGAAGCAAGCAATTCAATCCAAAAAGAACTTTTAGACCCACCTCCTACCATAAATATTTTTTCAAAATTATTATTTACTTTTATAATAGAATTTACACCATCTAAAATTCCAAAACTTATACCCTCAATAACTGCATATTGCATATTTGTTGCATCAGTAGTTGTTTTAATTGAATGAAAGGATCCCCTAATATGCGGGTCATTATGAGGTGTTCTTTCTCCAGATAAATAAGGTAAAAAAAATGGAGCATTAGAAATAGAATTTTTCTCAGAATAAAAATTTTCAACATTTTTAAGACTGTTTTGAATAGAAGTATTAGTAACTGAACAAATCCAATCGAGGCAATTACTTGCACTTAACATTACTGACATTAAGTGCCATTTATTCGGTAAACAATGACAAAAAGAATGAACAGCATCACTTGTATTGATTAAAAAATCTTGGGTAGGGGTAAAAAAAACGCCAGAAGTACCAAGTGATATAAAAGACTGATTTTGCTCAGTAATTCCCATACCTACAGCAGCAGCAGCATTATCACCCGCACCTCCAACAATCTTTACATTATGATTAAATTGAAATTTATCTTTAAGTTCTTTTTTTAATATTCCTGTTTCCTGATTTCCTTCAACAAGATCTGGCATATGTTTTTTTTCTAAAAAAGAACATGATAAAAGTTCATCAGACCATTTTCTTTTCTTAACATCTAACCAAAGAGTTCCGGAAGCATCTGACATTTCAGAATAATACTCTCCTGTTAAATAAAAGCGCAAATAATCTTTTGGTAATAAAACTTTAAAAGTTTTATTAAAATTTTCTCTCTCATGTTTTTTTAACCAGTTAATTTTAGGTGCTGTGAAACCAGGCATAGTGATATTACCTGATATTGCACGGACATCATGACTTTGATTTTCAAATTCTATACATTCTTTATGAGAACGGGTATCATTCCATAAAATACATGGCCTAATAACACTGCCAGTATTATCAATTATTGTAGCCCCATGCATATGACCAGAAATTCCTATAGAAATTGTTTCTGAAAATTCCTTTTGTTTTTTTAATTTTAAATCTTCCAAACATTCAATGGTCGCACTAATCCATTCTTTTGGATTTTGTTCACTATATCCATCTTGTGGATTTTGGACAGTAAGAGGTGAATTAGATGTTGCTATAATATTTTGTTCATTATCAACAAGAATCATTTTGACTGAGGATGTACCTAAATCTATACCTATAAACATTACCTGTTTTTTAAATAAAAGATTTTAAAAGTCTAATAGTTAATAACGATCTTTAATATATAGAGTATAAATTCCTGAGACAGTTATAACTACTGCACCTATTAAAGTGGGAATATCCGGAAAATCATCATAAAAAATGTATCCTAAAATAATTGCCCAAAATATTAAGGTATAATGAAAGGGTTGAATAATTCCTGCCCTAGCCATACTTAAAGCAATAATTTGAAAATATAGACCTAAGGAATAGAAAATCCCCATAGCAATAAAAAATACAACCGACTTTTCCATCATAGGTTGCCAAAAATTATATCCAATAATGCCCATTAATAAGATACCTACTATTGAAGTATAAAATAATGATGTTTCATTAGAATCCTTTTCTGAGGCCTTTCGGGTAACAATTTGATAGATGCTAAGAAAACAAGCACCAGTTAGAGGTATTAGAGATTTTGGATCAAAAATTGATAAACCTGGTCGCATAATAATTAAAACTCCAAGAAAACCTAAAAAAATTGTGAGCCAAGTTTTTAAAGAAACTTGCTCTCTTAATATAACTGCAGATAAAGCAACCACTAATACTGGCGTTAGAGACGCTATACTATGAGCATCTGCTAAAGATAAATAACGAAATGACAAAATAAAACAACCTGACTCAATAATAGACAAAACACTTCGCAATAATTGAATTTTAATATTGTTAGATTTATAAAATGTATAATTTTTTTTTCTTTGTGATTCAACTAAAGATAAAAATAATACAAAACAATATTTTATAAATAATAATTGAAAAACTGAATGATAAATAACTGCAGTTTTTTGTACAGCATCTAATAGAGAAAAAGAGAAATAAGCCATTACTGCAAACAGCATACCTAAACTCTCTGATGATTTAAATTTTGTCAAAATATTTAAAAATTTGTATATATGAAATTATAAAAATCATTTTTTAAATCTGGTAGTCCACTAAATACCTGTGTCATTAATAGTGCGTTCATATTTTTGGAATTATCTACAAGGAAATATGTTGAAGCAGCTCCTGACCATCCAAATTCTCCAACTGAACCAAGGTTACTTTGTTTTTTTGGGTGCATTAATGTTCTAAAGCCCATTCCCCAACCATACGGTTCTAAATCATTAACATAATTTACATCAATTACCGTACTTACTGATCTAATTTCAATCGGAAAGTAATAATCTTCTAAGGCATTGCTATTAATTAACTTTAATGATTCTTGATTTAAGATAATTTGTCCTTTTTCTGTTTTTCCCGTTTGTAACATTTTAGCAAAAATTGCATAATCTTTAATTGTAGAAAATAATCCATGACCACCTCTAGCAAATTTTTCTTCATTTAAAGGATATTGATAATTTTCAATTTTTTGTAATCCTGGATAGTAATTTACTAGATGAGATTTTGCAGAATCATAAGCATAAGATTCCATTAATCTATCTTCAGAATTCTTTGGTATTGAAAAATTAGTTTCATGCATTTCTAAAGGATAGAATATTTCTTCCAATAAGATATTTTGTAGGGAATTTTCTTGAATAATTTCTATTATTCTCCCTAATACATCCATTGAAACAGAATATCGCCATTTAGTTTTTGGCTTAAAAAGCAAAGGTATATCTGCTAGTTTTTTTATCTCTTCTTCTAATGTTGAAGTATCAGAATGAAATAGTTTTATTTTTTCATACTCCATCCCTATTGGATCATCCAACATATTATATGAAAATCCAGCAGTATGCAGAAGTAAATCTTTTATAGTAGGATAATCATTAATCTCACTGACATCATTAATCTCGCTATTTTCCTGATTTATGACTTTTAAATTTTTAAATTCTGGTAAATATTTAATTATTGTATCATCAAAACTTAATTTGTTTTGCTCAATTAATTTTAGGGCAACAACAGCAACTATTGGTTTAGTCATAGACCATATTCTATATATAGTATTATTTAAAACAGGCTGTTTTGTGTGGATATTATTAAATCCATATTTACCAGAAAATTCTTTATCTTTAATATTAATTTGCCATTGAAATCCGGGGTACAGACCTTGGTCAACATATTTTGCTAGTCGATTATTTAATTCTTTTAAATCTTGCATTTATTTATGTGTAAAGTATTTTGATAGTTAGAAAGTAATATATGAAAAACAATGTATTGCAAAAAGAACTTCTAGATTTGTTAGAAGACCGATTTACAACTTCAGAATCAGTACTGATTAATTTTTCTAAGGGTGAAGATGCCTATGATCCTGTTAAACCTCAAGCAGTTGTATTCCCAAACTCAAATGAAGAACTATCTAAAATACTAAAACTTTGTAATGCTCATGGAACTCCTATTGTACCTTATGGAACAGGTACGTCTTTAGAGGGGCATGCTGTAGGCAATGCTAATGGTATAACAATTTCATTAGAAAAATTTGATAAAATTTTAAAAGTAAATGCTAATGATTTTGATTGTAGGGTCCAAGCAAATGTATCAAGAGAACAATTAAATGAAAATTTAAAAGATAAAGGAGTTTTTTTTCCAATTGATCCTGGCGCAAATGCAGCTTTGGGTGGAATGGCAGCTTGTTCCGCTTCTGGAACAATGGCGGTTAAATATGGTACAATGCGAACAGTAGTAATGGGATTAACAGTAGTACTTGCAAATGGTGATATTATCAAAACTGGGACAAGAGCAAAAAAATCTTCTGCTGGCTATAACTTAACTAATCTGTTTGTAGGATCAGAGGGAACCCTTGGAATTATTACAGAAGTTCAACTTAAATTATCTCCTATTCCAGAAAGTATTATGAGTGCTGTATGTCAATTTCAAGATCTAGAATCTGCGGTAATAACTGCACAAGAAATTATTCAATATGGCGTTTCTATTGCTAGAATTGAATTGTTAAATAAAGATCAAATGGAAATAAGTATAAAATATTCAAACTTAGAAAACTTTGAAGCTTTACCAACTTTATTTTATGAATTTCATGGAAGCGAAAATTCAAATAAAGAATCAATTGAAGTTGTGGAAGAAATTTCAAAAAGCCATAATGGCAGTGATTTTACATGGGCTGCCACAACAGAAGAAAGAAATAAAATTTGGAAAGCAAGACATAATGTTTATTATTCAGTTAAAGCACAAGGAAACGATATAAGAATTTATACTACAGATGTATGTGTACCCATTTCAAATTTAGTTGAGTGTATTCAGTTTGCAGAAAATGAAATTCAAAATAACGGACTAAAGGCACCTATGGTAGGACATGTTGGTGATGGAAATTTTCATGTAACAGTTATATATGATCCAAAAAAAGAAGATGAATATAAATATATTAGAAGTTTTAGTGATAAATTAATTGATAAAGCTCTTAAACTTGAAGGAACTATAACTGGAGAACATGGAATTGGACTTCAAAAAAAGGAGTACTTACTTAAACAACATCCAGATAATATACTTTTAATGAAATTAATTAAAAAAAGTTTTGACCCAAATAACATAATGAACCCAGGTAAAGTTTTTGATTAGTTAAAATTTTCCAAAATCTTTAGCAAATTCTTTTGCTAACTTTATTCCAAATTTTGTTGGAATTAATCCTGGCTTTCTATCATATATTTTTTTCATACCCATTCTATATGCGCAAATTCTTTTTCCGTAACAAACTAAAGAATCAATTGATTGCATAGAAAAAACAATAGAGGGTAGAATTTTTCTATAAATTTTTCTAGCTTCAATAATTTTTTTTTGTTGAATTAATTTATAAATTTTTAAAAATATATCAGTTCCTTCCAAAGAAGGTATTATTCCAGAACAACCTGCTAAAAAATTATCAATTATTTCTTGTCCACCTCTTCCATTAAAAACTTTGAGATTTTTAGGGTACTTAATTATTTCATTTTGAATAAGTATTGCAGAAGCCTCTCCTTTGATAGCTCTAAAATTATTAAATTTATTATAAAGTTTTATTATTTCTGGTGAGTCTAAACCAACACCAATATATTCTTTTGCGTTTTGGATTCCAACTAATGTTTTAGTCTCTACTAGTCCAAGAATTTTATTAAAAAAATTAAAACAATCTTTGTCTGTAGAATTTTTTTTCAACATTGGTTGAAAAACAATCCAACTGGCATCATAAAACTGAGCAAGTTCAATTAATTTTTTATATTCTTTAATATTTTTACCCGATATTGTAATAACTATAGGTAAATTATCATTAGAAAATTCAGCAACTAATTCAATAATTTTCTTTTTTTCAATAAAATCAAGTTTATTAACTTCTGTCGCTAGACCTAAACAAGCAATTCCATTAGATCCTAGTTGTTTTATTAAAGATATTTGATCGCGCATTGCATGTATATCAATTGAATTGTTTTTATTAAAAAAACAATAGGTCATTGGTATTATACCTTTTAACATTTTTGATTAATGACTATGTCTTTTGACTTCAGAACCTCTTTTACCAACTAAAAAATCTAAATCCGCACCTTTGTCTGCTTGCATAACATGATCAATGTACATTTTTTGGTATCCACCTTTAATGTCTGGTAAAATAGGTTGATATGATTTTAATCTTTCAGCTATTATTTCATCTGAAACATCTAAATGTAGCTTGCCATTGTTAACATCAACTTCAATTAGATCACCATTTTGCACAGCCGCTAAAGGTCCTTTAACTGCAGCCTCTGGTGAAGTATGAAGAATAACAGTACCATAAGCAGTTCCACTCATTCTAGCATCAGATATTCTAATCATATCTCTGATCCCTTTTTTTAAAATTTTTTGTGGAAGTCTCATATTACCTACTTCAGCCATACCAGGATATCCTTTAGGTCCGCAGTTTTTTAGAACTAAAATAGAATTTTCATCAACATCTAAATTTGGGTCATCGATTTTTTCGTGAAATTCTTCTATACTTTCAAAAACTATTGCCTTACCTTTATGTTTCATTAATTCTGGACTTGCTGCAGATGGTTTTAAAATAGCTCCATCTGGCGCAATATTACCTTTTAAGATTTTAATACCCCCATCATTAATAAGCGGTGATTCAAAATCTTTAATTACATCTTTATTCCAACATTCTGCATTTTTATTATTTTCTTCAATAGTCTTACCGTTTACTGTTAAAGTATTTTTATGAAGTAAATTTTTATCTAGTAACTGTTTAATGACCGCAGGTACTCCTCCTGCATAATAAAAGTCTTCCATTAAATATTTTCCTGATGGTTGTAAGTTGACAAGTGTAGGAATATCTTTTCCACATTTTTCCCAATCCTCAAGCGATAAATCTATTTCCAATCTGCCTGCAACAGCAGCAAGATGTATAACTGCATTGGTTGAGCCTCCAATAGCACCATTGACTTTAATTGCATTTTCGAAAGATGCTTTAGATACAACTTTTGACATGATAAGATTTTCTTTAACCATTTCTACTATTCTTCTTCCTGACATGTGGGCTAATGAATAACGTCTTGCATCTACTGCTGGTATTGCTGCATTATGAGGAAGTGACATGCCAAGAGACTCTACCATACTCCCCATTGTTGAAGCAGTGCCCATCGTCATACAATTTCCCTTGGATCTACTCATTGAAATTTCTGCTGCAGCATAATCATCTTCAGTAATTTTTCCTGCACTTAAATCAGCATCTAATTGCCAAACACCTGTTCCTGAACCAATTGTTTCTCCTTTATGATGTCCATTTAGCATTGGACCTCCAGATACACCAATTGTAGGAATATCTACACTTGCAGCACCCATCAAAAGAGAGGGTGTTGTTTTATCACAACCCATTAATAAAACGACTCCATCAATTGGGTTCCCTCTTATAGCCTCTTCCACATCCATACTTGCTAGATTTCGAAACAACATTGCAGTAGGTCTTAAATTTGACTCACTTGCAGAAAAAACTGGGAACTCTAATGGGAATCCCCCAGCTTCATATACTCCTTTTTTAACAGACTCAGCTATTTCTCTAAAATGACCATTACAAGGAGTTAATTCAGACCAAGTATTACAAATACCAATAACAGGGCGGCCATCAAATAAATGACTTGGGTGTCCCTGATTGCGCATCCATCCTCTATGAACAAACGTGTCCCTTTTATGCGTTTTTGAATTATACCACTCTGCTGATCTATATCTTTTTTTCTCTGACATGCTTATTTATTTTATATTATATTAATAAATAATTTAAAGAAACGAAAACTTAAAGTACTGTTAATAAATACTCTGCTGATGATACCTTATACTCTCCTGGTTCTTCTACAAATGTATTTTGAATAATGTTATTTTTAACTATCATTGCAAATCTTTTTGATCGCATACCCATAAAATTTTTAGATTTATCTACAAGCAGATTTAAGTTTTGACAAATTTCTCCATTGCCATCAGCAATACCAGTTATTTTATCACCACCAGAATAACTCAATAGCCAGGCATTCATGACAAAACTATCATTTACCGACAAACAATAAATATCATCGATTCCTTTACTTATTAATTGTTGATGTAGCTTAATAAAACTAGGCATGTGTTTTTCAGAGCAAGTAGGTGTAAATGCTCCAGGTACTCCAAATATAATAACTGTTTTATCTTTTAATTCCTCTGAGAGTATAGCTTTTGACGTTATACCTTTTGCTATAATAGGTACTTCAATTTGCGGAATTATATTATTCATTTTTTATTTTATTTATTGCTTCTAATATTTCTTTTTCAGAAAGCAACTCAGATAATAATATTCCATCAGGAAAATTCTTAGAAAAAAATGCATTGAAAGGTATGCCAAATCGCTCATATTTTTCTAAGAAAATATTTACCTTTTGATTTGGTCTGGTCCAATCAGCCCTAACAAGAAAAACATTATTATCTTTAAATAGTTGTATTATTTTATTTGAATTAAGAACATTAACTTTGTTAAATTGACAAGTAGCACACCAATCTGCAGTTATATCTAAAAAAATAACCTCATCTTTGTCTACAAGCTGATTTATATTCACTTCAAAAAAATCTAACCATTTTTCGTCATATTTTAAAGCTGAATTATTTTGCAAGATTTTTACTGAAGGTAAATAAAAAATTCCTAAGACGACTGCAAACGTAATGATATTCTTAAAGTAAGATATTTTTTTTCGATAAGATAAAATTAAAAATAATATTAAAGATAAAATCAAAAAACTTAAATTAAAGAAGTTTAATAAAATGTTTGATAACCATATAACTGTAGCTAAAAGTAACAAACCCATAAAATATTTAACATAAAGCATCCACTTACCAGGCTTAGGTAAAAAATTTACTAACTTTGGAAAGCTAGCTATCAATAAATATGGTGAACTCATACCGATGCCCATAAATAAGAATATATTCATTCCTATTAAATAATTTTGAGTAAATGCCGCTGTTATAGCTGTTCCAACAAAAGGCGCTGAACAAGGTGTGGCCATTAATGTTGCAAAAAATCCATTAAAGAAATCTTTTAAATATACATTACTATTATTTAGAAGACTAAAATTGCTGATTCTACTTGGTAAGTTTATTTCAAACTGATTAAACATATTCATCATAAATAAAAAAATTACCAAAGTAATAAAAATTAAAAAGTAAGGTTGTTGGAATTGCATTCCCCAAGAAATTGAAAATTTAAAATATTGTAATAATAAAAATATTAAGCCTAATAATATAAAAGAAAAAATAATTCCAAATGCTGTAGTAAAAAAACTAATTCTAGCATTTTTTTGTTCAGATGAAAAAACTGACATTAGTTTTATAGACAGAATAGGAAAGACACAGGGCATTACGTTCAATATCAAACCTGCTAATAATGATATCAAAATATAAGAGATGTAATTATTATTGGCTTTTGCAGGAGGTGAAATATTTTTTACCTGCACATCAAGTATATTTATAAAATTGTGATTTTCATCCTGTATAATAATTTCTATGGGAAATTCTGCTTTTGAAATCAAATCACTTTCATAGTTAAATTCTGCTGTAATAAATTGATTATTACTTGAGTATACTAATGAATTTTTTACAACTGGCAGACCAAAAGGTGTATGTAAAAAAATATTTGTATTAAAAAAACTCTTATCTGTTTCAGCAATTATTTTAATTAAGGAATTGTCATTATCTTTGTAAGCACTCGCATTAATACTTTTAATATAGGAACTATCGAAATTATTCTCAGGCAAAAAAGATAATGCTCTTTCCATAATAAAAAAATTATCAGTAAATTCTTTATTTCCTGCAGGAATTTCTAAAAAAACTCTTGCATCACCAGGAATACATATTTCTTTACATATTAAAAAATTAACGTGCAAATTAACAAAAGTATCTTGTGACTCATCACTTATTTCTAGTTTAAGTGGAAAAATTACCTTATTTTGATAGCCTAATGATGTAAGGCCTAATATTTGAAATTCGTTAGGAGATGGCCATAAAACTTCTATATTTTCAATATTAAATGAATTTTCCCACGAAATATTTTGAGGAAAACCTCCATCACCCGGTGACTTCCAATAAGTT
Source organism: uncultured Alphaproteobacteria bacterium (assembly GCA_902512325.1). Lineage (GTDB taxonomy): Bacteria > Pseudomonadota > Alphaproteobacteria > HIMB59 > CACPNW01. The sequence goes on along the minus strand of CABXIT010000009.1, from coordinate 7,490 downwards.
TTCCAGCCTGGATCCATTGCATACTCAAGTCCAATCCATAGTTCTTTACTATTGTTTTGAGAATATGGAGAAATTAGTCTCACCTTTGAAGAATCGCCAATACTCCACTCACTGGACAATGCAATAACATTAGTGCAAAAAAAAACTAACAAATAGTATGTATATAAAAGATCTTAATAAGTTGTATAAAATATTCATCTAAATTAATTTCTAATATATAGTATTACACTATTGAAATACTATAAATAATACGAATATATATAATTATGAATTTAACTGGAAAGCTATTAGTTTCAATGCCCTCTCTTGAAGATGAGAGATTTTATAAAACTGTTATTTACATATGTGCTCATTCTTCTGAAGGCACAATGGGCATAATAATAAATAAAAAAATTGATTATGATTTATATCCTGATTTATTAGAACAATTAGGTATTGATAAACCTCTAGGGGGTAAGAAATTATATATCCGATACGGTGGACCTGTTGAAACTGGTAGGGGCTTTGTCTTACACTCTGACGAAGTAATACAGAAAGAAACATTATCTATTGGAAAAGGAGTTGCGTTAACAAGTACTTCTGAATTTTTTGAAGATTTATCAAAAGGTAAAGGTCCAGAAAATAGCATATTTGCTTTAGGTTATGCTGGATGGGGATCTGGACAAATAGAAAAGGAAATTCTTGCCAACAGTTGGATGACTCTTTCTGCTGATTCTAAATTCTTATTTGATGACGAAGTTTCAAATAAGTGGAATAAGGCTTATAACTTATTAGGAGTTGACCCAAATAAACTATCTCAATTTTCAGGTAGGGCTTAAATAGTTTTTAATATTTTATAAGATTTTTTTAAAATTATTATACAAATTTTGAGCATTAAAGTTCATCGCGCTCATATTTTCTTGCGCTATTTTATCAAATTTTTTAAGAGCTCCTTTCCCAAGGCTATCCTCAAGTGCAGATTCATATTCTGGAACACAAGCCCACTCGGACACTGTATTACCTTTTATTTCTATATGAAACTGAATACCATAGGCATGGTTTTTATATTTAAAGATTTGATATTTTGTTGTTGGTGAAGATCCCAATAAAGTAACATCATTGTTTGATTCTAGATTTTGAACTTCATAGCTATGCCACTGCAAGGCTTTAATTGTTGAATCAAATTTACCAAATAAATGATCATTAAAAAAAGTATCACTCATATTAATATCTAAAATACCTATTTCTGGTGGTGTTGATTTTACAACCTTACCTCCAACGACCTCACCTAATAACTGACATCCTAAACAAAACCCTAAATATGGTTTTTGTAAATCTACCACAAATTCTTTTATTTTATTTTTCTCTTCAATGAGCCAAGGATATTCTTCCTCCATCCATGTATCCATTGGTCCACCCATACAAAACATTCCGTCAAATTGAACTATATCACTTGGTATTTTTTCACCTTCATCTAACTCAATTGTTGTAAGATTAAAATTATCTTTTTTCATTAAATCGAGAATATACCCTGGTGTTTCAATATCAATATGTTGAAGAATTAAAATATTTTTACTCATGATTGTTCGAGTTGTAAAAGTTTCTTTTTTAATTTTATACCGCCCAGTCCTGAAAAGCCTCCGAGAGTACCATCTGATCGTACAACACGGTGGCAAGGAATGACAAGTAGATGATTATTGTGTCCGCATACATTTCCAACATAGCGCGGGGATGTTCGTAATGCTTTAGCAATATCCCTGTATGTTTTAGTAGTACCATAACTAATTTTACTTAATTGTTTCCATATTTTTTTTTGTAATGCCGAACCTTCAATATTAAGTTTCACGGAAAACTTTTTTCTTTTTCCTTTGGTAAATTCCATAATTTGTTTTTTTAATCTAATTAAAACAGCATTTTTACCCTTATTTTTTTTCTTTCCAAACTTAACAGAAGTAATAAGACTATTTTCCTCCGAAAGAGTTATCCAACCAATAGAACTATTAAAACTAAGAGTATTCATATTAGAAATCTACTATAAAAACAGATTATTTCAATGCTAATTCTTAATAAAATATTTACTAATAGTATTGTTTTATAATAATAATGTTATTTATTATGCAAAAACCTAAAACACGTATTTTTATTAACAAGTCGATATCATCAAATTTAATAATTTATGTAAAGGATAAGCAACACCATTACCTGAAAAATGTTATGCGAATAAAAATTAATGATAAAATTAATATTTTTGATGGAATATCAGGAGAGTGGACTTCAACAGTAATTGCTATCAATAGAGAAAATATAGCTTTACGTGTTAATGAAAATATAAAAAAAATGAAATCTTCACCTGATTTGTGGTTAATATTTGCTCCTATTAAACAAAACCGAATGAGCATAGCAATTCAAAAAGCAACTGAGCTAGGTGTGTCTAAGATTATTCCGTGCTCTACTGAATATACCAATATTAAAAATGTAAATGTAAAAAACTTATACCAAAATGCTATCGAAGCTTCAGAACAATCAGAAAGATTAGATATACCCACTATAGAAAAAGAAGTGGGTCTTAAATCTTTACTAGATAGTTGGCCCAAGGATAGAAAGTTAATTTATTGTGATGAAAAAAATGCAGATAATAAATCTATAATTGAAACTATTATGTCATTAAAAAACACCACTAAAAAATGGTCTGTTCTTATTGGTCCAGAGGGAGGATTCTCTGATATTGAACAAGATCTAATTTTAAAAAAAAATGGCGGAATATCAGTATCCCTTGGGAATACTATACTTCGATCCGACACTGCTATAACAGTAGCACTATTTTGTGTAAAAGAAATAACATCATAATTTTTATATCATCAATAAATAATTTAATTTATAAAGATATTTATTATGGAATTTAATTCAGAAACATTATTACTATATCTCGTTTTAGGTATGTATTTATTTTGCTACTTTTTAATCACTTGGGTTTGGATAAAAGCAGATAAAAGAAATAGAGATTCATCTTCAGAGGAGAATCAAAACAGTTAAGAAGTTTTAGTTATATTTTTCTAAAAATTTTTGTAAAAATTTATTTGCGATGAAAAGAAAAATTGCAGATAAAATAATAACGATTACAGCAATACTCGCGCCGGATAAACCCTGAGTATAGCAGATTGCACATCTAGCGAAAACTGTGCCTGGCATTAAAATTGCCATGCAAATAATATATAAACTAAATACTTTGATCATTAAATTATACCATCTATTAATATAGCGATAAAAATCAAAAATAAATATAAAATTGAATATATAAATATTTTTTTTGCAAATTTATTTTCATCAACAGTTTCTATAAGTAATTTGTAACACAAATATACGTAATAAATACCTAATACAAAACTAGTAGAAAAATATACAAACCCTAAGTAATTAAAAAAATATGGTGTTAAAGAAATAATAAATAATATTAACCCATAAACGAATATATTTACTTTAGTTGTTTTAATCCCAGCTACAACAGGCAGCATAGGTATACTTGCATTATTGTAATCTTCTGTTTTATATAAACTTAAAGCCCAAAAATGCGAAGGTGTCCAAAAAAATATGATTAAAAAATATAAAATTGGCTCTAGAGTTATACTCCCAGTAGCAATTGTCCAACCAATAATTGGCGGGAAAGCACCAGCAGCTCCACCAATAACAATATTTTGGGGAGTAAGTTTTTTTAACCACATAGTGTAAATTACTACGTAAAATAAAATTGTTATAGTTAACATTACAGCTGATAAAAAATTAGACACATAATAAAGGGCTATTACAGAAATAAAAGAAGTTGTAAGACCAAAAATCAAAGCGTGATTATTTGAAATTTTGCCAGTAGGGATAGGTCTTAAACATGTCCTCTTCATTAATGCATCTAAATCTGACTCATACCACATATTTAAAGCACCTGCAGCACCTGCACCTAACGCAACAGCACTTAAAGATAAAACTGATGTTATAAAATCTACTTGAACTGGAGCTGCTATCAACCCTACAACGCATGTAAAAATAACAAGAGACATAACTCTTGGTTTCATTAATTGATAAAAACTATTAATACTCAATAGAAAAGTATTATTTGATAATATTCGTTGTGTCATTTAAGACTCAGTAGATCCTAAGATCCAGCAATAGCAAAATAAATTCTTCTTATTATTAATGTCCAATAAGACTCATGCCACATAATAAAGACAAATACTAATATTGCTGAACAAGGAAATAAAACAGCTGCAATGATAGGCAGACGTTCCCACCACATATGCATAAATATAGCGCATATGAAACCCGCTTTAAGCATCATAAAAATTAAAATTAAAGTCCAACGTGCATAACTTTCAAATCCGTACCAATCAACCCAATAGGAAAATGCGCTAAGCACGAAAAGAAGTGTCCAGACAAAAAAATAAATTTTTAGTGGATGTTGTTGTGTACCTTCTGCCATAATTACCTCACCATAAATAGAAAAATGCAAAAATAAAAACCCAAACCAAATCAACAAAGTGCCAATATAAACCCATTATTTCAATGGCTTCATAGTTTGATTTCTGCGATGTAAAAAACCCTCGCCTACCAGTATCAAAATCTCCTCTAAATACTTTTCTGGTCATAATAAAAAGAAAGATAACCCCTATTGTAACGTGAGTTCCATGAAAACCGGTAATCATAAAAAATATAGATCCAAATTGAGGAGCTCCAAATGGATTTTCCCAAGGACGAACACCTTCCGTAATTAATTTTGTCCACTCAAAAGCTTGCATCCCTACAAATGATGCGCCAAATACAGCGGTAGCTAGCATAAGATAGCCACACATTTTACGGTTTTTCTCATACCCATATTTTACTGCCAGAGCCATAGTTCCACTACTGGTAATTAAAATAAAGGTCATAATAGCAATTAAAAGCAAAGGAACATTATAATGTCCAACATGTAATCCAAACACTTCACTTGGATTAGGCCACTCATTTTTTGTAGAAAACCTTACTGTCATGTAAGAAATTAAAAAAATACTAAATATGAATGTATCACTAACAAGGAAAATCCACATCATAGCTTTTCCCCAAGGAACACCTTTAAAAGCTTTTTGGTCAGAAGCCCATTCTTTAGAGAATGATTTTTTTTCAGGTATTACTACTTGAACATTTTGATTTGATTCTTCCATTAATTAACCTTTCATCATGAAAATAACATTAATCCAAATAACACTATCCATACAGCTAATAAAAAATGCCAATATATTGCGCATAATTCTACTGTATGTTTAGCCTTTCTAATAACTATACTATCAAGTTTCCAAACTTTTTTTATTGTCATCACCCAATATATTAAGCCACCTAAAAGATGGAGGCCATGAAGAGTTGTAAATACATAAAAATATCCATTTGCTGGGCTACCAGAAACATAATACCCTGCTTCTATCATATTTTGCCATACTAGTAATTGTCCTATAAGAAATATTATAGCTAAAACTCCAATGAAGACTAACTCTCTTCTTACCTTTTCAAAATTATTTTTCTTTGATGCTAACTGAATACGAATGAAAAAAAGGCTACTAATAACAAGTATTAAAGTATTTATCCAAAGCAAAAATGGCTCAGGCATTCTAATCCAGTCATCGTAGACCATTCTGTCAGCATAAGTGACGATAAATAAACAAAACATGATTGTGCTAACAACCATAATATAACGAAGACCTAGTTTTCCTACATGTAAATTAAAGGTTTTACCCTCATGTAAATTATCAACCTTTGCCTGTGCAGGCTCCCAAGGTTTCTGAGTTAATAAATTAATTAAACTTTCTTTATTATTGCTCATGTTTGTTCTGCTTTTGCATTTGCAACTGCACTAGGAGGAGTATCTTGTGTAATATAATCTTCATCTGCTCCCGGAACACTGAAGTCATAAGGCCATCTGTAAACAACAGGAAGTTCTTTACCAAAATTCCCATGCGTAGGTGGTACATCTGGAGTTTGCCATTCTAAAGAACATGCTTTCCAAGGATTTTTTCCAGCCTTTTTTCCAAATTTAGAACTTACAATTATATTATAAAAAAATAGAAATTGTGCTGCGCCAGTAATTAAAGCTGCAACAGTTATAAATTGATTAATGCCCGTAATAGAATAAGTAAAGTTATCTCCTTCAAAAACTTCAAAATATCTTCTAGTTACTCCCATAAAACCTAAATAATGCATCGGGAAGTATATGGAGTAAGAACCGATAAAAGTTACCCAGAAATGAATTCTTCCAAGTCGCTCATTCAAAAAACGACCAGTAATAAGCGGAAACCAATGATAAATTGATCCAAGAATAACTAAAACGGGAGCTATACCCATAACCATATGAAAATGTGCTACAACAAAATAGGTGTCTGATAATGGGACATCAACAGCAACGTTGCCTAAAAATAATCCTGTTAATCCACCATTAACAAAAGTAATAATAAAAGCTATGGAGAATAACATTGGAATTGTTAATTTAATATTTCCTCTCCAAAGAGTAAGAACCCAGTTATAAACTTTAATGGCTGTTGGAACTGCAATAATTAAAGTGGTTGTCGCAAAGAAAAACCCAAACCATGGATTCATTCCGGCTACATACATATGATGTGCCCAAACAATAAAACTCAGAGCTCCAATAATTACAATTGCCCAAACCATCATACGGTATCCAAAGATATTTTTTCGAGCATGAACAGAGATTAAATCTGATACGATACCAAAAGCAGGCAAGGCAACAATATATACTTCAGGATGACCAAAAAACCAAAATAGATGCTGGAATAATATTGGACTTCCACCATCATATGATAAACGTTCACCAAATTCTACAATGGCTGGCATAAAAAAACTAGTTCCAAGCATATTGTCTAAGGTCATCATGATGCCAGCAACGAAAAGAGCTGGGAAAGCAAATAGAGCTAAAACAGTTGCTGTGAAAATACCCCATATAGTTAAAGGCATTCTCATTAAAGTCATTCCTCTTGTTCGTGCTTGTAAAATTGTAATTACATAATTTAAACCACCCATTGTAAAACCAATAACAAACACAGCCAGTGATACTAACATAAGTACAATACCTAAGCCGTCACCACCAGGCGTACCTGAGGTTATGGCCTGCGGTGGATACAATGTCCAACCTGCACCGGTTGGGCCCCCTGGAACAAAATAACTTGCTCCTAAAATCAACACTGCTAAGAAAAATACCCAGTAACTAACCATGTTAACATACGGGAACACCATGTCTCGTGCCCCTACCATCAAGGGAATAAGAAAGTTACCAAAACCTCCTAAAAATAAAGCTGTTAAAAGATATACAACCATGATCATTCCATGCATTGTAACTAGTTGATAATATGCAGCAGCATCCATAGGAATTACTCCTGGAAATGCTATTTGCATTCTCATTAACCATGAAGAAACTAAACCAACCATACCAATGGCTGCTGCTGTTAAAGCATATTGAATTCCTATAACTTTTGCATCCTGAC
>CABXIT010000008.1 GCA_902512325.1 uncultured Alphaproteobacteria bacterium | reverse complement strand
AATTTTTTAAATAAAATATACAAACCTAGTGGACCCAAAGATGCTTGGAAAAAACTAATTTCTTTTGTTCCTCGAGAAAGAAGAAGAGATGCATTAATTTTAAAAATGTCTGTTAAATTAAATACAACACTTCCTCATTATGCAAAATTATCTAAATTCTTTTTTTTAGCAAATAAAAAGAAGGAAAATAATATTACAAACGACTTGTCTAAAAAAGTTCAACTAAAGTATAAAAATAACAATCAATCAATTTATCAATTAAGTGGTGGTAATCAGCAGAAAGTTGTTTTTGGTAGAGCCCTTGCTTCAAATCCTAAATTATTGCTTTTAGATGAGCCAACAAGAGGTGTTGATGTAGGTGCAAAACTTGATATTTATAAATTAATTAGAGAACTGACGCAAAATGGCTGTGGTATAATATTAAACTCGACTGACTTATCTGAAATTATAGGTATGTGTGATAGAATTCTTGTTTTAAAAAACCATGAACAATATAAAATTATAGAAAACCTTAATGTGACAACTCAGGATTTATTGTCAAATTTTTACGAAGAAAATAAAATATGAACACAATGAATATAATAAAAAAATATGGAACATTAATTGGTTTTTTAAGTATAGTTATTTTTTTTACCATAAATTTACCTACTACATTTCTTACAGCAAATAATTTAATCAATATTAGCCAACAAATTAGCATGTTAGCTGTTGTTGCCTTCACTATGACAATTGTAATGGTGATGAATGATTTTGATTTAAGTGTTGGCTCCATGGCAAGTTTATCTGGAATAGTTGCTGCAGTATTATTTTCAATGGGTTACCCCATTTGGATAGGTATTATAGCGGCTTTGCTTGTGGGTGTTATCGGAGGTTTATTTAACGGTTTTTTAGTATCTATAATTGGCATTCTCCCTTTTGTTGCAACTCTTGGAACACTTACAATGTTTAGTGGTTTTGCCTTTTTAGTTAGTGGTGGCAAAACTATTTTTGGAAGAGATATACCTACTGAATTTTCTTCATTTGCAAGAACTGGTTTAGAGATTACATCTTTAGATATAAAGATTCCATTTTTAAGTATTCTTGCATTTTTTATTCTTTTGATAGTTTGGTTTATTTTAAAATTTATATTCTTAATATTTTTTGTATGACCATTACTTACATCAATAATAACTTTATCATTCAATTTTCCAGTTTTTTTTGGAAAGTTATCAGATAAATCTTTACCAATCATGCCTCTGATAATTTTCTCTTTTGAAAGATTTGATATTTCTTCAGTTAAAACTTTTATCCCATCCCTTAAAACTGTAACCCTATCTGAAATCTCTAAAATTTCATTCATTCGATGAGAAACATACAAGATGATTGCATTTTTTTTCTTTAAATTGGAAATAACTTTGAATAACTTTTCAGATTCTTGAATTGTTAATGCTGCTGTTGGTTCATCAAAAACATATAGAGTAGGGGAGGTTTCTGTTTTTATTAAACAAGATGCAATTTTAACTAACATCTGGTCTCCCGTTGATAAACTGGCACATTTATCTTCAACATTAATATGAGTTATATCTAATTGTTTAAGAGCGTCTTTTGATAATTTATAAATTTTATTCCAATTTATTAATGCGCCATACCTCATAGGGTAAGGGTGACTTAAAAACATATTTTCTGCAACAGAGAGATAAGATACAATATTTAATTCTTGATGAATAAAATTAAATCCTAAATTTTTTGAATCTATTGCTGAATTAACTTTTTGTATATTATTATCAATTTTCATCATCATTTGATCGGGCTTTAATATACCGGCTAAAATTTTAATTAATGTTGTTTTTCCTGCTCCATTTTCACCCATGAGAGCATGTGTTTCTCCAGATAGCAGTTCAATATTTACATCAGAGAGAGCTTTAAAACCTGAAAAACTTTTAGATAGATTTAAAAGTTCTAATTTTTGCATTTAAATTAAAAATAAATTTATGCGCTAAAAAAATTTAGCGCATAATAATTATTAAAAAAATTAGTCACCTACATTGGCAGTAGTAATTAAGACAGTAGGAACATAAATAACTTTAGATTTAATTTCCTCTCCACTCATAGCTCTTCCAATTGCATTAGCTGTCGCTGATCCAATTCCAACAAAATCTTGAGCAATAGAAGCTTCAAAATTACCACCTTGTTTAATTGCATCACGAGCTTGTGGGTTTGCATCAATTCCTACAATAACAATACCTTCATCGGTTCTGCCTGCAGCTTCAATTGCTTGCATTGCACCAATAGCAGGTTGATCCCAAGCTGCCCAAACAGCCGCAATAGATCCTGCTTCAGGATTTGCTGCTAAAAGTGCTTCCATTTTTGCACGACTATCAGCTATACCGCCATCTTGTACATCTGGGGTAATACGGTCCATTACATTTATATCAGGAAAGTTACCAAATATTGCATCAGCTACTACTCCTCTTATTTGAACTGGTGGGAAAGCATCAAAAACAAACATGACAACATTACCTTTTCCTTCAATTCGATTAGCAACATAAACTGACGTTTCAGCTGCCATAGCATATCCATTTGAAGTAACATTTGTCACTAAAAGGGGATTAGCTCCTGAATCCATTCCAACAACTGGTATATTTGCTGCTGCAGCAACTTCAAGACCAGCAGCTACTTGTGATGGATCAACGTTGATTACAATTCCATCAACTTTTTGGTTCACAGCATCTTCAATTCTGCTAATTACTTCAGCAACATCTCCTTTGGTATCTATAATATTTAAATCCCAACCTTTGTTTGAAGCTTCAGCTTTAAAACCTTCTACATACATTTGGGTACCTGGTTGAGCTAAATAGGGAGTAATCACTGTAACTTTTTCTGACCATGCTTTTGACATTGATAATAAAAAGAAAAGCAAAGTAAAACTTAAAAACTTAATACACGATCTCATATTTCCTCCATAATTGATGTATTTTGTATACAGTCAAAGTATCATTATCAAGTAATTTGCTGTGTTTTATTTTATTATTCAGTAAATTTTGAAAATTTTTCACTTATTTTGATATTACTCTCCGTAAGATCTTTAAAAATTTCAAATAAATCGGAATAGTAATTTATTTTTGATTGATCTGGTTCATAAAATTTATCAAAAGTTATCATTTCTTCAAATGCTTGATTTATACTAGAAAATATTCCTGAACCATAAGCAGCTATTCCTACAGCACCGAGAATACCGGGGTCTTTAATTGTTAACCGGTTGATTTTTTTATTTAAAACATTAGCTCTAATTTGATTCCAAATATCAGCTTGAAATCCTCCACCACCGCAATTGATTTCTTTATTTATACAGCCTGATGATTTTTCTAAAGACTCAAGAATTAATCTAGCAGAAAAAGAAACTCCTTCATAAACAGACCTAGCTAAGTTTGCTTTATTAGTTTTTGACGTCATGCCATAAAAAATACCTTTTAAATTCGGTTCCCATAATGGCGCTCTCTCTCCCTGTAAATGCGGTAAGAAAATTGGGGCAGTATTATTAAAATTTTCTTCTTCAACAAGTTTATTCATTTCAATTGGTGTTAAATTAAATAGATTACAAAACCAAAGTTTTGATGCTCCTCCACTTTGTGATGGGCCAGCATGTAACTTTATATTTTCATATTCTGGAAAAATAATAATTCCAGGGGTTGGTTGAACTTCTTTAGAATTAATCCCTAATATTTCACTAGTCCCACTTAAATAAATATTTTTTTTAGATTCAAACCCTCCAGTTCCTAAAATACCTGCCCATGCATCCATTGTGCCATTAATTATGTTTGTTCCTTTAAATGGAAAATCATTTTTTATTTGTCCAACAGAATCTGTAATTTTTTTTAAAGGTGGTATCTTGTTAATAGCACCAGGTACTAATTCTAGTAATGCTTCAATATATTGTAAATGATTATCAACTAAACCAATATTTGAAAGAGGATCACTTGAAACTTCACCTGTAAGTTTAAAAATACAATAATCTTTTGGCAACATAACATATTTAGTTTTTTTCCAAATTTCAGGTTTGTTTTTCTTAACCCATAACATTCTTGAAATTGCATGACTTGCATCAATTGGCATGGGAGATCCCCACCAAGAAATTTTTTGTTCATCATTTATGTTATCATTTATTTCTTTCGCTTCATTTTTTGCTCTTACATCTTGCCAAAAAATTGCAGGCAATAAAGGGTCACCGTATTGATCTACAAATATATGAGTGTTAACCTGGCTACATATAGAAAGTGCACTAAGTTCATATTTTGGGTAAGTATTTTTAAATTCGCTTAAACCTTTTAGTATTAAATTGACCCAATCATTAGGATCTTGTTCTAACTGCTCTTCTGAAATCTTATCTGTATTATACGGAGAAGTAAAATATGAAACTAATTTTCCTTTAGCATCAACTATGCCTAATTTTATAGCTGTACTACCAACATCAATTCCTACAAACATATCATCGTTAATTATTTAATTTTTTCCCAATAGATTTACCATAACCACACCAATAATAATAAAAATTAATCCTATAAAAGCATAAAAGTTTGGCCATTGATTAAATCTTAAAATACCTAAGATAGTTGTGGCAGTGATACATAAGCCTGCAAATGTAGCGTAGGTGTAACCAGCAGATATAGTTTTCATCACTTGCGATAAACAATACATGCACAGAACAATTGTTAAGGCGCTTAATAGGGAAGGGAATAATTTTGTAAAACCTTCTGCTTCTTTAGCAAAAATATTTGACGCAGTACCAAAGGCAACAGCTGTAAGAAGAAAACTATAAGTTAAAAATATACTCATATCATACTGCGTACAATATCACTAACCAACTCTATTTGCTATATCCTCATCAACGAAAACTTTAGATTCTTGTTCTTTTTCTTTTTTATAATTAACGACTAATTGAGCTATACAATTGTCAATTTTATATTCGTGTTCTTTTCGATATTGTAAATTTACTCGTATAGGAACTTTAAAACTAACACCTGGGATAGTGTAAATTTCTAATTCATATCTTCCTTTGTAGAGAGTTTTAAAAATTTTAGTGTTTCCTTCTCGATCAAATTCATAATATTCAGCGCCAACACCTCTATAGATACTCCCAGCAGATCGAACACCTGCTAATATTTCCTTATCATCTTTGGTGATTACAGAGCCGTACAATTTAATATCATATACATCTAATTCATGTGAATCTGGATCCATCACACTCATTTGTATGGCACTTACATCAAAACGTGTAACAATCGTGTTATTATCTTTTAATAAATAATAATATTCAATAACAAATTTTCTTCCACTCATATCGAAAGTAGAAACTTTAGTACCACAAACAAAAGGTTTACCTGAGTCATCATTTTCAACGATCCAATTTATTTTATAGAAACGAAAATGTTTTTCAGTTGTCTCATATTCATAAGATACTTCTGCATAGGAGGTTGTAGCAGAGACAAGATATAATATGATTAATACAAGTGATATTAAAAATAATAAAATTCGTTTAGTTATCTCTGCCACAAAAAAAGAAATAAATAAAAAATTAGTCGAAAAGAAGTCTTAAATATGAATTTTTAAAGAATATTAAAATGTCACTTATTGTTGATAACTAGTTAATTTGATATTCTATTTTATTTTAATATGAATATCTGTAAAGATAGAAAATAGATGAAATTTTTTTTATTATTTTTTTTGATCATATTATTTTCCAATAGTGTTTTCGCAATTAAAACAAATGTTGTTTTGACAGGATTTTCAATAAATGCTGAGTATAAAGATCTTGAAAGATCTGCATATTACACAAATAAACTCTTGAATAAATATAATGGGAAGCAAAATATTATTGATCAGACACTGCATAAAGAAATTAGATCAAATATTTTTAATCATATAAATATTTTAGAAGACTCTTCATTAATATCAAATGAGACAAGTAAAATTGCCGTATCAGTTTTTTTGGATCAAGAATTATTTGAGGAATTTAAGTTACCTGAAGAAGATTGTAAAAAAATTAAAATTTCGAATTGTTATATTTATAATATTAATAATTATTTCCAAATTATTTTTTTTGATTTTGATAAAATGACTTTTTTAAAAGCCATTCCTTTTCAAAGCATTTATATTAGCGATCCTTCACCAAAATTAGATGATGATCAAATTGTAAATTTATTTATAAAATCTTATGAAGATGGAAAATGGCTGAAAGACCCCTCATCAAATCAAGTATTAAAAAATAATAATGATACTTTTATCAGTATAATGAAAGATATAAAAATTAATGAATTTTATGATTTTTATATTGGAGTTAATCCATCAGATAATGGTTTCTTAGTCAATAATGAGAAAGTAGTTAATTTAATACCAGACTCTTTTATTAATAATATGCATCTTCTAAAAAGAAACATAGCAAATACTTTTTTAGGTGAGCTTGCATTAAAACATAATTTAGTAGTAGTTCCTTATTTTGAAGGTGTTGGTGTTGGAAATAAAATAAGAGGGAAGTACGCTGATCAAAGCGAAGCTTTCCTTCTTCAAATACCAGAGCCAACTTATTTTATTGATTTTAATCTAAGAGGCTTTGTTAAACAAAAATATAAAAAAGATGCAAAAGTCAAAGGTCTTACTTGGTACGTGTATGGTGCCGGTATTAATTTACGTTTTTATGAACCTTTACTAGATAAAGAATATTTAAATATTAAAATGACAAAAGCTGATTTTAAAAAAATTCCTGATATTTTGACTTTAAATAAAACTAATGAATATATTAATATTATCAATTTAACTTACAAACCTTTGGCTATAGAATTCTCTAATATAATTAATTCTGATTTTAAAAATAATGAAGACGTGGAATGGCTTAAAAAGATTACCAAAAACCAAACAAATAAGAAGGAAATACTTGAATTCAAGAAATTTGTAGATAAACTCGCTTCTGTAAAATGAAAATATTTATAGCTATTTTATCAACGTCGCTTTTATTATCCTTAAATTTATTAGCTGTTACCTACAACGAGATGGCTGAAGTTACATACAAAAAATTCAAAGGAAATGAAAAACAAGTAATTATGGATAAAGCATTTAAGATAGCTTGTCTTAAAGGGTTAAAGAAATATGTAAATACCTTTGATGATGCTAAGTATCAAAATTATAGAAAAGTTAGAAATAAAGTTGAAGATAATTTTTTAGACTATTTAGTTTGTGATTTTGTTGATGATGATCTCTTAAAAAAAGAAAAAAAATACATTGTTAAAGTAAAAATAGAAATTTTTGAAAAAGAAATAAATGCGTTGTTAATTGATAATAATACAAGTGCAGCAAACAATATTAAATCAGGAATTGCTCTTGTTATGTTTGCCCTTCAAGTAGACGGTGCAAAATCTTTTGACATAAAAGACTACCAACGATCTGATACTTCAAATACAGAAAATGCTTCTCAAGTAGAAGCATCAGATGGAGTTGAAACAATTTCTAATAGTGAAGTCACTACCAGTGAAACCTCAACAACTGGAGGCAGTGATGAAAGTAAAAGTGACATTATACAATCCTCCTATTCTGAAAAAGCTACAGAAGACTTTTTAGGAGCTTTTACTGAAGAATTCACGATGACAAACTTTGAGCTAACTGATGTCTATATGCTTTTTGATGATGATATTTCCGATATTTATGATGAAATGAAAACAGAAATTGAAGAAGGGGGGCAGCCTAAATCGCGGACTAAAGCTAAAGTTATAGGTATGATACAAAAAAATCATAAAGATATAGGGCATGTTGTTTATGCAAAAGTGTATCTAGGGCAAAAAGAAATAGATCAATCAACTGGAAATATTAAAATTACCGCACAGGTAAATGGAGAAGTATGGAATATTACTGATAGAAGACCAAAACTTGTATCATCAGTTAGTCCTGCAGTGTTTGCTGGTTTAGGCTCTACACTTGATGTCGCAAGAACTAATGCGCTAAAGCAATCCTCTGAAAATTCATCAAAGACAATTATTAATATTTTGTCTAACTAACAAAATGTTTTTTTTAAAAAAATTTATATTTATTATTTTTTTTATTATTTCATTTAACGTTCAAGCAAATCAATATAGTTCAATAAATCCAAGCTCTCTGAATATTGCTAAAACAAATGAGATAGCTAACTTTCTAAATAATAAAATTATTGAAGGTATTTATTCAGACAATTCAAATTTTATTGAAATATTTCAGGCCAATGGAAATTTTGAATTTGAAATGTTATCAGGTCAATACAAAGGCTTTTATAGAGGTAAATGGAAAGCGGAGAATAATAAAATTTGTTTTTTATATGATGGTACTAATCAGTTTGATTGTGTTAATCTTTATTACACAAATGATGGTAATGGAAATTTACAAGCATACTATGGGACAGCTGAAGAGGTTTATGCACAAATTACAAGTGTTAATGATATTAATTCTTCAAACTCTTTAACCAATAATTCCAACCAAAGAACTACTCCTAACGCTGCTGCTCCTGAGGGCACAGAACATATAAGTGATGTTGATGTTGTTACTGTTGGAGCCAATTATTTAAATTACCCCAGTGATAATGAATTATCTGAATTAAATTTTGATATGAACAAAGACCAAGTTATTCAAGTTTTAGAAAATAATGGTTGTAAAATTATGACCAAATGGAAGAGAAGAGTAATAACTCAAGGGCAAAAAGATTCAAGAGATCTTAAAAGCAAGTGTTTTACAAAAAAAATGATTGTTGTAGGATTTGAAGACAATGGCACTATGGAGTTTATCGCTGATGCTCATTATATGGGTAATGAACTATCTAAACAGTTTTTAGATGACTATGACAAAAACAAAGTAAGATTGAGAATTGAATCTTTTCAACGGTATTCACCAAATTTGATTTATAATATTGGATCCAAAAATGCTATTTGCCTAAATAAAGAATGCTTAGAAGTTGTATGGAGAGATCTTTTGAGAAAAGAACTAGCTTTTTTATATCTTAATCCCAAAGGAGCTCTTGGAAAAGCTTTTGCCAACAAAACTATTGAGTCATTCAAAATATCAATTGAAAGGCCAAATGATAAAGGGTGCGTTATTTCTGAGGATAATCCGTGCATGATTGTAAAAGCTAAGTATGTAGATCCATCAATTCAATATTTAAATATGTATATGAATGGGCCTAGGACACCAGAAAGAGAGTCCTTACGAAATATGTATACCAATTATATACAAGCACAAATACTTGCAGCTGAAGCATTAGGATTAGTTGATGTGGCATCAGATTTAAAACTGTTACTAGAATATATTGTCTCAGATCCTGCACAATTAGATATGGAGAGGGTGACAACGAGAATTTCTAATGGAACCAATGAGTTATTCAAAAACACTAATAGTGGCCAAAATAATGAAGAAGCTAAAAAGAAAATTGATGCCGCTCATGTGTATGCTGCAAAAGCAGGGGGGGAAGGTGAGTTATTTTTTAATTCTATAGCTGCAATTTTTAGTTCAGGCAGTTTTGAGGATGCGGCAGCAGCAGCAGAGGTTGTGAGCCGTACAAAAGGAAACCTCGCTTATTTTTACCAAGCGTTAAAAAAAATTAGAGAAGCAAAAAACATAGATTTAGAAACAGAAACACAAGAAGAATTTGGTGATGCAGAAGGTATAATTGAAATTTTGTAATGAAATATTTTATAACAATATTTTTTATATTCTTCATAACTTCAAAATCTGCATTTACTAATACGATTGAATACATTGATGTTAAAGCAAAAGGTATTGGCTCATCTTATACGGAAGCACTTAATAATTCCTTATCTAATGCAATTGCGCAAGTAAATGGGAGAAGTATTGAAACACAAACTTCGTTAAAAAAGATTTCACAAGCCATTAGTACAAATCAAGATAGTTCTTATTACTCATCTAAAGAGTTTCAAAAAATTATCAAAGAACAAACACAGGGTTATGTTTCAAGCTTTAAAGTACTAAGTGAGGATAAATCGTCAAATAATGTTGTTAAAATTTCTATCTCTGCAAAGATTGGTAAATTTAAATTAAAAAAATCTGCTCAAAGAAAAAGAATAGCAGTAATGCCTTTTTATTATTTTGATAAATCTTTTAAGTTAATGGATGACGTTGTATCAAATAGTAAAGTGGATGATTTATTAATACAAAATTTAGTTTCATACCTTGTGCAAACAAGAAAATTTACTGTTTTGGATAGAGAATATCTGAATCATATGAATAGTGAATTAAATATTATTAAAACTAATCAAACAAATATTGAAGAAACAGTAAAGATCGGTCAAAAATTATTCTCTGATTATATAATGGTTGGTACTTTACAAAAATTATTTACGGAAGAAAAAACTATTAAGATTAAAAACTCTAATAATTCTGTATCTTCCAAAAAAGCCTTTATTGAGTTTAGCTATAGAATTATCGATATCCCAACTTCACAAATTATGTTTTCAGATGATTACACAGGAGTGTTTGATATTGAAGAAAAAGATATTGTTTCTCTAGAGGGGTATATAATTAAAAAAGCATCTTTGGAAATTGGGAGTACAATTTTAAATGCTATATATCCGCTAAGATTAGAAAAAATATCTGGTGATACCGCCTATATAGGTCAAGGAGGATTAGAAGTAGAAATCGGAGAGGAATTCACCATAATTGAACTTGGGGAGAAAATTAAAGATAGCTATACAAAAGAATATATCGGAAGAGAGCAAAAAGAAGTTGGTAAATTACAAATATCTCAAGTTAGCGCCAAACTATCAAGTGGAAAAATAATAGAGCAAGCTTATAATTTAGAAGACAATTTTGAGCCTAAAAAATACATTTTAAGAAAGATTGATACAAACATCTCAGATATTGATATAGCTAAAGAAAAGATTAATCAAAAAAAGAAAAAGGGGACAACAGATGACGATTGGTAAAAAATTATTTATTATTTTATCTTTATCATTTTCATTTTTAATAACTAATATTACGTATGCTGTTGAAACTAATGAAGAATTTGCAATAGATAAGCCCTCAATCAAATTACATAAAAAATCTGGTCAATCTAAAAACATGGCTGAAGATTTTGTTAGAAAATCAAAGAAATGGAAAATAGGTTTAAATACGCGTGTTGAAGAGAAGGGGGGAGATTTTTTTGTCTCTATTGGAACTAGCGGTATTGCTTTTGATAATAGCTTTGCTAATTTTGGAGATGCTAGACAAGATGCATTTGATATCGCTTTCTTGGAATCAAAAAAACAATTTATCAAATTTATGGGTCAACGAATTTCAACAAATATTGTTAATGAAAGAAAACAAGGATCATACGCACAGCCTCCTGAACCAGGAACTTCTGAAATGGAAGATTTAATGAATGAAATGAGTTCCTTTGAAGAAGGTAAAAAACTTAGAACACTTATTAATTTAAAATTAGACCAAGCTTTGAGAGAAGCAGGCTATGAAGACCCAACAACTCCTGAAGCTGCCGAAGAAGCAGAGAAAATAATTAAAACAAAAGAATTTAGTAAATCTATCGAGGCATCAGCTGAGCACAGGATTGCAGGATTTCAAACCTTTAAAGTTTTTGAAATTTCTGATGGGAATAAAGGAGATATTTCAGTTATTGGCTTGTGGAGTAATAAGTTAAATTTATTAGCAGATGCTCTTTCAACAGGCGGGGATATACCTCTTGGCACCCCTAAAAAAGCATTAATGGATCAAATTCCAAATCAAGAAACAGATAAAGATATAGCTAGATGGGCCTTTAGTTATGGAGCAAGAATGACAACTGATGAAAATGGTAATCCTTCCATTATTTCTTTTGGTCATGCCTCACCTCTCTTTGATGATACGGATGAATGGACTGATGCATGTAGCCAAGCAATACTTCAAGCTGAGTCGTTTATTGCTATTTTTGCTAATGAAATTGCTTCGTATAAAGAAAATTTAAATAAGGCGCAAAATACTAAAATTTTTGAAGATAATGCTAATCTTAATAACTTAAATTCAGAAACTAAACAGATCAAAAATTATTATAAAAAATTGGAAACATCTGGATATATCGATACTGCAGGTATTGAATATTTGGACTCAATAGAGATCCAACATCCGGCAAGTGAGCAAGCATTAGAATGTATTGCGGCTGTTGGATGGAATACTTCAAACAGATCATCTGGTGAAAATTTTCAAAAAACTAATGAGGCTGCAGAAAAAATAACTTTAGATAATGAGCAGGAATCTAATGACGCAAATGAAGAAGAGGAAGACGGCACATCATATTCGGGTGAAAGTGATGAAGCTGATGATGATTTTTAGCTTTGTTTTTTTTAGTCATCAATCATTTGGGTTAGAAAAACAGTTAATTGATGAATATAAAAAAATTCGATCTTTAATAGAAAAAGATAAATTTGTTATTTCGGATAATTATTATTTCTTATTTGGAAGTGTCACTGTTGATGACTATGAAGAAGACATAGAGTTTATTGCTGAAGCAAATGCTTATGAAAACCTCGATGTTTATGCTTTTAATAAAATTTGTTGGCCTGATTATTTAGATACAGAAACAAAAGTAAAAATATTTTATAGATACCTAGAGCTAAATCCTCTTTTTCCCTTTAATCAAAACATCACCATTTTAAAAAAAGAAAAAAAACCAAATGATGTAATTAATATAATTTATGTTTTTGATAGAGAAAACAATACAATTAATTTTCCAAATACTGAGATGCTTGGTTTTATTAATTCATGCTGAAATAAGTTTATTATTTTATAAATTCATTGAGGAGTTTAAAATACATAACTCCTCAATATCTTTTTATTTACGCAGATTGCGGCTGCCACGAATATCCCGACCCATACGAGGTTTTAATACGATTAAAGTCTATATCAGGACGAGCTTGACGAAATTTTTTACGAAGTCGTTTAATATGCGAGTCGATATTACGATCCGTGATAGCAGTATCATATGAATAACACACATCAAGGAGTTGATCACGCGTGTAAACAACACGGGGTCTTTTCACGAGCTGTTTGAGTAATGCAAATTCTGTTTTGGTGAGTTCAATACTTTTTCCAAACCAACGACATAGTATTTGTTCTTCTAAGAGCTCTAAATTACCTAATCTGTAAACTTGATCTGACTTTTGCTTCGCAAAGTAGCTCATGACCTTTTCCAATCTGGCATGCAATATATTAAAGCTGAAAGGCTTTAAGACATAATCACCAATGGTGGTGTCTTTTAAGGCTCTTTCTTCAAGATTATCAACGGCTGTTAAAAAGAGAGCAGGGACCTTATCTTTATTAAGGACAGCACATAAGTCTCTATAGAATTCAAACCCTGTTAATCGGGGCATTTTCATATCAATAACATAGGCATCAGCCGGTTTATCTTCGTGATACAGCAATGCTTTTTCTGGATCAGCGAAGGTAATCGTTTTGTACCCCTTAGATTGAAATTGAAGTGATAGTGATGTTAGTATGGATGTATTGTCGTCTATTATGGATATTATCGCCATTTTTCCTTTCTCTTAATCAACCAAAAAACCTTCGAAGGAATTAACCCTAACACTAAGGCCAAAGTGTGTCAAAAAATAATAAAATAAAATTCTTAAAACGAACACAATTGAACCTCGAACTTGCCTAATTTGAAATTTAGAAAATACACAGTGGCACTGTCTAGAAGGAATATTCATTATGTTGTCGTCGTAAATTTCATTTATTACTCCTTCGCAGTGCCATTAAAATCATCAAATTACTTTAATTGAATCAAATGCTGAAAAGTTTTTGGTTCTACTTCTATTCAGTGCCAGTTCTGCTAGGCATTTTTTCATTCTATCAACTTACTTTATTACCATCTAGAGGAAGTTTTAAAGAAGCATTGAAGTATTGTGAGGAAGTGGATAATGAAATCATGTTATCAGAAGGAACAGAACAAGATTATTGCATAGACAATTTTATGGAAGGTTATTTTAGTGAAGCTGTTCCATGGATGTTACTATTTCTTCTAGGTGTTACTTTTATAATACCCTTATGTATTTATTTAATTATAACTTGGAAAAAATATAGATACAGTATTAATAAAGTATAAAGATTCTTTATATTTATCATATAATTTTTAGGTTTAATATTATTTTTTATATTTGAATATTACTTTTATATATGCTTAAATAAATAAAAAATATTAAATTTTATAATTTATATTGGGAGGTATAATATGAAAAAAATTTTTAAAAATATTAGTATTTTATTTATCTCAACTTTTGTTTTATTTAGTTGGACAAATCTTAATGCTAAAGAGCTATTAATTGGAGGAGCAGCTTGCGAAACAGGAATGCAGGCTCCTTTAGACACACCTGGTATTAATGGTGCTAAAGTAGCAGTTAAATATCTAAATGATGAAAAAGGTGGTATTTTAGGTAGACCAGTAAAATTTGTTAATCTTGATGGTAAATCTGACCCTGCTACTGTTGGTAACTCAGCTTTAGAGGTATTAGATCAAGGTGCTGAATTTATCATTGCTCCATGTGACTTTGACTTTGGTGGACCAGCAAGTACCGCTGCTCAGAATGCTGGAGTTGTGGGGATGTCCTTATGCGCTTCTGACCCATTATATAGTTCATGGTCATTAGGAGATAAACAATTCACACTTTCAATGTGGAATACAACTATGAGCGCAACAGCGGCTGAGTTTGCATATAATGAAATGGGATGGAAAACAGCATATGTTGTAACTGATCAAATTATTGCTTATACAAGAAGTTTGTCAGAATATTTTCTAGTTCACTTTGATGCAATTGGTGGAAAAATTTTATTAGAAGATACTTATACTAATGGAGATAATGATTTTTCTGCTCAATTAGCAAGACTTAAAGCTTTAGATGAAGTTCCAGATGTAATTTTTATTTCATCTTATGGAGTTGATATTGCATTGATAACTAAGGCATTAAGAGAGGCTGGTATAACAGCTCCTGTTCTAGGTGGTGACTCATATGATGATCCAGGAGTTTGGGAAGCATTAGGTGCAAAGTTTGGATCTGATATTTATTTTGTAACTCATACTTGGATGCAAGGAACAGAGGGTCATCCTGATATGCCAGAGTTTGTTGAACTTTATACAGATTATCATGGCTCAGCACCAGACACAGCATTTGTTGCTACTGGATGGGACACAGTTATGTTGTTTGCCCAAGCAGCAGAAATAGCTGGAACAACAGATGGTGCAGCTGTAGCTAAAGCTCTTGAAGATAATGAATTTAATTTATTAACTGGAGATTTAGATTATAGCAATGCTGCAGATGGACATTATCCTTATAAAGCTGCTGCTTTAGTAGCTTTATCTGAAGGTAAACCATCATTTTTAGGTTGGAGAAATCCAGAAAATCCTCCGGCACCTTAATAATTTTTCATTCAAAAAAAGGGGAATTTTTTATTCCCCTTTTTCATAATAAAAAATATTTATGAAACTTACTTGTAATAATATTACTGTTGATTTTTCTGGATTAAGGGCCTTGAATAAAGTTTCTCTTTCAGTTGAAACAAAAGAGATATTAGGATTAATTGGACCTAATGGATCTGGTAAAACTACATTACTTAATGTTCTTGGAGGTCAGTTAAAATCAAATGAAGGCTCTGTAAAAAAAGATAACTTAGATATAACAACAATGCCTCCAAGATTAAGAGTTAAAAATGGTTTGGCACGCTCTTTTCAAATTGTTAGAACTTTTGAATCATTATCAGTTTTTGATAATGTCAAATCTGCATCGTTAACTACAAGTAAAAGTAATGTTGAAAAAAATAATTATTGTAATGAAATTATCAGCTACATAGGTCTTAATAAAATTAAAAATGAACTAGCAAATACACTAAATTATGGAGATAGAAGAAGATTAGAAATTGCAAGAGCAATGGCAACAAGTCCTGATTTTTTACTTTTAGATGAGCCGGCTGCAGGAATGAACGATAACGAATCAGAAATATTATTAAATACTCTTAATGTAATTCCAAAAAAATTTAATGTAGGAATTCTAATTATAGATCATGATATGTCGTTAATTATGAAATTGTGTCATAGATTGCATGTATTAGAATCTGGTGAAACTATAGCAGAAGGTTCAATAGACTCAGTAAAAAAACATCCTGACGTTATTAAAGCTTATCTTGGAAAAGATTTTTAATTATGAATATGTTGGAAGTAAAAAATTTAAAAGTTAATTATGGCCAAGTAGTAGCAGTAAAAAAAGTTGACTTACATGTAGCTAAAGGTGAAACAGTGGTATTGTTAGGAGCAAACGGTGCAGGTAAATCATCTACACTTTTATCTATAGCAGGAGTTTCAAACAAAGGAGAAGGGGAGGTTGAATTTTTAGGATCTAATATAACAAAATTATCTCCAGAAAAAATTCTTTCTTTGGGTATAGCTACTGTTCCAGAAAATAGAGATATTTTTCCTGATTTACTAGTAGAAGAAAATATAGTTTTAGGCGGATATGTTAATCGTAAAAATTCAAAAATTATTAAACAGACAAGAAATGAAGTTTATGATCTCTTTCCAATACTATTTGAAAGAAAAAATCAAGTAGCAGGAACATTATCAGGAGGAGAACAGCAAATGTTAGCTATAGGACGAGCTTTGATGTCAACTCCAAAAATGTTACTTTTAGACGAACCATCACTAGGATTAGCGCCAACTATAGTAGAAAAAATATATGAACATATAGCTCAATTGAAAAAAAATTCTGATTTAACAATTTTATTAGTTGAACAACATGCAATGAAAGCTTTATCAATAGCTGATAGAGTATATTTTTTGAGACTAGGTGAAATAGTTTCATCCGGTAATGCATCAGAATTAAAAAACACAACAGACTTTAAAAAAATTTATTTTGGAGAAGAATAAGAATGATGTTGCAATTTATAGTTGATGTTTTGAGTCTTGGAAGTATGTATGCACTTTTTGCACTTGGATTAGTTTTGGTTTATGGAATTTTAAAACTTGTAAATTTTGCTTATGGAGAATTAATTTTAGTTATTGGATACTCAATTTTTCTTTTGAAAGGTAGTCCTTTCCCTTGGTTTTTTATGTCCTTTATAGCAATTATTATGTGTATATTTACCTCAATAGCTACAGATTATGTTGCATTTAGACCAGTCAGAGAAAAATCAGTGACAGCTGTGCTCATAACTTCTTTTGCATTTGCTACTTTACTTCAAAATGCAGCATTATTACTTATATCAGCAAAACCAAAAAATGTTCCTATGCCAAGTTTTTTGTCTGATAGTGTGCAATTTTTAGGAGTCATAACTCCCGTTAGAAATCTTATTTCAATTTTTGTTGCCGTTGTTTGTTTATTTATTTTTTTTCAATTTATGAAAAGATCTTTATTAGGATTAGCTATGAGAGCCTCAGCAACTAATTTTAATATGGCAAGAATGTTAGGAATACCTGCCAATTTGGTAATAACTACTGCGTTCGCTCTCAGTGGATTATTGGCTGGTATTGCTGGAACGCTTTGGATGAGTAAAATTTCGATGGTTTTTCCAGGAATAGGTTTGGAACCA
Organism: uncultured Alphaproteobacteria bacterium; assembly: GCA_902512325.1. Lineage (GTDB taxonomy): Bacteria > Pseudomonadota > Alphaproteobacteria > HIMB59 > CACPNW01. The sequence goes on along the minus strand of CABXIT010000008.1, from coordinate 29,091 downwards.
CTCCTTATAGCTTTCATAGCTACTGTAATTGGTGGAATGCGAAGCATCCAAGGAGCAGTATTAGGAGGTTTTATTCTTGCTTTTATTGATATGAGTTTTAATTATTTACTTCCTCAAGATATTTTAAAATTTCGAGACGCCTTTACTTTTTCATTTGTTATTTTGATTCTTTTAATTAGACCCGAAGGGTTGATAAGAGGACCAGCAACAGGAGCAAGAACATAATGAAAGATTTTACAAATGAAAATTTTATAAATATTCTATTTTTCTTTGGGCTATTTCTTTTAATTTACGCCTTAAATATATTTATGGGAACGGCAATCTTTGAAAGAATAGTTACAAATCTTTTTATATATATTATTCTTGTTGTTGGACTCCAAGTCTTTATGGGAAATTCAGGAATTCTATCATTTGCCCATATAGGGTATATGAGCATAGGAGCCTATTGTTCAGGTATATTTTCAATACCTGTAAAGATGAAAAGTATGGCGCTTCCTGATTTATATTATTTTATACAAATAACTACCTTTGATCCTATAATTTGTATTTTTATTGGTGGAATATTTGCAGCAATAGTCGCTGCAGTTTTGACATTACCTTTAATGAGATTGAATGATGCTGCAGCAGTTATTACTTCCTTTGCTGTATTAATGGTTATACATTCAATTGTAGTTGGATGGAGTGCTGTAACTAATGGCCCAAGAACATTTTTTGGAGTTCCAAAAGCAACAACATTAGAATTAGCAATGATATTTTCTTTTGCAGCAGTAATAATTGCATTTTTATATAAAAATTCACGTTTTGGATTATTACTTCGCGCAACCAGAGATAATGAAGTTGCAGCTGAGTCTATAGGTGCAAATACCGTATATCTTCGATGGTTTGCAGTTATTGTTAGTGCTTTTTTAGCCGGTATAGCGGGTGGTTTATGGGGTCACTTTATTACTTCCTTTTCACCAAAGTCATTTTATTTAAGAGAAACATTTCTAGTAATATCCATGATTATTATAGGAGGATCTTTTACTGTTACCGGAGCTATAGCAGGTGCATTATTTGTTACAATAGGTTACGAATTTCTTCGTTGGATAGAGAAAGTAATAAAATTTAGTGATGCTATCAAATTTGAATTTATAGGATTAACAGAAATATTTTTATCTATTACTATGATTGTGTTTTTAGTAACAAAGCCAAAAGGATTATTTCCATTTCTAGAAATTGGAGAAATAATAAAGAAAAAATTTTTTAAAAAGGGGTAGAAATGAGTTGGAAAAAAAGACATCGAAGTTTTTATTATAAATATGCCGAAGATCCAGATGATATCATTTTAAAATCGAGTGAAACTGCACACTTAATTATTGATGTACAAAAAACATATTTAGAACCAAAAGAAAATCAAAAGGAAAATGAAGAATGGCAACCTTTCTTTAACAGAATGAAAGATATAGTAATACCTAACATTAAGTCTTTTATATCTTTTACAAGAGAGAAAAAGGTTGAAAATATTTTTGCAAGAATCGCCTGTCACAAAGAAAGTGGTCTCGATAGATCTTTAAGCCAAAAAAAACCAGGGTTCAATTATCTTCTTCTTCCCAAAGACACTCCGAGTGGACAAATTGTTGATGAACTTAAACCAGATCCTGATGATATTGTTATGATGAAAACCACAGATAGCGCTTTAACAGGAACAAACTTAAGGCTTATTTTAAAGAACATGGGTATTAAAAATGTAGTATGTACAGGTATATTTACTGATCAGTGTGTATCTTCTACTGTTAGAAGTCTTGTTGATGAAAGTTTTAATGTTATTGTAATTGAAGATTGTTGTGCTGCAGCTACAGATGAATTACATAAACATGAATTAGAAATAATAAACATGATATATTGTCATGTTGTAAATTTAGAAGAAGTTAAAACTTTTTTTAGAAATTAATATGTCAACTTTTTCAGATGTTGAATCTCAACTAAAAAAACATAATATTAATCAAATTCAAATATGTTATGTTGATTATAGCGGAAGACTTTGTGGTAAATTAATTCCTATTTCAGAAATGAAATCAATAATTTCAAAAGGAGTTGTTTTTGCTAAAGCAAATCTAAGTTTTGGTTTAGACGATCATTTTGCCGATGATGCAATTTTCTTAGCTAATACAGGTGATTTCTTAGCTAATCCTGATTTAAATAGTTTCACATTTTTAAAGCACAGACCAGGTATTGGTCGATATTTTTCAAATATGATAGATGAATCAGGTAATAACTGGAATGGCTGTCCTCGAAATCAATTACAGAAAATTCTTAAAAAATATGAAGATTTAGATTTAAAAGTAAAAATAAGTTTGGAGCCTGAATTTTCTATTTTCAAAAAAAATGAGGATAACTTTGAACCTTTAAGTTTTGACGGAATGTTTACCATGTCTGGAATGGATAAAATACATTCAATATGGCAGAAACTTTATGAATCTTTTCAGTCCAATAACATTAATATTGAGCAAGTTGGGAAAGAATATGGACCTGGACAATATGAAGCTACATGGAAATATGATGAAGTTATTAAGTCAATAGAGAATTATTTAAATTTTAAAGATTTTGTAAAAATAATAGTTGGTGAGCATGGGTACCATGCAACTTTTATGCCAAAACCATACGATCATCTTCCTGGTAACGGACTGCATATTCACTTAAGTCTTTGGGACAAAAATAACAAAGAAATTAGTTGTTCTGATAATGATGAATTTCCTTTATCTAAAATTGGCTCATATTTTGTGGCAGGATTGTTGAAGCACTCACATTCATTAACAGCTATAGGTTGCGCTTCAGTAAATTCTTATAAAAGAATCTTACCTGGCTCTTGGTCTCCAGCACATATTTGTTGGGGCAATGAAAATCGTTCTGCCCTTGTTAGAATACCTGGCAAAGAAAATAGACGCCATATAGAACTACGTCATGGTGATAATATGAATAATCCCTATATTTATTTAAATACTATTTTAGCATCTGGTTTAGATGGTATCCAAAATAAATTAACTCTAGAAAAACCAATAACTGAAGATGTTGGTAACCTTTCAGATATTAATAATAAAAGTTCTATAAAAGTTTTGCCAAGATCTCTTAATGATGCTTTATCTTTTCTTAAAAAAAATAAAGTATTTAGAAATCATCTTGGAGAAGTTATATTTGATGAATTTATTAAAATTAAAGAGACTGAGCTCCGACAATTTGAAACGTCAGTTCATTTATGGGAAAGACAGAAATATTTTGACGTCTTTTAACTCAAAATATAATCTTAATGCCTACTCGTTATAAACCTTATAAAGTACTTAATTCAAAAAAAACAAATAATTTTATTATTTTATGTGACCACGCTTCATATAATATTCCAAAAAAATATAATAAGCTTGGCTTGAGTAATAATGATTTAAAAAAACATATTGGCTGGGATATAGGCGCCTTAAAGGTTGCTAAAAAAATATCAAAAAATATTAATAGTACATTAATTCATTCTGGATATTCACGTTTATTAGTAGATTGTAATAGATCACTTAAATCGAAAGGAGCTTTTTTAAAAAAAAGTGAAGATATTAAAATACCAGGAAATATAAATATTTCTCAAAAAGAAAAAATTCTTCGATCAAAAAGATATTATTTTCCATATCACAATCAAATTCAAAAATTTATTAATCAAAGCTTAAAATCTAATGTTGTTCCAAGCTTAGTTGCTATTCATTCATTTACCCCTGTTTATCTTGGAAAACCAAGAAAATGGGATATTGGTATCTTACAAAGATCTGATCAAAGGCTCTCTTCACTTTTTATAAAGGAAATTAAAAAAAATAAAAATATTACATTAGGAATTAATCAACCTTATAAACTTGATTTAGCTGGTGACTTTACCATTCCTTTTTTTTCTGAATCTTATGGACTTCCAAATGTTTTGATAGAAATACGACAAGATCTTTTATTAAAAGATCGTTCTATAAATTTTTGGTCAAATTTTATTACTAAAATTTTAATGAGAAACTGCAAAAATGAAACACTTAAATATTGCCTTAAATCCTCAAATAGAATAACAAAATACTATCGAGAAAGAAATAAATTGTGATTAATAAAAAAGATATATCTTCTATACCAATCGAGGGTGATACAAATTTTCGTGAACAAAAGATAGACAAAAATAATACAGCATTATTAGTTATAGACTTACAAAAAGGAGAATATAATCCAGAAATTATTTCTAAAAAACCTCATGATAAATATATGTGGGATAGAATTAATAATATTGTTTTACCAAATGGAAAAAAAATAATTGATAAATGTCGACAAAATAAAGTTGAAGTTATTTATACTGTTATTGAATCCTACACAAAGGATGGAAGGGACAGAGGTATTGATTACAAAATATCTGGTATTTTTTGTGCAAAAAATTCTAAAGAGGCAGAAGTCTTAGATGAAATTAAACCTCTTGATGATGAGATAATTATTCCAAAAACATCTTCAAGTGTTTTCAATTCAACAAACATAGAATATGTTTTAAGAAACCTTTCTATTCAATATCTTATGATTTTTGGTATCGTAACTGATCAATGTGTTGAAACAGCAGTAAGAGATGGTTGTGATAAAGGTTTTTTAATTACTTTAATTGAAGATGCATGCGCAACACATACCCAAGAACGTCATGATAACTCTCTGAAAGGTGTAAAAGGTTACTGCAGAATAAGAAAAACCTCAGATATACTCGAAGAATTAACTTAAAATTTGAAATATTGATACAAAAAGATTAATTTGCATAATAAAGGATAAATGACAAATAATCTTATTGATCGCGATTCAAATTACATAGCAGGAATTGAAAAAATTCGTTTTTCCCCTGTCGCACCTATTGGAGGTGAAGGGTGCTTCATAATTGAAGAAAATGGAAGACGTCTCCTTGATTTTTCAGGTTCATGGGGAGCCGCTGGATTAGGTTATAGTCATCCTGCAATTAGCGAAGCAATTAATAAAGCATCAAAAAGTATGGCTTCCGCTAGCTTGCTCTCTTATGCTACAGAACCAGCAATATCTCTAGCAGAGAAATTAATTTCAATTATACCTGGAAACAAGTCTCGTAAGGTGTGGTTTGGACATTCTGGATCAGACGCTAATGATATGCTTGTCCGTTTATTGGAAGCAGTTACTGGTAGAAAAAAATTTATTTCATTTCATGGCGCTTATCATGGAGGTGTTTCAGGATCGATAGCAGTATCTCATCATAGTTCTCAATCACACTCACCAAAAAAAGGTGGAAATGTATATTTAGCTTACCCTAACCATTATCGATATGAAAATAAAAATAATTTAGATGAAAATATTTTAAAAAAACTTGATGAAATATTTTATACTACTTGTAATCCTAAAGATGTAGCGGCTATTTTTATTGAGCCAATTCAATCAGATGGAGGAGTAATTGTTCCGCCAAAAGGATTTATGAAATCTCTTGAAAAAAAATGCCGAGAACATGGAATACTTATAGTTGTTGATGAGGTTAAGGTCGGGCTTGGAAGATCTGGTTTGATGCACGCCTTTCAACACGATAATTTGGAGCCTGACTTTATCACTTTTGGCAAAGCTTTAGGCGGTGGACTCCCTTTATCAGCAGTAGTTGGACCAAAAGATTTAATGGATTTTACTACAGCTTTTTCTATTATGACAACATCAGGAAATCCTGTAAGCGCATCGGCTGGCATGGCAGTTTTAAGAGCAATTGAAGAAGAAAATTTAATTACAAATGCCAAATTAATTGGTGATAATCTTCAAGAAAGTTTTAGGCAACTAGCTAATAAACACGATTTGATAGGTAATGTTAGAGGAAGAGGTTTAGCAATTGGTATTGAGTTAGTTAATGACAGACATAAAAATAAAATAGCAGCAAAAACTGAAACTGCAAAGATAGTCTACAGAGCTTACGAATTAGGTCTTGTAATTTTTTATGTAGGAATGGAATCAAATGTGCTTGAATTAACTCCACCACTTATATTGAATGAGGATGAATCGAAATTGGGTTTAGAGATTTTAGACCAAGCTATTAGTGATGTTACTAATGGGTTAGTTCCAGATAGTGCTATTGAAGATTATAAAGGTTGGTAAAAAATATCCTCTGCATTAAGAATTGTCATTTTTCCTTTCTCTTAATCAACCAAACAACCTTCGAAAGAATTAACCCTAATACTAAGGCCAAAATGTGTCAAAAAATATTAAAATAAAATTCTTAAAACGAACATAATTGAACCTAATAATTTTTCAGCATATAAACTAAATATGTTAAATATTAAAAAAAACTAAAATGTCAAAAGTCAAAAAATGGCATCCTGATTTTCAAAAATATGCTGAATTTATTTTAAATCATCCTAATTATAAAAATTTACCTGAAACAAAAAACAATAATTCCAAAATAAAATGGGTTTCTACAAAAAAAGGTGATAACGGCTCTAGATATGAATGGTGGATAAATAAAAAAAAAGCATTATTAAAAAATAATGCAAAAATTCTTACAAGATCCACTGATGAAATTTTACTTTCTGATATTGCTTATCACATTCATCCAACAAAAATTAAAGTATGCTCAGAGTGTGGTAATAGTGTTAAGTTAGGTTATTGCTACCCTAATAAAAGATTAATAAAAAAATTAAATTCAATATTTAATTATAAAATTTTTGAGTTAAATTATAAATTAGATATTCTAGAAATTGTAAAAGATATTTTTGAAAATAATAGAAAGCAAGTATCAAGATTAAAAGAAATTTTTAATAAAATAATCTCATTTAATAATTTGTCAGAAATTAATAGAATTATTATTAACGAATATATTAATAAATTTGATGGCTCTTATTTGACACCAGGAGCTATGTCTAATTGTCCTGATCGATTAGATGGTTATCATACATATGCAGTTTGTTGTAGATCAAAAGCTGATAAAGGAAGAAGTAAAGAAAATTTGAACACATACAGTGAAGATAGAAGATTGTATGAGTTCTGGTCTGATGGTGATTGGAAAGCGGCACAATTTGTTATGGGTCAATTCAAAAACAATGGTTTTTCGGCAGATCATATAGGTCCTATCTCTCTAGGTTTTACACATAGGCCAAAATTTCAACCTATGACAAAATCACAAAATTCAAGCAAAGGTAATAGAATGAGATTGGAAGATATAAATATTTTAATAGAAGATGAAAAAAATGGAGAAAGTATAATTTCATGGCATTCTAAACCCATGTGGGATTTAGTAAAAAAAACAATCAAGAATAATGAAGATGCTAAGTTTGCTTCTAAAATTTTAAAAATCAATATGGAGATGATTCTTAGTTTATTTTATGAATTTAAAATATATCAACTTGAGAAACTATTAATATCTTTTTTGTCTCCAGAATATGCATTTTATCAACATAAATTAATAAAATTTAATACGAAAACAGGAGCAACTGAAATTAAAAAAATACCAACAAACAAAGAACAGAATAAAACTAATGCTAAAAGATATTTAATAAAATCTTTAGAGTCACTTGATTCAATTAATGATAAAATTAATAGAAGGAATAAAAAAATTATAAAAAATATTGATCTTAAAAAAACATCTATGATAGTTAAGGATGTATTCGATGAAAAAGGTGAAAAAGAAGCAAAAAAAATTTGCTTAAATGAAATAAATGAACATTCAATTAATATATTTAAAAAATATTATTAAAAAAGAGATAGTTGTTTTTTTTGGTTTGTCGAAGTTTTAAATGATGAAAAAAGACTCATTGCATTTAATTTTCCACTTAAATATTGTTGATATAAAGATTTTGAGTAAAAATTTTTCTTTATCTTAATTTCTTCTTTTCCATCACTATAACTTAATTTAGGTAAGTTTTCTATAGCGTCTCTTACTGTAAAAATTTTATTTTCAATTTCATTTGGGAATATATGTTCTTTTTTGTCTAACCTTCCAATAACAAAAATCCTTCTTCTCTTTTGAGGAACTAGATATTTTTCTGCCTCTAGTTTTTGAATAGATAATCTATAACCTAATTTTTCGAATTCTTTTGACATTATTGAAATAACTTTTTGTCCATTTACTGAAGCAGTTATAAATCCTGGCACATTCTCAATAAGAAAATATTTTGGTTTAATTTCTTTGACTACTTCAAAATAATTTTTCCAGAGTAAATTTCTTTTATCATTCGATTTTCTCCAACCTGCAGTTGAAAAACCCTGACAAGGTGGTCCACCTATAATTATATCTAGTTTTTTTCTGTTAAGCTTTTTTCTAATACTTTCAATTATTAACTTAATGTTTTCACCTTTAGTAACATCCAAAAGGATGCTTTCACCTGTGTGATTTGCTTTCCAAGTTTCTAATGCATTTTTGTCATTGTCAATACCTAACATAACGTCAAAACCAGCAAATTCAAAACCTTTACTCAAGCCACCTGAACCACAAAATAAATCTACAGCAGTTTTAGCTTTAATAGTTTTAGCAATAGCAAACGCAAGTAAAGGAGGAACGGAGTTGCCAATTTGTTTATACATAGAAGATTTAGATCCATAAAATCTAAAATTATCCTGAAAAGACTGAAGCCTTGCAGCTTCTCTTATACTTATCAATCTTTGTTGAGGCGACTTAGAACTTTTATCATCAGGATGAATATTACAACCATTTCCAGGCCTATTAAAATAAGTCGTTATTGTATATGAAGGCTTCTCCCAATGTAATCTTCCGTAATAAGTAGTCCTACCTCCGTCTTTTCTTATTTTATCTAAATGTTTAGAATGAATATTTTCAGGTACATTTTTCCAATTACCTCCTGAGGGTATATCCTCTATAATACTGTTGTCTAAATCACTTAAAGAACTCGTTACATGATTAAATAATTTCATTTTAACAAAGTTCCGTTGGGGTGATTTTTTTCTATATATTTTTTATATTTTTCAGCTTTAAATATTTTCAGCACATTTAACTCTATTTCTTTTCTTAATTTTTCATTATATTTTATTTGTATTTTTTTTACATAGAAATTTAGTTTATCAATAATTTTTTTATTAATAAGTATATTTATTGGTAAATCATCTAACTCATAATTATTTATATGATTATTTGTACTTGTAATTCTAAAACGCCAATCTAATAACAAAGAATTTAAAATAGCAAGAATAACATGAGAAGAAATATTGTATTTATTTTTTCTAACTATTAAATAATTTAATGAATTTCCAATTAAACATCCTTTTTTTATTATGGCAAATTTTAATCTTTGTTTAGAATCCATATTAGATATTTGTTGACCAACAATTCTTTCATTCTGAACATCGAAATATTTGCTTGGTTTCTTTTTTTTAAGCTTCTTAATACAGGCATATGAATTAAGATTAGATTTATATAAATTAATATCTTTACCTCTATAAAAAGGCGTGGAACCACTTTCATAAACGTCCCTGTCTAAAGTAAGATCTATTTCACCTCTATGATTTGCAATAAAATCAATATTTCTAATTTTTTTATTTGAGTCAATGATTGATAATAAATTTATACCTTCTTTATCTATATTTGGAATAATAAAAGATGAGGCAAATTTCTCTTGTATAAAACTTAAAGCTATTTTATTTTTTGATTTATTTTGATTATAATTTTCAATATTGATATACTCTCTTTTTTTGGATTTTGTAATTAAGAATATAACAAATGATTGATTTACATTTTTAAAAATTTTATCTTTTTCTGAAATTAATATCAAACTATCTAATAAATTAAAATTAATTAGGTACTCCCTTAATTTTTTATTATTTAAATCGCCAACTAATGATTTGGGAACAATTGCTGATAAAGTTGAATTTTCACTAAGCAAATTTAGTGTTTGTTCAATAAAAAAACGATAATAATCTAAACTTCCTGTGTTAGTTAATTCAAAATATTTACTAGATCTAAAATCAGAAATTGTTTTTTTTGCTAATTTTTTTTTGTCACTATTTAATTTGTCTGGTTTTAATCTATCATATGGAGGGTTCATTATAACTATATCATAGTGAGTTTTTATATTTGTTTTTTGATCAAAAGAAAAAAGTTCATGTTGAATATTTTTTGTTTTCAATCTTAAGCTTAAAAAATCTAATTTTTTAAAATTATTAGGATTATTTATTAAAGCTTCTTCAAGATTAGTTTTTAATTCTAATTGGACAAGTAAAAAACCCACTTTATAATAAAAATCATTTATATCAAAACCAAATAAAATTTTTATAATATTTTTTCTAGAATAACCTTCTTTAACTAAAATATGTGAAGCCGCAGATAAGAACACACAAGATCCACATGCTGGATCTAAAATAGAATTTATTCTTTTTTTATTTTTAAATTTTTTATATGATAAATTAAAAATTTTATTTGCTATAAAGTATGGTGTAAAGAAAACTCCTTTTTCATTTCTATTACTTTTTGTAATTTTAAATTCAATATTATTATCTATTATGTAGTACTCTCTTTCAGTTAAAATTTGACATAGATAATCTATAAATTCTCCTGGAAAAGCATATATTATTTGAACATTATTATTATCTTGTAATTTATCATAATTTAGTAAATTTTTAATTTTTGATATTTTATAAACTGACATATAGCTGAAAATAGCGTTTCTTAAGCTCCTTTTTTTTATAATTTTTACTAATTTATTTTTTAAAGAGAAATTATAAAGTATATCAGAAATAATTATTGCAAATAATATTTCACCTAAATTTTTATGATTAGATAAATTCTCTAAGTTTATATTTATAAAATAAATATTTAGTATTTCGTTAAAAAACTTTTCATCAAATGATTTTTTTCTAGAATTTATATACTTGGCCATATTATATTTTTTTATTAAAAAATATTTTTTTTTATGTTATAAGATATTTGTCCTGATTTAGATACTCTAATTGCTGGGACATTAAACAATTAGCTAAAGGAGAGAGCATGCCTCTAAAAAAAATTACTAAAAAAGAATGGATTAAAAAAGGTCTACCTGAAACAATTACCAATATTCATGTTGGACCATATTATCGATGGGATAATATTAAAAAAGATTTCAAGAAACCAATCATAATTGTTACACAAGAAAGAAGAAGAAGAAAACCAAAGGGAATAAAATGAGTTCATTTAAATGTCCTGAATGCAAATCCAATACTTATAAATCTCATATTTATGTTTCAACATATCCAGATCCAAATGATCCATGGTCTAATGTATTACAACAATACGAATGTGCGAATTGTAACAAATATATACCAGCTCATCTTGCTGAAAGATGGGATGATATAAGTTTTGAAAAAGCTAAGGAAGAGTGGATTAATTTTTATAAAAAATCTTAGTAATTAAATATTCGGTAAATGAAGAATTACTGTAAATTTACGTAAAAAATAAGAATTAATTGTATTATTTTTTAAAATATCTAATTTATTAAAAATGAGATCATTCTTTAATAATTTACATAGCGGAAAGTTAATAATTAGAATTAAAAAAATAAATATTACAATTTCACCATTAGAGATAATTGTGTTTTTACTTTTATTCATATTTTTCATTAAATTATTTTTATTTATTGTATGAATATGCATTTATCTAAATCTCGTTATAAAAAAGGCCTTCATTGTAAAAAGCAACTATGGCTAAGTACTCATAAATATGATTTAGGAAATTATGAGAAAAATTTTTCTGCTTTAATAGGTGATAAAGTAGGTGTTGGAGCTACAGAAATATATCAAAATGGAAAAATGGTTGATACACCATTTAACAAACATGAAGAGGCTGTTCAAAAAACTCTATCATTAATGAACAATTTAAAAGTTGAAGCCATATTTGAAGCAGCTTTCTCATATAATAATATTAATATACGTGTTGATATACTGGAAAGATTAGAAAATAATTGCTGGGGAATAAGAGAGGTTAAATCCTCAAAGAGTATAAAAGAAAATTTTTATCACGACATTTCTATTCAATATTTTGTTTTAAAAAAACTCAATTACCAAATTTCTTCTGCACAAATAATGTATGTTAATGGAGATTATGTACTTAATAATAATGTAATAGAATGGAATAATTTTTTTCTAAAATCAGAGTATAAAGATTTAATTGAAGATAATATTAAAGATGTTGAAGATAATATTGTTTTTTTAAAAAATATTCAGACATCAGATCAAGAACCAAATGTTTTCCCTGGAAAAAGCTTTTGTAGTGGATGTGAATTTTGGGATTATTGCACAAAAGACAAACCAAAAGATTGGATTGCTAATATTCCAAGATTACACAAATCAAAGAAAAGAGTTTTAGATGATAAACAGATAGAGAGTATTTCAAAAATTCCTAACGACTTTCCCTTTACTGAAAAACAACAAATTGTTGTAGACTCAACCAAAACTAATCAAATTTTTAAAACCAAAAAATTTTATTATGATTTAAAAAAATTCAAACCTCCTATTTATTTTTTTGATTTTGAAACACTATCCTGTTCTATTCCTACAATAGATAACACGAAACCATTTGAGAAATTACCTTTTCAATGGTCACTTCATCATCTAAACTCAAATAAAAACGTTAATCATTGGGAATATTTAGCAACAGAAATAAAGGATTATAGAAAAGAGTGTATTGAAAAGCTTATTAACATTGTTATCAAAGATAACTCAAAAATAGTTGCGTATAATCAAAGCTTTGAAAAATCAGTTTTGAAACAACTAGGAGACATTTTTCCTGAATTAATACATCCTATCAATAATATTATAGATAGAATTATTGATTTAGAAGTATTTATCAAAGATAATTATTACCATCCTGAATTTCAGGGATCGTATTCATTAAAAAAAGTATTACCAGCTCTATTACCTAATGAAAAAAAATATAATGAAGGAAATGTTAGTGATGGTGAACAAGCACAGGAAAATTTCTACAATTTATTATTTCAAGAAAAAGATCTTAAGAAAAAAGAACTAATTATATTAAATCTCTTAGAATATTGCAAAAAAGATACAGAATCTCTTTTGTTAATTTATCAATATTTTGAAAAATTATAATTTTTAATATTATATTCTCACAATCCTACCTTATTTTAAGCATGAATCTGCCTAATTTCATCAGTAATAATCATTTGTGGTACTAGGTAGCAGAAATATTCATTATGTCGTCGTAAAACTAATTATCTTACTCCTTCTCAGTACCACTTCACTTAAAGCTGAAGATTATTCATGGTCTATTGAAAAGATTAATGAAAAAAATGTTATGGTCTCAATGAATGGTCAAATTCAACACGGAGACAGATTATATTTTTATATCCCAAGTACTAATTGTAATAGGGTAGAGAACTTATTTACTTTTTACACAGCAGCAAATAATTCAAATCTTAAAAACTTACAGGATAAACCACTAGCTATTAAAATTAATGATAATGAAATATATGCAAATGTACGTTTTATGTTTCCAATGCTGATGGGACATCAAGTTTGGATATCTATTGGCAATTACGATTTAGAGACACATATTGATTTTCTTCAATCTTATGAAAAACTTAATATTGAAATCATCGATAAGGACTCTTTTAAATCAGAAGAGTATTTCGATATCCCATCAAATATCTGGTCTTTAAAAGGATTAACAGAAGCTATCGAAGATGGAAAAAGTTTGTGTCTTGCCTCATTATCTTAGAAATAATTGCTATTATTCTCATTTCTATCTAAATGTTTATAGGATGAGGTGCAAAGTTAATACTTAAATAATAATAATTTTCTAAATTAATAAACTTATTATCTTATTATCTATCTTCATTAATATTTTATCATTATCAATCTTATAGGAGTTAATAGACGAAGATATGCTCTCAGTAATATAACTGTCTATTAATGTTAAATATCCTTTATCTATATCAACTACAAAGTATCCATATCTACTATCTCCCCATAACCAAGGCCACTCTGTTTCAATAAGATAAGTATTCTCTTTTATTTTACTTATAACTTTATAATTAAGTTTCTCATCTTCATCAGATGTAAAGTTAGATAAGGATATATTATTAATAAATCTATCTTCATAATTTAATCTAGAGTCTAACCTAGTATGCATGTAATAAATAACATCTGGATTTACACTACTTAGTAATTCACTCGTTCTACTAACTGGAGTAAAATTATCTTTATATAATAGGGGAGTGAAAACATTAAAGAAGTAAAGAAAAGCTATAATTATAAATACTGCCCCCTTAAACATTCACATTAAATGTCATTAATTTATGTCAAATATAAGTAATAAATAATTATTATAACAATAACCTAAACTACACCTAATAAGGAAATTCGCATATATCTTCATCAGATTCATTATCTATTATTTCACAATTGGAACAGACAAAGTAAGGAATTGAGGCATTGATTTCAATTAACTGTTTTTTATTATTACACTTTCTACAATTTGGAATATTAAGAGTAAAATCACATAATATATTTTTACATGAATAAAATTTGTTATTTTTATTAATTTTTTGTTCTCTTTTTGCAATGGTATCGCTACAAACTGGGCAAACAGCTGATGTTTCATTGTTTTGATTTATGTATTTCAGTTTAAAATTCGAATTCTTTAACTCAGTAATAAAAGTAGATAATGGATTATTATTTTTATAAGTTAAAAAAACATCTTTTTTAGCACGGGTTAATGCTACATAAAATAATCTTCTTTCTTCTGCGTGTAAAAATTTTTCATTATTCTTAATTACTAAATCAAGTATAGGGTCATTTGTTATTTCACTTGGAAAACCATATTGTTCCGAATTTAAATTTAATACAACTACGTAATCTGCCTCTAATCCTTTAGAACCATGGACAGTTTTGAAATAAATATTTTCTTTATTATCAAAATTATTAATTATATTTTGAAAATCATCTGGTTTACTAAAATTATATCGACCTAATACCATTATCTCACCTTGCTTATCATTATCTCTTATATTCTTTAAAACTTTACTAAGAGTAATATCGTTTTCCTCTTTGTCATTAATTTCACGAACTATAGTTATAGGTTCTTTAATTAATTGATTATGGGATGTAATTGTTTTTGCTATTTGATTTTTATTTTTTTGTATAAAAAAAGAAGATATATCTGTCATTGATTGACTAAATCTGAAATTATCTTCAAGGTTCATAATAGCTGAGTCACCAAAATTTTTTTTAAATTCAGTCATTATACTGACATTACTTCCCGCAAATTTGTAAATTGATTGCCAATCATCACCAACACAAAAGAATTTAATATTTTCATTAACTTTTCTTAATGATTTTATTAATTTATATCTTGCTACTGAAATATCTTGGAACTCATCTATTAAAATATACTTAATATTATCATAAGGACTTTCTATATTTTGTGGGTTTGAAGAAATGATTTTTTCAGTTTCATTAATCATATCATTAAAATCAATATCATCATGACCAAGATAGTTTTGATACTTTGTTAAAATAATTTCAAAGATATTTATAAAAGCCATGTTCCTGGGTTTATTAGGTAATACTTGAGCTTTTAATTTTAACTGACCAATATTTAAATCTTCAGATTTAAAATGATTAAGAAATGTTGCTATCAAACGTGAAAATTTTCTTAATTCATTAGTATTTCTTATTACTTTGATGATTTGCTCTACAGGTAAAGGGTTTAATGTAAAGTCATGTTTTATGAGCTCTTTTTCTAGATCATTTAATAACTTCCCAGATTTTTTTTGATAACTATATGTAAATATACATTTAGATTTATCTTTTAGTAGTTTTTGCTTTTTCATTTGCACGTTTTCTTTGTACCCTGGATTAAAAAAATAGGGAGCCTCACCATTTATATCTAATGCAAAATGCTCTAAATAAACTCTCTCTCCAGCATCATTAATTAGTGTAAAATCTGGTCTATAACTTGCTTGTTTAGATGAGCTAATGTCAATGTGATAAGGTTTTTCATATGTATATTTTATTTGATTAAGAAACAAAAAATTAGCAATTTCACATTCTTCAAAACTTTTAACTATCTCTCTTTGAAATGTGAGTTTATTTTTTCTAATTATTTTTTTGTAGTTTAAAGTCCTATTACAATTAGTTTTCCTTAGAGTATTTAGATATTTTCCTCTATCATCAAATTCATGAATAGATTCAAAAGGTTGAGTGTAGCTAGAAAAATATTTAATGATTTTTTGTTTGTGTTTTTTATCATCAAATAATTCAATAATAATTGAATCAATCCAATCTAAAAACGACTTTCTATTACCTGCTAAATCTGAAACTCTTTTTTTCTTTATGTTTGCTTTTTGTCTTAATCTCATACCCAATTGATGAAATGTTAGAATATTCAATTTCTCAACTGGTAGAAATTTAGCTAATCTTTCTGAAGCTCTTTTAATTAAATCAATTTTTGATTCATTGGTGAAAGTTAATATTATAATATTATCTAAATCTGCTAATTTTTTTTGTAATAAATATCCAATTTTAGAAATAATAACGCTCGTTTTTCCAGAGCCAGCTCCTGCTACAACTAAGTTACTTTTTTCATCAATAAGAGATGCTTTAATTTGACTTTCTGTTAGTGGATTACTCTCAATATTCTCAAAAAAAGATTTATATCTTTCGCTTTCTTTCTTAATAAAAACTTGATTATAGTTTTCAAAAAATTCATATATATTTTTTTTAAATGACCGTATATTTTCATATTTATTGATGTAATCACTTGATAATACTTTTTTATATTTTTTTAGTTTTATAAAAAAAATATTTTTTATTTGTCTTAAGAATGTATCTTCTAACTCTTCCTTATCTGAGTTAGTAAGATATTTTTCATATTTTTTTATTTCATCTATTCTTAGACTTAAATCATTTACTAATTCAGTTTGTGCCTCTAATTTTTTAATATTTCTTCTATAAAAATATTCAAATATTTTTCTTAAAATTCTTAAAATAGGCACAATATTTTATACCTCCAATAAACCCATGTGTTAACCTAAAAAAACCCAATGCGTTAATCTATAAGTTCATTAAGGGGATTTTGAATATCAGTTAAAGTGTCATTTGCTTCTTTTGATAAGCGTTGAATTTTTTGAGTCATAGTAATTAAACGTTGTTTATCTTCTATAGAATGAGTTGTTTTACCTTTTTTTTCTTCTTGAATTTCTTTATGTATTTCTGATTGAAAATATTCAACAAAGACAAGTGTATTTCTCGATATTTGAGCTAATTTTGAATACTTACCTTTAAATTGGTTACGCATTTCATATTCTTCTCTAATATTTTGATATTGTTTTCGTTTTTGATACCAACCTTCATTAGCTGCTTTCTTACGTAACGTCGATAAAGTAAAACTAAATTCTTTTGCGACAAGATCGAGAGTAGGGAAGATGTGTTCTTTCTTATCTTGATAGCCTTTTATGTATTGATGACGTGCAATATTAAAAGATTCTGAGTTTTTATTCATTATTACTTAATAAAAAAACTCTCCCTGATTCTTAATATGAGAAAAAATTTAATCGTGTACAAAATTTAATAACGTTAATAAAAATTATTTGATATTTTTGATTAATAAATTTTTAAATTCCTCAACAGCTACTGTTGCAGGTTTATGAATTGAAAAATTAAACTGATCTTGATTACGAGATGGCTCTAAATTTAATTCAACTGTTGGTTTACGCATGTCGTTGAACATCGTAACGAAGCCTGCTGCAGGATAAACTTCTCCGGAAGTACCAATTGAGAGGAAGAGGGCAGATTGTTCTGCTAAATTATGAATTTCATCCATTTGAAGTGGCATTTCACCAAACCAGACGATGTGAGGACGCATTTGAGAGTCACATTCAGGGCATTTATGAGTCTCATTTAGATCTTCAAACCAGTCAAAGACGTGGCTATCATTCATAATGCATCTAGCTTTATTTAACTCACCATGCATATGAATAATGGATGAACTCCCTGCTTTCTCATGTAAATTGTCAATATTTTGCGTTATGATATTGATTTTAAAGGTTTTTTCTAATTCATATAGATCAAAATGACCCTTATTTGCCTCAGTACCTGAATTGACCTCTTTTCTACGATTATTATAGAAATCATAGACAAGAGTAGGGTTTCTATAGAATCCTTCTGGAGAAGCCACATCTTCAATACGATGATTATTCCACAAACCATCACTATCTCTGAATGTCTGAATTCCAGACTCTTTACTTATTCCAGCACCCGTTAACACAAAGATCTGGGAATTGGCAGGAATCTGCAATAAAGGTTCATTATTCATACACAAGATACAGTATATAGTTTCACATGAAAATCAATATGTTGGTATTAGGTTAATTACTAACTTAATATTATCATTATAAATAACTGATATTTAATGATTAATATTTTAACTTGACTATATGTTACGATAACTGTAATTATCGTATTATATAAATATGGTTAAAATTACTATTAATGATACTGTAGCTAAACTTAAGCAGAAATCAAAAGCTAAAAACACTCAAGATAAATATGAAGGTGATTGGTTAAAATTCACTAACTATTGTCAAAATAAGTATTTATGCAATCCAATAGACGTGGATGATCTAGAGTCAGCTTACGCTTTAACTGCAAATTATATGGATTGGTTACATGAAGATCCAGAAGCAAAAATATTTAAGGGATCAAGTAATATTCCTGGCAGAGAAAAATTAAATAATAACCCCTACTCGTCATCCCCTTATAAAGCCTCCACAATTCAAAGAATACTTGCATCAATTACATACAAATATCGATTAAATGGATTTCAATTTGATAGAAAAAATCCAAACATTGCTGAAACTATTAGCGCTATCGTAAGAGATGAAAAAAATAACAAATCAGGTCAAGCAAAAGAACTTCTTAAATCAGATATTGTCAAAATTCTTGACGCAATTCCGAAAGATGAAAAAGATTATAGCAATATTAGAGATAAAGCATTGATTTTAATTGGTTTTTATTCTTTTTGTAGAAGATCTGAGCTACTTGGAATGAAATTTGAGCATTTAAATTTTTCTGAAGACGGTATTCAGGTACTTATTCCATTTTCTAAAACTGATCAAACCGGGCAAGGAAGAATGATCTTCCTACCAGTAACTAGTGATAATTACTGCCCTGTTAAAGCTCTAAATCATTGGCTTGAAATTGCAATGATTGAGAGTGGTCCCCTCTTCTACAAAATAAATAAATCTAATACGATAGAAAAATATACAATGAATTATAAGAATCAAAAAGTTAGTTTAAATGACAGTAGTTTTGTTTTGATTTTAAAAAAAAGAGCTACTGCAGCAGGTATAGATGACTCCAATAAAATTTCTGGACATAGTCTTCGTATTGGATCAATTACACAAGCAAGAATGAATGGTGTACCTACTCATGAAATAATGGCACAGAGTGGTCATAAAACTACCCAAATGATTGATCGATATACTAAACTATCAAACATAAGAGAAACTAGCGCTGCAAAAAAAATATAATTTTATTGAAATATAAAATGAAAAAAATACCACGCATATACTGTGCATCAATTGCTACTGAAACTAACACGTTTTCTCCTCTTAAAACTGATTTAAAAAATTTTAAAGAAACTTTCTATGCCGAACCTAATAAACATCCTAAAACTCCAACACTATGTTCAGCTGTATTTCCATTATTGAGAAATAAAAAAAACAAAGGTGAGATAGAGCTTGTTGAAGGGACAGCTACTTGGGCTGAACCAGGAGGATTAATAAATTCACAAACTTGGAATTACTTAAAAAATAAAATTTTATCAGAAATAAAAAAAGAAAAAAAATTAGATATAGTAATTTTAGGCTTACATGGAGCAATGATTTCTCGTAACTGTATCGATTGTGAAGGTGATTTAATAAAAAGTATTAGAAATATATTAGGCACTAAAGTTATTATAGGTATTACATTTGATCCACATAGTCACTTAAGTAAAAAATGCTTAGATAATACAAATATCATAACTGTATTTAAAGAATTTCCTCATACGGATTTTGTAGAGACTGCAAAGCATTGTATCAATTTAAGTATGAAGACTTTTTATAAAATTATTGATCCTCAAATATCTTCATTTGATGTAAAAATGATGACTATTCTTCCCACCTCTAAAGAGCCAATGAGATCTTTTGTAGATAAAATAAAACATCTAGAAAAAAATAAAATAGCTTTATCAGTTTCTATAATTCATGGTTTTATGGCAGGAGACTCACCTGATCTTGGAGCTAAAATAATTGTTATTACTAATGGTAATAAGAAAAATGGTAACAAATTATCATCTCAACTCGGTATGGAATTATTTTCTTATAGAAATAATTTAGCTCCAAAAACTTTTTCTGCCAATTCATCGATAATTGAAGCAAAGAAACTTTCTCTTAAATTTAAAAGACCTATTTTAATTGCAGACATATGGGATAATCCAGGAGGTGGGGTAGCTGGAGACTCAACAATTTTACTAAAAAAAGTAATATCAATGAAATTAAAAAAAGTTGCTGTAGGTTCAATTTGGGATCCTTTAGCAGTAAAAAAATGTCACGCTGTTGGTGAGAATGCAGTTATTGATTTGAGTTTTGGTAGTAAAATATCTCCTTTGGCTGGTGGCACGATAAAGAAAAAAGTGTTAGTGAAAAAAATAGTAAAAAAAGCGTATCAAAAATTTGGATCATCATTAGTACCTATGGGAGATTGTGCTTGTATTGTTTTTGATAATATAGAAATAATTCTTAATTCAAATAGATGCCAGGCTTTTTCAACAGATATTTTTACTAATTTGGGAATTAATTTTTCAGAAAAAAAAATATTGATAATTAAATCAACAAACCATTTTTATAATTCTTTTAATTCGCATGTTTCAAATATCATATATGCATCTGTAAATGGAATTTATCCAAATAATCCTAAAAAAAATAAATATTCTAGACTAAAAAGAAAAATTTGGCCTATTTTTTCTAAACCACATATAATAAATTATTAAATTACTGTAAGTATTTATAATTATTCTAATTAAAAAAGCTGAGAAAAATTCTCAGCTTTTTGTTTTGGTATTTTGAATTATAAAAAAATTCTATCTTGTAAACCGTTAATTAAAACAATATTGATAATGATAAAGACTACAGACAATATTGTATCTTGGTTTTTATTTACAATAGTATAATTTTTATCAATTATATCCATTCTTGATCCAACATCATAAAGTAACTGATAGATTGATGTCATTAGTGCAAAAACAAAAAATATCCAGGCACCTTCAATAGATGTAAATAATAAATAAATTCCTATTAAAACTATTGGTAAAATAAAGGAACCAATTAATCGGATAGGTGCCATTGCTGCATCACCAACCTGATAGTCATTAATTATAGTTTTTGGATTAAGTAGAATTAAATAACAATAAAAAGTAAGACCTAATAATTGTATTAAAAATAAAATTAAATAGAGTATACTTCCACCAAAATTTTCAACCATAATAAAACCTCCTTTTCATTATATTATCTTGATTTTAAATAATAATAACTAAGAAAAATCAAATTGTAAAAAATTTTAACATAAAATAAATCTATACTAATAAAATGTAATAAATAGTATTAAATATTAATAATTAACTAATATTAAAATTTAAGTATGATTTTTTAATTTTTTATTAATTAATATCAAGGCTACTCCAGATATTATTATTGCTCCACCAACGTAAGCATAAGCATTTGGAGATTCTTTCAGAATAAATATAGATGTCAATAATCCTGTAATAGGAAATAATAATAAAACAGACATAACATTATTAACTGGATTTCTAGAAAGAACGCTATACCAACAACTATAACCTATTACATTCATTCCAATTACCAAATAAATAACAATTATCCATGCTTCTGTTGTAGCATTAAAAATATAGTCAAGAGTATTACCTTCAATAAAATATGAAGCAACTATGCATTGAGGACCTGCAATAACACCAAGCCAAGCAGTTAATGCTAAACCGCCTATTTTTTCAGAAACATCTTTTGCTAAAACTTGCGCAAAAGACCAAAGAAAAGCTGCAAAAAGAATAAATATTACACCAAGCATTTTTCCATCAAGATTTGGATTGCCTGAAAGTATAAAAATTCCAATAAAAGCAATTATTAATCCAATAATGTTTTTTAATGGAGGTCTTTCACCTAATAAAAGAAATGCAATTAAAATACCGAAAGGGATTTCAGCCTGCACAAAAAGAGTGGCAGAAGTTCCATCAATGATATTTAAGCCAGAATAACTTAAACCATATTGCAGAGTACAACCTACAAAAGATATTATAATCAATTTTTTAAAAAGTTTTTTTGGAAAAGGAAAAAAATAAAACATAATAAAACCTGATAAAGACCAACGTAAACCATTGAGAAGAAATGGGGGGAATGATTCCATTGCAGGTTTTGAAATAACAAAACCAAAACCTAAAACGATAGGTACAAGCAAAGCTAAGAAAGTATCTCTTAGTGACATTATAAATTAGATAAAAGGAATATTACAAATAGTTCCTTTTGTAGATACTCCTTCGATATTTATATTAAATTCTAGTCCTACATCCCAATATGGTTTATTAAACATAGCAATACCTATTACTTTTTTAAATGTAGGAGAAAATACAGCTGAACGCATATCACCTATAATATTATTTTCATTATCTTTTAATTCAACAGATTGTGACATATTAATTTTATCTAAATTTATCATTACTCCCATGAGTTTTTTATTAATTCCTTCTGATCTTATTTGTTTTAATTTCTCTTTACCTAAAAAAATAACATCAGAATCTAAATTAACATATTTATCAAAACCACACTCAAGAGGATTATCATTCAAATCAAAATCGTTCCCATAAGATAATAAAGCACTTTCTATTCTTTCTATCAAATTAGGACAACCAGGTTTAACATTAAATTCTTTGCCAGTTTCAAATAAATGATCATATAATTCTAATCCCGATTGCGTATGTTCAACATATATTTCATAGCCCCCCTGCTTTGACCATCCTGACCTAGCAATTAAATGTTTAGTACCTCTAAAATCAAAATAATCAAATCCAAAAAATTTTAGATTCGTAATAGCTGTGCCAAAAATCTTTTCCATTAACGGAAAAGATTTTGGACCTTGTACTGCCATTATATCGACATTAGGTTCTATAATTTTAACATTAAAATTTTTTCCAATCGCAATTCCTTTAGCAAATAAAATTACGTCAGAATCTGCTATAGATAACCACCATTTATTTTTATTTATTCGAATAACTACTGGATCATTAATTAATCCTGCTTGATCATCAATGATTGGACAATAATAACATCTCCCATCTTTTGATTTTGATAAATCTCTACAAGTTATCAATTGTACTAGTTCAGATGAATCTTCTCCAGAGATTTCAACTTGTCTTTCAGCTGCAACATCCCACA
Source organism: uncultured Alphaproteobacteria bacterium (assembly GCA_902512325.1). Classification (GTDB taxonomy): domain Bacteria; phylum Pseudomonadota; class Alphaproteobacteria; order HIMB59; genus CACPNW01. The sequence goes on along the minus strand of CABXIT010000008.1, from coordinate 5,650 downwards.
CCTGTACGTATTCTTTTAAATGATAATAAGAATCTTCTAATGTGTCTTCAAAACCCGCAGGTAACAACATATGATTATACGTTGTATATGCAGTTAATCCCTGCTTCTCTATTCTTGAAGTATAAGGTGTAGATCTAAGTCTTTTTGCTTTAGCTATTTGTATTTTACTCATATTATTTGATTTCATTAATTATATAGATTGATTAAGTCTACAATAAAATTTCAGTGATAATCTATCAAATATTAAAAGGTAAAATATTGAACTAATTACATTTTCCATCTCAAAGAAGATGTATGAACTGGACTATCCCAGTGTTTAATAATATTTTCATCAAGTTTAGTGATAGTGAAAGATCCACCAGCCATTTCAAGTGATGTTGTATAATTTCCAACAATTGACCTAGATACCTTAATATTATTCTTCTCAAGAAATTTTTGAGCACATTCGAATAAAAGATAAAGCTCCATTAAAGGGGTTCCTCCAAAACCATTAACATGCAATAAAATCTCTTCATTCATGCTTGGTTTTAAATCCTCTAAAATAGTTTCTAGAATTTCTTTTGTTAGATCATTGGCAGATTTTATTTTTTCTCTTCTTCTTCCAGGCTCTCCATGAATTCCGACTCCAAATTCCATTTCATCACTTGACAATTCAAAAGTTGGTTTACCTGCAGCTGGTACAGTGCAGCTTGTAAATGCTACACCCATAGAACCAGTCATTTTATTTACATGATCACCAAAATTTTTACACTCATCTAAAGAGGCTCCTGTTTCAGCTAAACTTCCTACAGTTTTTTCTACAATCATAGTGCCAGCAACACCCCTTCTCCCTGTAGTAAATGTAGAGTCTTCAACAGCCACATCATCATTAACTATTACTGTTTGGTTTTCATGTTCAATCATATCTGCGCCCATTTCAAAGTTCATAATGTCACCTGAATAGTTTTTAACAATAAAAAGTATACCTTTATTATTGTGAACTTCATTAGATGCTGCTTCCATTTGATCTGGTGTAGGGGCACTAAATACTTGTCCAGGACATGCGGCATCTAACATACCATGACCTACAAAGCCTCCATGTAATGGTTCATGTCCAGATCCGCCACCCGAAATTATAGACACTTTTTCTTTGTTGGGTTTATTTTTTCTAAATACAAAATCTGGAGATAAATTTACTTTAATTATTTCCGAATGAGCTTTACCAAAACCAATTAGGCTTTCTGACAAAATATTATCTACTTCATTAACAAATTTTTTCATATTAATTATTTATAAACTGATTACAAATAGCTTCAATAGCAAGTTGAGACGATCTAGCTCCAGGATCTATGTGTCCTTTAGCTCTTTCACCTAAAAAAGACGCTCTGCCTTTAGTTGCAATTATATCCTTAGTTGATATCACACCTTCTTTTGCAACAAAGATTATTTCTTCAGCAACTTTACTAATATCTTCTTCATTTTTAAGATTCTTTAAAGTTGAAGAAACTGGTATTAGCACATCAAGCATTGTTTTCTCACCTATATCTGCCTTACCTCTTTTTTTCATTGACTCAACTCCTTCAAAAAACATTAGAGATAAATTATTCAAATCACTTAATTCTGAATTATATTTTTTTGACATTCCTATAAGTAAAGTGGCAAACAATGCGCCTGAAGAGCCTCCTACAGTTGTCATTATTTTCATGCCTAACTGTTTAAATATTAGATCTGGAGATTTAGCTATTAGCTCTTCTTCTAAATTTAATATTTCTTGTAAACCTCTTAAAATATTAAAAATATGATCTCCATCTCCAATTTCTTGATCTAACTTTTCTATTTCATCCTTATGTTTCTTAATAATGATTTCTATATTTTTTATTGAATTAAATATTTTTTCTCCATTCATTACAAACTCATACCACCATCAATATTATAAACTGAACCAGTAACAAATGACGATCTATCACTTAATAAAAAAAGTATAAGGTCTGAAATTTCTTCAGGTTTACCTACACGTCCAATAATTTGTCTAGAATTATAATCTTTTCTTGTTTGAATCGGATTATTTGCACTTAAAACTCTTTTGCGCCAAGTAGGTGTATCTACAGTGCCAGGGCATATAACGTTACATCTAATACCTTTACTTGAATAATCTGCAGCAATTGATTTTGTTAAACCTATAATAGCTGCTTTTGATGTTGAGTATGCAAATCTTCTTTTTACTCCCTTTATAGAGGATGCAACAGAAGATATATTTACTATAGAGCCCTTTTTTCTTTTTAAGAAAACCTTCATAAAATATTGCGTTATATAAAATACTGAAGTTAAATTTGTATTTAATGTGTGATTCCATTCTACTTCAGAACAATTCATTAAATTATTTTGAGGAACAATACCTGCACAATTAACCAATCCATCAATAATTTTAATATCTTTTAAATTAATTTTAATATCATCTAAATTGATACAATTTATATTTTTTAAAATACATTTGTTTCTTAATTTTAATTTTAATTTATCAAGGGATTTTTTATCTTTATCAATTGCAATGATCTTAGCTCCCTCAGTAGCAAGAAGTATTGCGGCAGCTCGTCCAATTCCATTAGCTGCTCCTGTTATTGCAATAATTTTTTTGTTGAATGAAAATTTCATGTATATTTACTTGAGTTAAGTTAACGAGATGACTCTAAATAGATTCCATATAAATGACCTGAACCTATAGCTATTATAGCTACTACAATTAATATAGTAAAAATAATTAATCCTATTTTTATTAATTGTGAAACTTTTACACCCTCAACACATAAAGGAACTAAGTTAAAAGATAATCCTCCAACGACGACTGCTATACATCCTATACTATATAGGGTCATGGAGAATGGTTGAAATAAAAAAACTAATGAAAGAATGCTAAAACCAACTATTGTTCTTTCAACTACTTTGGCTTGTTTTTTTGTAAGACCCTCACTTGGTTTATTCATTTCTAATTACCTCTCCACTTTTATTAAATAGGTGTACCTGCCCATTTTTTGGCTTTAAATTAATAACATCTCCAATATTTAACTTGTGTGACCTACTTTGGACAGATCTAAAAGTTAAATGATTATTTTTTACATGAACTAAAATTTCAGACCCCATATTTTCTATTAACTCTATTGTGCCAGAAAAATTATCTAGAGTATTATTGTCAACAATTTCAAAACTTCTTGGTCTAATACCAATAAAATAACTATCGTTTTTATTTACATTCAAAGAAGTTTTAAAATCAATTTCTACTTCTTGATCTAAAACTTTTATTTTAATTATTGATGAATTAATTTCATTAATATTACATTCCAATATATTCATTTGAGGAGTTCCAATAAATCCAGCCACAAAAGTATTATTTGGTTTAGCAAAAATATCATGCGGTGATGAGACTTGCTCAATTAAACCATCTCGCATAACTGCAATTTTGGTTGCCATTGTAAGAGCTTCTAATTGATCGTGTGTTACAATAACCGTAGCTTTTTTTAAATCAGATAAAACTTCTTTTATTTGACCTCTCATTTGCTCTCGTAATTGCACATCAAGTCTACTTAATGGTTCGTCAAATAGGAAACACTCAGGATCTCTAATAATAGCTCGTCCTACAGCAACTCTTTGTTTTTCCCCCTCTGCTAGTTGATGGGGTTTTCTGTTTACAATCTCTCGTAATTGAAGAATATCTGCAACTTCTAATATTTTTTTCTTAATTTCTTCGTCTGATAAATTGTCTGCATGAAGAGGGTTAGCAAGATTTTCTGCTACTGTTAAACTTGGATAAAGTGCATAGAACTGAAATGCCATTGCTAAATTTCTATCACGCGTGTCAAGATTATTAACATTTTTATTGCCAATAAGTATATCTCCAGACGTTGCTGTTTCAAGACCAGCAACCATTCTAAGTGTAGTTGTTTTTCCACATCCAGAAGGTCCTAATAAACAAAGTACTTCGTTTTCCTCAACTTTAAGTGAAACATTATCTACAGCAATTAGATCACCAAATGCTTTAGTTAGATTTTGCAATTCAATAGTAGCCATTATTTTTTAATTGTTCCAAAGGTTACACCTCTTAAAAGTTGATTTTGAAGAAGGTACGTAATTAGGAAAATTGGAATTATGAATAAGCATATCATAGCTGCAAGCAGTCCGTAATCTACATTAATTTCACCTCCAATTGTCCTAGCCATTGCTGGTGGCATTGTTCGTGTTAATTTATTTGTAAGTAAAAGTGAGAATAAGAATTCATTCCATGTTAATATTAAGGCAAAAACAGAAGTTGCAGCTAAACCCGCTTTTACTTGAGGAATACAAACGCCAAAGAATACTGACCTTTCTGAAGCACCGTCCATCCTTGATGCATCTTCTATTTCTGTATTTAATTCATCAAAGAAACTTTTCATCATCCAAATAGAAAAAGGTAGATTAAAAGCAGTGTACATAAGTATAATACCTGTGTAGGTTCCAGCTAAACCTGTAATTCTAAATATTAAAAAAATCGGCACTATAACTATTATTGGTGGTAACATTCTTGTAGTTAAAATAATAAACATATAGGTATCATTACCTCTAAGAGGGTGCCGAGAAAAACCATAAGCCGCTAGAGTACCAATTAATAATGCAAGTAAAACACTCATTCCTGAAATATAAATACTATTAAAAAAATACATATGAAAACCTGTTGCAACATACTCAGTACTGTTAGCCATACTTCTAAAAAATATGTGATAAAAATTATCAAAAGTGGGTGTAAAAAACCATTTTGGAGGAGTAGCTAGAGTATCACTTCTTGATCTAAATGCTGTTAAAATTATAAAGAGAACTGGAAAAAAATATATGAAAGCTACAACACTTGCTAATGAAGTCCAAAGCCAGCCAGCTTGACCTATTGCTCTTTTTTTCATATCTCTTCACTTTCTCGTTGCTTGATTACATACAAATATAAGCTTGTTAATACAATGACTGCAAACAATAAAATATAACCCATTGCAGCTGAATTACTTGTTCTAAAAAATTGGAAGGCAGTTCGATAAACTAAAACACCGATAGTTTCAGTAGCTGTTCCTGGCCCACCATTTGTTAAAATAAATACTAAATCAAAAATTTTGACTGTTTCAATTGTTCTAAATAAAACTGCAAGTAAAAGTAAACTCCTTACATATGGAAATGTAATAGTAGTAAATTTTCTCCACCAACTCATCCTATCTATTTCAGCAGCTTCGTATAAATGTTTAGGCACACTTACTAAACCAGCTAAAACAAGTAACATAACAAAAGGTGTCCATTGCCAAGCATCTGCAAAAATAACACCTATAAGAGCTCCAGCAGGTGTTGATAATAAAACGTACATCTCGCCTGTAATAAATGATTGTACAAATTGACTTAAAAGTCCAAATTCAGGTTCATAAAATAATTTGAAATAAATTGCTACAGCAACATTACTTAACATCATAGGAGCTAACACAAACATAAGAAGAATCTTTCTTAGAGGGAATTGTGAAGCGAATAAAAGAGCCAATAAAAATCCTAAAACCATTTGCACGCCAACACTACCAGCTATAACACTATTATTACTTGTAAACATTATTCCATTAATGTGGTCTTTTGGTTTAAGTTTCTTTAAATACAGAGCAAATACTTTAAAGCTTCC
>CABXIT010000007.1 GCA_902512325.1 uncultured Alphaproteobacteria bacterium | reverse complement strand
TTAATTGTTTCTTTCAGGCCAATTTCATAAAATTTATCAGTTGATATTATTGTTACACCTTGATCTATTGCCCAAGTTAAATCGTCAGGATCATAAAGTCCGCCACGCAAACCTAGAATGACATATTTTTTCGGATCAATAAGGTTTTCTTCTATAGCTCTTCTGAATGGAGTTCCGTGAGTATATTTAAATCCCCCAAAATAAGTATCCCAGGTATCTGAATGCGAGTCAAACTGAAACATGCCCACTGGTTTATTTTTTGCTAATGCTCTTAATATTGGAAGAGATATTAAATGATCACCTCCAATAGATAGAGGTATAGTTTTTGTTTCAGCAATTTTGTTATAAAAACTAGTCACTTTATTAAGTGAGTCTTGTAGATCGGCAGGATTCACTGGACAATCACCGATGTCTGCAATTTGAAATTTATCGTAAGGGCTTTTTAATGATGATGGATGGTATGTTCTTATGAGTGAAGAAGCATTTCTAATTTCTCTTGGTCCATGCCTGGCTCCTGGTCTATTAGTTGTTCCTCCGTCCCAAGGTATACCACAAATGCAATAATCTAATATATTTAAGTCTTTAATTACGGGTAAACGAAAAAAGGTTGCTATATCTGCAAAACGAGGAGTTGTTTGACCGGCAGTTGGTTTTATTTGAGTCATAATAAGTTGTTATGATATAAAGAGGTTATTTTTACAATACAATAATGAGTATGAGTCAAAAAATTTCTATTCCAATAGATGATAATGCTGCAAACCAACTGAATAAAGCATACTTTTTTCTAAAAAAATTAAAGGTAAGTAACTAAACCTATTTCTTTTCTAAATCGATCTCTTATTGTAACAGCATTGAGAGGTATTGGTTTTATTGGCACATTTCCTGACTTTATTTTTGATATAATAACATACGAATTATTTGTATCAGCTAGAGCTTTCTGTAAATTCTCATTTGTTTCTTCACCTGAGCATTCAATTACATTTTTGCAACCAGCTCCAATAGCAACATCTTTTAAAGATGTGCTTTCATTTGTAAAAGTTTTTTGATCTCCTGTTGACCCGTACGAGCCATTGTCAACAATCAGAAGTGTATAATTAGATGGAGCTCTATTACCAATTGTAGCAAGAGTGTTCATATTCATTAAAACTGATCCATCACCATCAATACTTATAACATTTTTATCAATGGTTAATGATAAGCCCAAACCAATTGATGATGCTAAGCCCATACTCCCTAACATATAAAAGTAATTTGGACGGTCATTAATTTTATATAATTCTTGTGAAGGTAAACCAATGTTACAAATAACAAATTCATTTTGAATTGTATCTTGTAAAAGATTTAATAATTCAAACCTATTCATCATTAATCATCCTTCATTAAATTAAAATTACAAAGTACAGCTACAGGACTTTCAATTACTTTAGCATGATTTGTAAAAGTAGAAATTTTATCAAGATCTTGTTCTGTATCGCAATGTAGCATCGGTATGCGAAGGGTATTTAGAATATCTTCTGTAACACTTGCCATACCACCTTGTGCACCCACAGGCTCCCCTGGTGTTCCTCTATAACTTATAAGGAAAACAACAGGCATTTGATATAATTGAAGAAGTGAAACTATGGAGTTTACAGAATTACCAATACCTGTATTTTGCATCATAATACATGGAAGTTTATTACCAAGATAAGCGCCAGCACAAATTCCCATTCCCTCTTCTTCTCTTGGAATAGCCGAATAATATATATCTTTATCATTCTCTAAGATAGTTATCATATTTGCCAAAAGTTTACATGGAACGCTTAGAAAAAAATCTGCTCCTCCTAATTTTAAGTTTGCTATTATTTTTTGGCTAAATTTCATATTTTTTATTTAATACTTTAATAAAAGGATAAGACAAGATTTTTTTTTTAAAAATCATTTCGTAATTTATTGATGTTTAAAGAATTTAATACCTAAAGACTTCATTCTATAGTTTACGATAAATAAAAAAATAAAAACTGATAGATAATTTATTATAAGTATTGATGACCAAATACCCTTTAATTGAAAATTAAAATAAAAACTTAAAATGTAAAAAATAATTACTGCTGCTATTACTTCTTTAAAAATACTAATAAGTACGGTGAAGCCAGGTCTTTTAAGTCCTTGCATCAATGCAATAGATATATTTAATATAGCTATAATTGGAGTAAAAAATGCCGCTATTTGAAGATACTCAATACCAATTTTAATAACCTCTTCATCTGTAGTAAATAAACTCATAAATAATCCCGCACCAAAATATAATATTAATCCTCCAAAGAATAATATTGTGAGTCCATACTTCATTGATACTAAATATCCATCTCTAACACGATTAAACTTTAAGGCGCCATAATTTTGTCCTGTTAATGCAAGACAGGCAAAATTTAAACCAATTGCAGGTAATAAAATAATTTGTTCAATACGTATAGCTATTCCATATGCGGCAATTGAAACATCACTTGTCTCAGGTGTTGGATAAAAAGATACAAAAAAAGTGATAATAAAAAAACCTGCTCCAACTGCAAACATATTTATAGAGGCAGGAAAAGCCTGTTTTGCTATCTCATATTGACTTTTAAACTTAGGTAAAAAATCATTTAATACAACATTATCAAAATAACTTGTCATTTTTTTTACTCTATAAAAAACATATATAGTAGCTATAAATTCTGCAAAAATAGTTGCATAAGCAATGCCCTTCACTCCCATAGGTGGGATTGGACCATATCCATAAATAAATAATGGATCTAAAATTAAATTTACAAAAAACCCAATAATAAATACCCTTCCATAAGTTTTTGTATCTCCAACTGCATTTAACCCGGCTGTAGGAGTTGAGTCTAATATTATAAATAAACAACCATATAAAAGAATATTTGTATATTGAATCGCGAAATTAAAATATTTACCCTCAGCATGCAAAATTTTAAATAGATAGGGTGCTGATATTAGTCCAATGATCATAATTATGATAGCGGCTATAATTGAAAAACTAATAGTTTGAATGGCATATTCCTTAGCTAGGACCTTATTGTTTGCACCCTCAGCATTAGCTATTAAGGCTGTTGCACCTGTTCGTGTTCCTGAAGAGATTGCAATTATCATAAAAAAAATTGGAAAAGTAATTGTAATAGCAGCTACTGCTACTGAATTTATTTGTGATGCAAAATATGTGTCTACTACATTAAACATTGTATGAAAAAAAAAACCCACACTTACTGGGATAGCCATCTTAATTATTAAGCGAGGAATAGGATCATTAACTAGATCTAATTTTTTTTGCATAAGTAAAAATCGTTATGAAGTTCTTATCAGTATATTAGAAGATATCTATGTTTTGTTTTTTAAATTATTTTCACCCACAATTAACGCAACATTGATCAACCCAATGATTGGGTGACACTTCTATCAATCCCATTTCTATATGTCCTTCCTTACAATCATGTGTAGGGTTTGGACACCTAGTTCTAAATACACATCCTGAGGGTGGATTCATCGCACTTGGTATTTCTCCTTTAAGCTCTATAGCCTTAGATTTATTTTCAGGATCAATAGAAGGAATAGATGACAATAATGCTTTTGTATAAGAGTGTCTTGGATTACTAAACAACTCTCTTGATGGTGCCATCTCAACAATATGGCCAAGGTACATTACTGCAACAATATCACATACATGAGCAACGACACTTAAGTCATGACTTATAAATAAATATGTTAAGTTTAATTCTTCTTGAAGTTTTTTTAAAAGATTTAAAATATCAGCTTGTATTGAAACATCTAAAGCTGCAACACTTTCATCAGCAACTATAAATTTTGGATTACTTACCAAGGCCCTGGCAATGGAAATACGTTGACGTTGACCACCAGAAAAAGCATGGGGAAACCTTCTAAGATGCTCAAGATTTAATCGACATTTTGATGCAATTTCTCTTACTTTTTCATCCGTCTCTTCTCTAGATTTGGTAATTTTCATTACCTCTAAAGGTTCAGCAATTATATCTCTAACAGTCATCCTTGGACTTAATGCAGCATATGGATCCTGAAATATAAGTTGAGCCTTTTTTCTATACTCTTTCATTTCTTTTGATGTAATTGATGTTAAGTCAAAATCTCTTTCATCATCATGAAAAATTACATTTCCTTCACTTATTTTGTTTGCACCTAAGATCGCTCTACCAAGAGTAGTTTTACCTGATCCAGATTCACCAACTAAACCAAAAAAGGATCCTTTTTTAATTTTTATATTAATATTATTAACTGCTTTTATCTTTTGTTTTTTTGATAAAAAATTTTCTTGATAATCAAATGATACAGATAAATTATTTACTGATAATATATTTTCACTCATATTTAACCACAATTAATACAACATTGATCTACCCAGTGACCTGGACTAACTTCTACTAAACCCATTTCAATACTTCCCTCTTTACATTCATGCGTAGGATCCGGACATCTTGTTCTAAACACACAACCTGTTGGTCTATCTAAAGGACTTGGAATATTTCCAGGTATAGGCTTAAGAGGAGCATCAAGATTATTAATATCAGGAAGCGCATTCAATAAACCTCTTGTATAAGGATGTTTAGGATTTTTTAAAATTTCATTAACTGGACCCCGTTCAACAACACTTCCTAGATACATAACGGCAACATCATCAGCTACTTGAGCTATTACACCAAGATCATGGGTAATAAAAATAACTCCCATATTAAATTCTTTAATAATATCTTTCATCAAGTTTATTACCTGAGCTTGTATTGTTACATCTAAAGCTGTTGTAGGTTCATCAGCTAATAATAATTTAGGCATTGTTGATAGTGCCATAGCAATCATCGCACGTTGTCTCATACCTCCAGATAATTCAAAAGCATACTGATTAAATCTTTTTTCTGCATCAGCAATTCCTACTCTATTTAACATGTCTATTGATATATGTTTTGCTTTCTTTTTATCTAAAGGTTTATGAAGCATAAGTTGCTCAACCATTTGGTGGCCAATCTTAATTGCAGGTGCAAAACTAGCCATGGGTTCTTGAAAAATCATTGATACCTTACCTCCTCTGATTTTTTTTAAATCATTTTTAGAAGTAAATTTTAAAACATTTTCATCATCTATTATTATTTTCGCATCATCATTATAAATTGTGTTTCCTGGATTGAGTTGCATAATAGATTTGGCTGTAACAGATTTACCAGATCCAGACTCTCCAACAATTCCAAGGACCTTTCCTTGATCTAGTGTTAAAGACACATTATCTATTGCTGTTATACGGCCTTCATCTGTATCAAATTTAACATCAAGGTTATTTATCTCTAAAAGATGATTCATAAATTATTAATTTTTTGTTTTATGTGGATCTGCTGCATCACGAAGACCATCTCCGACATAAACAAAAGTTAAGATTAATACAACTAAGAAAAAAACAGGTATAAAATACCATTGATAATTTAATAGCACATCTGCCTTTGTTGCATTTTGTAAAAGCACACCTAATGAATTTACAGGTTCTCTTAGTCCTAAACCTATAAAGCTAAGAGCCGTTTCCGATAATAACATGTAGGGAAAACTAATAACTAAATCAACAATAATATAACTTGTAAAACTAGGTAAAAGATGACGAGCAATAATGTGTGTTGATGATGCGCCACACATTTGAGCAGCCAATATGTATTCTTGACTTCTCTCACTTAATAAATGTGTACGAACACGCCTTGCTAATGTTGGCCATGATATTAAACCTAATAAACAGGATATAAAAAAGAATCGTAACTCCGAACTCCATTCTAATGGTGCAAATGCAGCCAAACACATAAATAACGGTATTGGTGGAACGGTTCGAATAGCATCTGTAAACATTTGCAACAAACTATCAATCCAACCTCCATAATATCCAGATATTCCTCCAATAATGAGGGATAGAACAAAGGATATAAATACACCCAATGTGCCAACAGCTAAAGATATGTATATTGCACTCAGTGTTCTACTAAATAAATCTTTCCCAGCTTTATCTGTACCAAATATATGAATACCACCTTCTTCAACTCCAAATAAATGTGTTTCAAATGCTATGCCAGGAATTTTAAAATCTAATGCCTTGCCTGGAAGATTAATACTATATTTAAAAAATTTATATTCCCAGCCTTTTACAAAAAAATATACATATCGTCTTTTTTCTGTATCAGTTGTATAAACCCACCTAAAATTTGTATCAGCTCCTCTATACTTAGTTAAGGTATGAAGAAATGGTCTAGGTGAAAAACCATTTTCATCCCAAAACATTGGAATTTGAGGGGCTCCATTTTCATAATCTTTATCACGACCAGCAATAGTTGGATCATAAGGAGAAAGAAAACCAGAAAAAAGGCTACACACAATCATAAATAACAAAATTAAACCTGCAATCATCGCAGATCTGTTTCCAAAGAAACGAGTTCTTACTAACTGCATTTGAGTAGCGGTATAATATGCTTCTTTTTTCTTAGTACTAATTTCCACCCATTACTCCTTTTCTGATTCTAGGATCCATTATCGCTAAAATAATGTCAGTTATAAAATTTACAAAAACTATTGTTGCTGTTAATAAAAAAATAATTGCACCTGCTAATTGTTGATCATTAGATCTAGCTAATGCTTCTATCAACAATGCTCCCGCTTCAGTTAAAATAAGTATTAAAGCTACAATCGGCAGAGCACTAAAAATTCTATTTAAATCAAAACCAATTGAATTAATAACTGGTCCGAGTGAATGTTTAGCTGGATACCGCCATAACAAACTCATACCGGATATACCTCTTGCTCTAGCAGCCATAACATACAATTTATCATTTTCATCAAGCATTAAAGCTCTAACCGTTTGCAAAGCAAAAGCTGTAGCATTCCAACCTAAAACAAAAATAGGCAACCAAGCCCTACTTAAAAAATTTCTAACTCTATCCATTGACCACGGAACATTTTCATATTCTTCAGAAAATAAGCCTGTCATGGTATCGCCAAAATAAATTGTCATAAAAAGCATTATACATAGTGCGACTAAAAAATTTGGCAAAGCTATACCAAGGTAACTAATAAATTTGAGTGTTTGATCTAAAGAAACATATCTTGTCGAGGCGGAAATAATTCCAACTGGAATTGCAATCAAATAGGAAAAGATTAATGCAGTTATGGCTATAGTTAAAGATAAAACAAACCTTCCACTTAATAATTCATTAATACTGATTCTTAATATGCAACTGTCTCCAAAATCTTGACGAATTACAATATCTGACACCCATTTTCCATATCGATAAAGAAAAGGCTTATCTAAACCTAATCTTTTTTTCTCAGCAACAATTTCCTCATAGGTTATTTGTGAGCCTTGTGTGTTTTTAAAAGCTAAATAACGTTCAGCACAAGTACCTGGAACAAGCTCCATTAAAGAAAAAACAATAAAACAAACTATGAGTAATGTTACTACAGCTAAAAAAGCTCTTGTTAAGGTAAACTGTATAAAATTAATCATATCACGATAATTATTTAATGTTCTTTTAAGAATAGTTAAAAAAAGAAAAGCGGCAATATAAAATTGCCGCTTTTAAAAATTTAATTTACTTAACTTATTCGTCTAACCACCATTGTGTTGGTATATATGGATAAGTTCTATAATACTCATATGAAGTAGTTTTGAATTGTGTGAAGTTTTTTAAAGCATTTCTATGATAAGTTGGGAAAGGTGCTTTTACAGTACCTAACAACAAACTTTGTTCTGTTATCATAGTTGTCATTTTTGCTCCCCACTCATTTGATTCAGGTGTACCTAAAGCATATGATTGGAATTTATCAATAGCATCACTTAATTCGTAAACCCACGCAGGTGGTTCTACTCCTTCAGATCCATCACTATCAACATAAGATGCCCATAACATTCCTTGTGTATGACTAAAGTAATTACCAAATGGCGGTTTAAAGTTTTCAGGATTACCTGCAACTATCGCCAATGGATGTCCTTTATCCCATGCGTGTACATCAAGTGCATTAGATGATTGAGAACCACGATATTCATCTGGAGTTACCTCTTTGAAATTAGTTTTAATACCAACTTCATTCCAATGACGTGCAACCAATTCTACTTCAACACCACCTATACCTTGCGTAGCATAATCAATGTTCATAGCAAAAGGAGCTCCACTTGGAAGTTCTCTAAAGCCGTCTCCATCAGTATCTGCCAGACCAATTGCATCAAGAAGTGCATTTGCTGCACCTGGATCATATTGAGTCATATAGTTTCTCATTTCATTAGAAATAAAATCAGGAGCAGGTGAAATACCTGTATACTGTTCAACAGTACCCATTCCATAATACGCTACATCATTGATCTCTTCTCTGTTCATAGCCATAGACATTGCTTGACGGAAACGAATATCTCCGTAAACTGATCTTTTTTCCATATCTGGATGAGTTACGTTAAAGCTAAATAACGCAGCGCCACAACCTGGATTAATTTGAAGACTATATCCGCCAGACTCAGCACCGTCTAATAGTTGAGGCGCAGATTCTAGTTGAACAGACTGAGATTTGTAATCAACTTCACCATTTACAAGTTTTAGAAGTCTAATCTCGTTTTCATTGATATATCTTTCATTTTGATAATCAATATATGGTAACTGATTTCCAGCTGTATCTACTTGAAAGAAGTATGGATTAGCTGCATATACTCTACCCTCAGTCGTATCTTCAATAGTCATGTAAGCTTCTAAAGAAGGGTAAGCGGCATATTCTAATCCAGCAACTAAATCAGGATTTCTAAGCATTGGAGTTGGAGTATCCGTCCAACCAGAGTTTCCGTAGTATGCTGCAAGAGCATCCCATCCATCTGCAAATCCAAGTGCTTGAGCATTTGCGTCAGCATTAGAATCTATTTCAGGATGAAATTGTTCTAAGAAGTGAGCTGGCATAAATGCTTGGTTATATGATGTAGCAAGTGTTGCTAAAACTCCAGGCATTGGAGATGGCAAATTAAATCTTGCAGTAACGTCATCCAGAACATCAACAGTCATTGGTTTTCCGCCAACAAGAAGATAACCATAAGGCTTTTCTCTAATGTTAGTATTCATCATCAAATCTTCATACCAAAATTCTACATCTCTAGCAGTAAATGGCTCTCCATTTGACCACTTGTGACCTTTTCTTAAAGTAAAAGTCAACTGAGTGAAATCATCATTCCATGAGTATGCTTTTGCAACGTTCGGAACTATTGTAGCTAAGTCATCAGCAAATCGAACTAAATTTACATGGCGTGTTGATAACATATCTGAAGTACCAGCTTCAGTTGCATTTGATAAGAATTTAATTGTACCCCCATACTTTCCAATTGAATCATAAGGTCTAATAACCAATGGTTCTGATGGAAGTCTATCAGCTAATGAAGGTAAAGCTTTATTACCTTGAATGCTAGCATTTATACTTACCATGTTTGGGTTTGTGTTAAATTGCATCTCGCAACCTGCTAATTGTTCAAATTCAGCTAATTCATATTGTTGTGAATACTGTCCTGCATCAACACCATTTGGATTACTTTGAGTTGAACCATTACCAGCACAAGCGCCGGCAAAAGAATAACTAGTCCAAGATATTGAAGCTACAGAAAAGACAACAGTTAAAATTAATTTTTTAAACATATTATTTTCTCCTCTTTAAATTTAAAGTAATGATAAAGTCATTACATGAATAGGACTAAAATACAAAAAACTTTTGAAACTTTATTGAAAAATAATGAATATATTGTGTATTAGTAAAAAATTTTAACTATATATAGTAAAATTATATATAAATATTATTAAAACTTATGAAGAAATCAGTTTTATTTTTATGTGCTGATCAGTGGCGATGGGACTGTTTTGGCTTCATGAATCATAAAAATGTTTTAACACCAAACATTGATAAGTTAGTAAAAAAAAGTACTGCGTTTACATCACATTATGCAGGCATTGTGCCTTGTGGTCCAGCAAGAACAACTATGTTAACTGGATTATATCCTTTTATTCATCGCTCAGTTACAAACGGTGCTCCTTTAGATAAACGTTTCACTAATATTGCAAAAGAAGTTCGAAAGTTAGATTATGAACCAGACTTATATGGTTATACTGATACATCATGGGATCCAAGATACTTAGATCCACAAGATGAAAAAAATTTTACATATGAATCGCCAATGGAAGGTTTTAATACAAAATGTCTGTTACCTGGATATAACCCAGAAGCGTGGGCAGAACATTTAAATAATAATGGTTTTAAAATAAATCACGCAAGTGAATTATATAAAAGTCGTCAAGCTAGAAAGGGGCAAGCTTTTATTCATGAAGCTTATGATATTCCAACAGAATATTCGGATACAGCTTTTTTAGCAGATAAAACAATTGAAGATTTAGCATCCGAGAATAATTCTTTTTTTAAACATGTGTCTTTTTTAAAACCTCACCCACCTTATCATGTTGCCGAGCCTTGGTTTAGTCAAATCAATCCTTATAATATTGATTTACCAATTACAAGTAATTCAATGGAAGAGCTTTCAAATATGCATCCATTACTGATGGAGTTTTCAAAAAAATTTCTTAATGAAGAAAATTTTACAGAAATGAGATTTTCAGAACTAACAGAAAAAGATATCAAAAATATTAAAAGTGTTTATTTTGGCATGTGTGCTGAAGTAGATCACAATATTGGAAAAATTTTAAAAGCTTTAGAATCTTCTGAACAATTAAATAACACTATGATTATCTTTACAAGTGATCATGGAGAAATGTTAGGAGAAAACAATTTATGGGGCAAGTTAGGTTGGTGGGATTCATCTTACCATATTCCGCTTATTATTCATATTCCTGGTCAACAGCCTAGTTTAATTAATGAGATGACAGAATCTGTTGATCTTGCTCCAACAATTCTTGATTGGTTGGGAGGTGAAATACCACTTGATTGGAATGGACGATCACTGCTTCCTTATATAAATAATAAAAAAAGTAAATTACCTCCAAAAGATTATGTGGTTTTTGATTATGACTTTAGAGAATGGACTTCCTTTGTTGCGGATAAAAAACTGGCCCCTGAAGAATGTAATTTATCAGTAATAAGAACAGCTAAATGGAAATATGTTCATTTTCCTTCTCTACCTTCATTATTATTTAGTATGGAAAAAGATCCTTGTGAAACCAACAACCTTGCTGATTTGCCAGAATATCAATCTATTAAAAATGAACTTTTATCCAAATTATTAAGTCATCGCATGCTGCATCAAGAGAGACAATTATCAAACACCATGTTATCATCTAAAGGTATCAGAACAAATTCTGGTCCTTATGATAGAAAATTAAATTATTAAACAAACATGTTAACTACTGTTATTGGCGCTTTCCCTAAACCTGATTATCTAAAAATTACAGATTGGTTTAATGCAACAGGTGGTACAGACACTGCTAACCCAACAAAGTTATATGAACATGAAATAAGAAAGATGGGCACTGAGGCAGAGGTAATTTTTAAAAGAGCAGCAGAAGACGTCATTAAAGATCAATTAGATTGCGGTATTGATATTATTACTGATGGTGAAATTAAAAGAGAAAATTATATTCATTATCATTGCCGACATCTAAATGGTGTTGATTTTAATACTCTTACAGAAAAAGTGGCAAGAACAGGAAATTATAAATGTTGGCTGCCAACAATAACACACAAAATTTCAGCAAAAGATCCTTTCTTAGTTGATGAATGGATAAGTAATCAAAGTATATCAAATAAACCTGTAAAAATTACGATTCCTGGACCAATGACTATAACTGATACAATTGCTAATACCTATTACAAATCAGATGAAGAAATGGGTAATGATTTAGCAATTGCTATTAATACAGAGATTAAAAGATTAGTAGATGTCGGATGTAAATATATTCAAGTTGATGAACCCTTATTTGCAAGAAAACCAGAAAATGCTCTAGCCTTTGGAATACAGAATTTAGAAAAATGTTTCGAGGGTATCAATCAAAATGATGTAGAAAAAATCACACATATCTGTTGCGGATACCCAGATAAACTTGATGCAGTTGATTATCCTAAAGCACCTTTAGATTCTTACAAAAAAATTGCTAAATCTCTTGATAATTCAATAATTGATAGTGTATCTATTGAAGATGCTCATCGCTATAATGATTTAATGTTACTGAAAGATTACAAACAAACAAAAGTAATTTTTGGAATCATCAAAATAGCTAGTTCTAAAATTGAAACTGTTGAAGAAATTGAAAGCAGAATACAAGAGGCATTAAAATTTATCTCCAAAGAACAACTAATTGCTGCCCCTGATTGTGGTCTTGGTCATTTAAGTAGAGAACTTGCAATGAAGAAATTGAGAATAATGTCTGTAGCTGCAAAAAAATTTAATTAATTTAGAAAATCTGATAATGTTACAGAGTGATTAAACATAATGCAATTCTTGAAGTAAATTTAAAAAATCTCGAGCATAATTATAAAAAATTATCTAGTTTAACTAATAAATCTATTTGTGCTGCAACAATCAAAGCAGATGCATATGGAATTGGCGTTATAAAAACATTTGAAACTTTATATAAAAATAACTGTAGACATTTTTTTGTTGCAACAACTGAAGAAGCATTAGAAATTAGAAGTCAAAAGTTGTTAGCAAATGTGTATGTATTAAATGGTTTAGAAAATAATGAATTATCAATTTTCAATAACAACAATATTATACCAATTATAAATGATAAAGCTGAATATAATTTCGTATGCCAAAATATAAAAAAATATAAAAAATTAAAATTTGGAATACATGTAGACACAGGCATTAATAGACTTGGGCTAAACATAAATGATTTATTAAAAATAAATTTTAATAAAAATAATATTCATATACTAATAAGCCATTTATCAAGCGCAGATGAAAGTAAAAATAATTATAATATTTGTCAAAATAAAAAATTTAAAGAAGCTATAAATCTTAAAATTAATGCTAAATATAATAGTCTTTCAAATTCGATGGGGATAATTTTAGGAAATAATTTTCACCATGACTTAGTCAGACCAGGAATCTCTTTATATGGAGGACATTTTAATACAAAAATGAAAAAAATTATAAAACCAGTGATTTCTCTAAAAGGAAAGGTATTACAAATTAAGGAAATTAGTAAAAATGAATTTGTAGGATACAATCAAACCTATAAAACTAATAAAAAAATAACAGTAGCAATTTTAGGCATAGGTTATGCAGATGGAATTTCCAGAGTATTAAGTAATAAAGGCAATGTTTATTTCAAAAACAAAACTTTTAAAATTGTAGGCAGGGTATCGATGGATACAATAACAGTAGATATTTCAAAGTATAGTAAATCTATAAAAATTGGAAATTATATGGAAATAATAAATCACTTAAATGGAATTGATAAGATTGCTAATCAATGCAATACAATATGTAATGAGATTCTTACTTCTATTTCTAAAAGAGTTAAAAGGGTTTATATTTAATCATCCTATTACTTGCTTACAAGCAATTACACTAATTATCTCAAACATAATCGATGCTGCTACCATTGATGTAATATTATTTTTCTGATCTTTGGTTGGCATTAAACATACTACGTCACCACCAATAATGTTTTTATTTTTTACTGATTGAATTAATAATTTTGCCTCATCTATAGTAAAACCAGTAAAACTAGGTTCAATATTTGATACAGCAGGAGCTACTGATGCATCTAATGAATCTAAATCGAAAGTAATATAAACAGGATTATCGCCTAATTTATCAAGCGTTTCTTTTATCACATCATCAATACCTCTTTTTTGAAATTCATCCATAGTAACAACATTATATCCAAGATCATAACTTGGTTGCAACCAATCTAATGTTCGGGGATTGCCGCGCATTCCAATTTGCATACTGGTCTTAGGATCTATAATGCCTTGATCAACAAGATAAGCCCCCCAATGGGCAGCACTTTTTTTCGCCCCCATAAAATGATCAAGTTGACTAAAAGTATCGGTGTGCGCATCAATGTGAAGGAATGATATTTTTTTTCCTTTAGTCATTTCTAAATTATTACAGCCTAAACCCTGCAAGATACCGCCTGTAATAGAGTGATCTCCCCCTATTGATACAACAGGTTTATTTTCACTGGCAATTTTTTTATAAAAATTAGTTATATCCTCAATACATTTTTCATTATTATTCGCATAAGGAAGAGCAACATCACCTAGATCAAAAATTTTTTTCTTCTTCCAAGGATTAATATTAAAATCTAAATGAACTCTTCGAAGTCCAGCAGATACATGACGTACTGCCCTTGGACCTAAGTGTTGGTCTCTTTCTGTTGTTCCATTACCGGTACTGTGAGGCACTCCGACTAAAGCTATATCACAATTTGAAAGATCTTTATTATGTTCACAACGAAACAATGTTGGGATTCCCCACCAATACATTGTTTCCATCATCAACTCATCATTTGAGTCAGTCATATTAATATAATTAGTTTATTGCCTTGCTTGGATCAACGAATTCTAAGTCCAAATCATCTGCAACAGCTTTATATGTCACATTACCCTGACACACATTTAAACCTGCTAAAAAATTAGCATCACTTGCTAATGCATCTTGATATCCTTCTTGAGCAAGTTTTAACACAAAAGGTAGAGTGGCTGCATTTAATGCTAAAGTTGAAGTCATTGGAACGCCACCTGGCATATTGGCTACACAATAATGTACAACATCATCAACAATATAAGTTGGATCGGCATGTGTTGTTGGTTTACTCGTCTCGACACATCCTCCTTGATCAATTGCAACGTCTACAATTACTGATCCGCGTTTCATTTTTTTAATCATTTCTTTTGAAACTAATTTTGGTGCATTTGCCCCTGGTATTAAAACACCGCCAATTAATAAATCACAATCAGCAACATGTTCTTCTAATTTGATTTCATCAGACAGAAGTGTAGTAATTCTTTCCCCAAATTGAGATTTTAATTCATTTAATCTTGCCTCAGATTTATCAACAATAAAAACATTTGCTTGCATTCCTGTTGCTATAATTGCTGCATTTTCACCAACAACTCCTCCGCCTAAGATCAAAACTGATCCTGGACTTACACCAGGTGCACCACCTATTAATAACCCTCTTCCTCCTAGAGGTTTTTCTAAAGAACGAGCTCCCGCCTGAATAGACATTCTACCAGCGACTGCGCTCATTGGAGCTAATAAAGGTAAGCGGTTATTTTCATCTGTTACTGTTTCATAAGCAATGCAAATAGATTTTGAATCTATCAAACCTTTCGTTAAATCAGGTGCTGCGGAAAGATGTAGATAAGTGAAAAGTAGTTGATTTTCTCGAAGCATAGATACTTCTTCACTCAATGGCTCTTTTACTTTAACAATCATATCAGCATCATTAAAGACATCGCCGGCACTCGGCGCTATTTTTGCTCCTGTTTTTTCATAATCAGAATTTTCAAATCCTGCCCCATAACCTGCATTATCTTGAATAATTACTTCATGACCATGATTAATAAGTTCTTGAGCACTAGTTGGGGTTAAACCGACACGTGATTCCTGTGCTTTAATTTCTATTGGTACGCCAACTTTCATTACCTATCTTTCATGTAATTGGAAATACCGGTTCTTAATTTTTCAATAATTTCATCAATATGTTTTTTTTCACATACAAAGGGAGGGGCTACAATTAGACAATCACCTGTTGCTTTTAAACTTAAGCCGGCTTCAAATAGTTTTTTAAAACAAGCATATCCAGCCTTACCAACACGTTCATCCATTCTCATATCAATACCGCCCATCATGCCATAACCTCTTATATCAGCAATAATATCAAGGTCTTTTAAACTAAATAAACCATCAAGAAAGTATGGTGACATATCTTTTGCACGATCAAAAAGTTTTTCTTTCTCAAAAATATCCTGCATCGCAAGTCCTGCAGCCATAGAGACAGGAATTGCAGAATATGTATAACCATGAAAAAATTCTACAGCGCCAGTTGGTGAAGCATTAAGAACAGTATCATATATTTCTTCACGAGACGCAACTGCACCTAGAGGAACTACACCATTAGTAATCGCTTTTGCCATTGTCATCATATCTGGTGTTACTCCAAATGCTTGTGCAGCAAATGGTGCTCCCGTTCTACCCCACCCTGTAATAACTTCATCAAAGATTAATAGTATGCCGTGCTTATCACAAATTTCTCGCAACCTTTGTAAGTATCCTTTAGGTGGAACTAGTGTACCAGTTGAACCTGCAATAGGCTCAACAATACAAGCAGCAATATTTTCTGCTCCAATGTTACCTGCTATTCTTTCTAAATCATCTGCTAAATCTGCACCGGTCTCAGGCTCGCCTTTAACAAATAAATTTTCTGGTAGATGAGTATGACGTAAATGATGAACATTTGGCATCAGAATATTTGAAAAAGTTTTTCTATTAGCAATCATACCGCCAACAGAGATTCCTCCAATATTCATACCATGATATCCTCTTTCACGACCTACTATGTGTGAGCGGTGACCTTCACCCTTTGCTTTAAAATAAGCGATAGCCGTTTTAATTGCTGTTTCAACAGCTGATGAACCACAAATAGTAAAGAATATTCTGTTTAGATCTCCAGGTGTATGTTGAGCAACTCTTCTAGCTAATTCGAATGAACCGCTATACCCCTGTTGAAATGGCTGAACATAATCAAGTTGTTCTAGTTGTTTTGCAACTGCTTCTCGAATTTCTGGTCTAGAATGACCTGCAGGACTACAAAATAAACCTGAGCTTGCATCTATTAAATTATTACCGTGATGATCAGTATAATATACACCTTCAGCTTTAACCATTAGACGTGGGCTATTTTTAAAATCTTTATTTGATGTAAAGGGCATCCAATGTTCTTCAAGAGAATTTGGTAATTCTGTTCTTTTTTCTAAATCCATAATATTCTTCCTAATTTGGCAATTTTATTAAGCCTTATACGATAGAATAAGGTAATCCAAGCAGAATTCTTTATATAAAGTTTAATTTCATAGGAAAAAATAACAGCCTAGTATAGAAGGAAAATAATCAACTATGCTCAGTAAATTAAAAGCAATTGTTCCACAAAGTCTGATTTCATTGGCTAAAAAGACACCAAAAATTTCGGTTGGAATTGTATGTGCGAATCACTCTGCCTCAATTGAATCAGCTAAAGAGGCTTGTGATATCAACTTAATTGATCCTATATTTATTGGTCAAGAAGATAAAATTAAAGAAGAGGCTAATAATATTTCTTGGGATATTAGCTCATATAAATTGATTAATACAAACAATGATCAAGAAGCAGCAATTGCGGGTACTAACCTTGCTAAAGATAATAAAATAAAAGTTTTGATCAAAGGAAATATTCATACAGATATCTTAATGCGTACATATTTAAAAAAAGAATTTGGATTAATTAGCGGTAAGCGCCTAAGTCATATTTGGCATATGACTACAAATGAGAATTCAAAACCACTTTTTATTACTGACGGTGCACTTAATGTAGCGCCACGTTTGGATGTAAAAATGCATATTTTGCAAAATGTAATTGAGTTTGCCAACAAAATAAATATTCCAAAACCACGCGTAGCTGTATTGTCGGGAACAGAAGATGCTATTGAAAGTATGCCAAGTTCTTTAGAAGCAAAAGAAATCATGGAACGTGCACAAAAAGAAAATATTAATGCATATATACATGGTCCTCTTGCTTTTGATAATGCAATTTCTCCTCAAGCTGCAGAAATAAAAAAAATTAGCAATGAGGTTGCTGGAAGGGCAGATATATTACTAGTTCCAAACTTAGAGACAGGAAATGCCTTATCAAAAATGATGGTCTATTTTATGGGAGCATGTGCAGCTGGATTTATTGTTGGTGGAAAAGTTCCTGTAGTTGTTACAAGTAGAGCAGATAATGCAGCTTCAAGACTTGCCTCTATTGCAGCATCTATAATTGCAACACATTAGTGCAAAATAATAAATTTTTATATGTAGTTGTTTTAGCTATTAGTGCAACAATGTTTGGAGCACTAATGGCTTCGAGTGTTAAATATCTCTCCAATGAATTACATCCTATCATCATATGTTTTTATCGATGCTTAATGGGATTAATTTTGATTAGCCCATTAATGATAAAAAATAACTTTAAGGCCCTAAAATCAAATAATTTTAAATTACAATTTTCTCGAGCAATGATTAATGTAATTTCTATGATTTGTTGGTTCAGCGCAATAGGATTAATGCATTTTGAAAAAGCAGCTGCCCTTGGATTCACCACTCCTCTTTTCACTACTATTCTAGCCATAATTTTGCTTAAAGAAAAAATTCGTTTTCATCGTACCGCTGCATTATTGATAGGTTTTATTGGTATTGTTGTTATTATAAGACCTGGATATGTTCCTTTAGAATTAGGTGCGGCTTTACTTTTATTATCTGCTTTTAGTTTTTCTTTTGTTTTAATTATTGTAAAAAAATTATCTTCTATTGATGAGAGTCAAACTATTATTTTTTATCATCTATTATTCTCAACTCCTATTTTTTTTATATTATCATTATTTTATTGGGAAAATATTAATTTAAATCAATTATTAATCTTTATTTTTATGGGAGCTGCCGGCTTGTTATCACATTGGTGTTTAGCTCAAGCATTTAAATATAGTGATACAACATTTGTTATGCCATTACAATTTACAAAATTAATTTGGGCATCCTTAATCGGTTTATTTATTTTTTCTGAACAACCTGACATTTGGACATGGTTTGGAGGTATAATTATTTTTATTTCAGTTGTGTACATAACTTACAGAGAGGCCTTCAGGAAAAAAGGGACGCAAAAACCTATCCAAGCAGATAGAGCAATTATAAATTAGGTGAAGTTATGATTCTAAATGATTAAATAATCTTAATGTGCTGTTGTTGAATGTTTCTTTCCAGAAAATACATAGTGTCTAATTTCCGTCACTTTTTCATGAGAAATTTTATTTGCAATAACTGCATATTTATCTGAAATCTTAACTGAATTATATACAGAAATTAAAAGCACAATGATTATTCCTAAGGGTATATATTTCATAAATTGCAACCTTTCTTAATATTTTCAATATCCTTATTAGTATACAAAAGTTTAAATAATAATACCATAACATTAAATCTATTTAAACCAATGGTTCGGAGAATTTTTAACTAAATATCTTAAATAATATTATAATTATTTTGCGGTCCAACCACCATCTATGACTAAGGATGAGCCAGTAATCATAGAGGAAGCATTCGATGCTAAATATACTACGGCTGTTGCAATATCACTATCGGTTGCAAGTCTGCCAAGAGGAATATTATCCATCATTGCCTTTTTAAATTTTTTATCTTTAAAAAAATTTTTAACCATAGGTGTCTCAACAAATGTTGGGCAAATTGTATTCACTCGAATATTACTTTTTGCTAAATCTAGTGCCATCCCTCTTGTTAAACCCTCAAGACCAAATTTTGTCATATTATATATACTTCTATTTGGTGCTCCTACTTTTCCTAATTGAGAAGACATATTAATAATAGAACCACCTTTTACTTTTCTATTTTTTGACTTTAACATTACATTTGAGCCCATCTGCGCTACATGAAAAGCAGCTTTCGTATTTAAATCCACTACATAATCCATGTCTTCTTTTTTAATTTTCGTAAAATGATCTGGCCTATTTGTTCCAGCATTATTGACTAATATATCTAAAGTAGAAATTCTGTTAAATACATTTTTTACTTCATCATAGTTTGAAACATCACATATATACGATTGACATTTTCTTTTAAGTTTAGTGATTTGTTTTTCAACCGTATCTAAATCACTTTTAGTTCTACTAAGAATAATAAGATTAGCACCTGCCTCTGCTAAAGCTATAGCACAAGCTTTACCAATGCCCTTGCCAGCTCCTGTAACTAAAGCTACTTTATTTTTAACTTGTGTTTGCTGTAAATACATTTTGTAAATATAACATTAATATTAAATTCCTTCTAACCTTTTACTGCTCCAGTAGTTAAACCACTAATAAGCTGTCTTTGAAAAAACATTACTATCATAAATAGTGGGGCTGTTGCTGACACAACGCTTGCAACTGCCCACATATAATTACCACCATGTTCAATAGTTCCTAAATAAGCATTTATTTTTGGAACCATAGTATAATTTTCCTGATTTAGAAGTAATGCTGTAACTGTAAAGTCATTATATGCTAGCATCAAACTAAACAAACCTGCAGTAATTACACCTGGCCACATTACTGGCATAATAATGTATCGAAAAGCTTGAAAATAAGAACAGCCATCAATAAGAGCGCTTTCATCAAGTTCTTTTGGAACTGTTTTAAAGAATGAGTAAAGCAACCAAAGAGTAAATGGTTGGTTTATGGCAACCAAGACAATAATTGTTGTTGGAAGTATACCCCATATATTTAACTGAAAAAAAGGAAACAGATAACCGGAGACTAGAGTAATATGAGGCATTGCTCTAAATATCAGAGCAGCAATTAAAATATAAAAGGTATATTTATAAGTGGACCTTGAAAGAGCATATGCTCCTAAAGTTCCTAAAAACAATGAAATTGTAACAACCGAGACAGTAACAATCATAGTATTCATTGTTGCTCTCAAGAATTCTCCCTCAATCCATGATTCAATATAAGCTTTAATTGTTGTTGTTGCACCCGTTTCGATTAGAGTATTGAAACCACTAATCGCATAAGTCCAATCAGCTCTAGAAAAGAAATCAGCCTTTACTTTAAATGAGCCCCAAAAGGTCCATATGAATGGGAAAACTGATATTGTAAGCCAAAATAATATAAAAATACTATTAAGAATTATAAGTTGCTTTGAATATTTATTTATTTTTGATTCCATTTATCTCTCTGTTCTAAATTCTCTCCAAGTTCTTATTAAGACTGGGGTAAGTAAGATTGCAATACCAACAATGGTTAACATAGAAGTGGCTCCTGCTGATCCAAAAAGCATTTTATTTTCATTTCTTAAATCTTGATAAATCATCCATGAAAGAGATTGAGCAACACCCTCTGCAGAAAAACCAATAATAGGTTCAAAAACTCGAAAATTATCCATTAAACAAATTAACATTATAAATGTTGCAACAGGATACAAATGAGGAATTACAATATATCTAACTCTTTGAAATCGTGAAGCTCCATCTATTAGTGCTGCCTCTATTGGATCATGAGGAACTGTTTGTAAGGCCGCATAAAAAACTACAAAAGCAAATGGAGTATTGTGCCATATTCCATATATTATTAGAGTAATCCAAGTTAAGTTACTAGAAGCTTTCAAAGAAAGATTCTGGTCATCAAAAAGAATCTGAATTGTAGCGCCAATAATTCCTTGAGAGTCAATCATCCAAAACAAAACAAGTGATCCAATTAATGGTGTTACTATCATTGGTAAAATTGCTCCAAAAATTGTTGGTCCTTTCATGATTTTTGCCAAAGTGTTAATGCTTAGTGCCACAAAAAATCCTAAAATAATTACTGGTGGGGTTACGGCAAAACAAAAAGTTAATGTAAACAAAAGTGCTTTATAAAAAGGAAGGTTCAAAACAATATCTTTAAAATCACTCATAGATGATGAGCTTTTCCAGGCTTCACCTATTTCATCAAATGCTAAATGATTTCTATCTGCATATGTACCAAATCCATTAAATCTACCTAAAGGATTTTGTTCTTTTAATTTTGCAGTAGCCTCTAAATCAACTCGGACATTTGTTTCACATCCAAAAGGATCACAATTTTCAACTTCCATTAAAATTTGCTCTGTCTCAATGTGAAGAGATTGAAAAAAACTTGATACGATTGGTAAACCAATAAAAAGTATCATAGCTAAACCAGTTGGAAAGAAAAACCAAAAAAAAGTTTTATGAGGCATTATTTTTATTTAAAAAAAAAGTGGAGCATATTAATGCCCCACTCTATCATATTTAATTTAGTTTCTGTTTATAGAAAACCCTGCTCAGTAGCTTTTGCTATATAAGCAGCTTCAACATCAGCTAGAGCTTTTTCTGCAGACTCATTACCCTGAAGGAATTCCACTAATTCAGCACTTAAAGCACCGTGCATTAAGCTCATATGTGGAAAACTAGGATAAGGAGTAGCACCTCTACTAGCTGCGTCAACAACTGGTCCTGCTGTATCTCCAGGAGTATAGCCCTTAATCAACCAAACTGTAGCGTTTGGATTATTATTTGCTAACTCAGATGAAGAAGCAGCTCCAACTAAAGCTCTGAAAGATGCTTCAGCATTTTCATCAGAAGTATTTGTTGCTATTCCAATTCCATCCCACCATAGTGTTGTTGCTGGTTTACTTCCACCGCCCACACTTGGTGAAGGAGCTAATCTAGTATCAGCTTTTATAGCTTGATCACCTTCATCATCAAGTAACGATGCGGCTCCTGAATTCCAAACATGCATTAAAGCAACATTACCAGATTCCCATTCTTCTTTTACCGCATTTGTATCTTGCGTTAAAAAATCAGGGTTACT
Source organism: uncultured Alphaproteobacteria bacterium (assembly GCA_902512325.1). Lineage (GTDB taxonomy): Bacteria > Pseudomonadota > Alphaproteobacteria > HIMB59 > CACPNW01. The sequence continues at coordinate 24,590 of CABXIT010000007.1, read as the reverse complement.
TAATTCAGTTAATCTTTTTATTACATTAAGTGCGGCAACGCCTTTGGCATTATTAACGTTTGGTTGAGCTGATCCAGATTTAAAGAATTCTCCCCCATGTCCTAGGTACATATTTACGAATTCTTGCCCAAGGTTCCATCCAGATTTAAATGCACCCGCATATGGGTTTGCCATTTTTCCAGAAGCCTTAATTTTTTCAGCAGCTGCAATTACTTCTTCATAAGTAGAAGGAACAGCAATACCTAGATCGTTAAGAATACTTTCTCTGTACCAAAGATGTTGAGCATTAGCCATAAAAGCTACTGCATAGATTTTTCCATCAATAGTAATTTTTTGATTCTCATTTAAGTTATCTCCATATTTTGCAACTAAATCATCTAATGGACGAATCAAACCTTCATTCATTAGTGGCGTTATTGATCCATTAGTTACAAGTTTAGCAGAAAATTCTGCTGGATTTGCAGATAAAGCAGCTACTTGTAATTTATTGTGGTCTACAGAGTGTGTGACACTGAAGTCTGCATCAGATCCTGCACAACTTTGTACTTCATCCATAAAAATTCTGTATGTAGTAAATTCATTAGCAAGTATATTTATTTTTCCACTCGAAACGTTACAAGGATCAGCTGCAAATAATCCTGAACTTACAAGTGAAAAAATGATTGCGTAAAAAATATTTTTCATTTTATTACCCCCTAAATATTTTTTTCGTGCAAAATGCACTTTTTCAATTAATAGTTCATTTTGCAATATAATGAATAATTATTCAAGTATTTGAATATTTTGATGGGGATAATATAATGGAGATAAATGAACAAAATTAAGAAAATTGCCACTTCTCAAGATGTTGCTAGTTTGGCTGGAGTATCTCAATCTGCAGTTTCAAGATGTTTTACAAAGGGTGCTAGTATTTCAAACAGAACAAAGCTTCGTGTTATAGAAGCTGCAAAAAAATTAGGCTATAAAGCTCAAAACTTTTCTCATCCTTCAACAAGTGATAGTGGATTGGTTGGTGTTATCTTGCCTTATATCACAAATCGATATTATCCTGAGGTATTAACAGAATTGCATGAAGCTCTTAGAAATAGAAATTACCGAATATTATTGATTACAACAGATGATAGTGAAGAATTAGATGACAAACTAATACAACCATACCTTAAAGAGAAATTGATAGCTATTATTACTGCTACTAAACCAACAGATAAATTTGTTGCAAGTTGTAATGAACAAAAAATTCAAGTGATTGCCTATAACCGAAATTTTAAAATTCCAACTACAAGTTCAGTAGGTTGCGATCATCGAAATGGTGGGGAGCTTGTTGCACAACATTTAAATCAAAATAAACATAAAAGGATAGGTATAATAGAGGGCCCAAAAGGAACTTTAGTTAGTGATGAAAGATGTAAAGGTTTTAAAAACTATATTAATAATTTTAAAAATATTAAATTAATTTCTGAGAAAGGTAATTTCACTTATGAAGGAGGTTATCAAGCTGCAGAAAAAATTTTAAAAAATAAAAAAATTTCAGCTATCTTTTGTGCAGATGACACTATGGCTTTTGGTTGTTTGGATTTTATTAAAGATAAAACTAAATATAAAATACCAAGTGACATAGAAATCATAGGGTTTGATGATATGCTGATGGCAAATTGGGAGTCTTATAAATTAAGCACAATTAAACAACCTATTAGACAAATGTCAAAATTAGTAACTCAATTAATTGACGAATATATTCAAGACCCTGATTTTGAACCTGCTAATCATTCCATAGAAGGAAAATTCATTAAAAGAAAAACTACTAAATAATTTATTTAAATTTTATTCCCATTTGTTGTAAGACTGAATAATTATCAACCATAACAAAGTTTTCAGAAAATTTACCATCTTTGATTAGCCAAAAATCTGAAAATTGCATCTTAATTGATTTTCCTGTTGCCTGAATATCTAAATACGTACCGCTGTGTGTTCCTGTTAAATAACCTGTAGCACTTACCCAATTTTCATCTGCCACAACAATATCATTTTCAACGTAATAATCTGGAAAAGCAGCATAAAAAGGCTTCATCACTTGCTCTTTAAAATTTTCTAAGCCATGAATATCTCCAAACCCTGGAGGTCCATGCCAAATCATATCTTGATGCCAATATTTATCATGCGCATCTAAATCTTTCGAATTTAAAGCAACATACATATCTTCAACTAATTTTTTATTAAATTCAGCACTCATTTATTTATCTCCTAATAACTGCATAAGAATTCCAAATTCATTAAACGCTGTCCATTCTTTAATAATTTTATTATTTTCAATTTGCCACTGAGTAATACCCCAAATATAACATTCTTTATCAGTCGGCGCTCCATAATAACCATTACCTTTATGTGCTCCAATAGCACCCCAACGTATGGATACTAAATATCCATCTTGTTCATTGCCCATCCAATATATATCTTCAATACTAAGAGCGAGATCCGGAAAAGAGGCAATGATTGAAATTATAAAACTTCTTAGCTGTTTTTTTCCTTTAAATAGACGGCCTGTTGAACCTTCAAAAACAATATTATCAGAATAAACATGATCAATTACAGAAAAATTTCTTCTATTCCAGATTGTATTAAAAATAGAATGAACAAACTCTCTAACATTTGAAACTTTTTCTGGAATTTCAAAACTTATTGGTTTTGCTTTACCAGTTTTTCTTTTTGGTTTTGAGTTTTTAAAATCTGGGGCAAATGGTCCTATTTCCCCTTTATTAGCAATGTCTTTTGCTACTTGATTAACATTTAATCCTAGTTGTTTTATCAAGGCAGCGGTATCATAAACAACATTTTCATAATAAATTTCATTATTTTTTGCTACACAGTTTGCAATGCAAAATAACCTTACAGATTTGCCTGTTGGTTCAGAAAATTTACTAAAACCTGTATTTGTTCCAGTAATTATTGTTCTATGAGATGTATGAAAACTTGCATTATCATCTCCAGCCCAAATAACTTCATCAGCAAAAAGTCGAATGTCAGGAAAAGCATTATTTGTATGAACTGTATCAGCAACAATTTTTTCTGATCCTGACTGTAAGCCAAATTCATCCCAAACACGACAATCGTTACTGTAAGTATCATATATGTATCCAATGTTTTTATCTTCCCAAATGTGGTAGGTGATTCTTACGATATAATCGATGATGTTTTTATATTGTACTTCAAAACCTTTCATTGGTTGTGACTTCAATTTTTTAGGGATTGGGTTTAAAGATTTAGTTGTTCCACCACCACCATATGCTTTTAATGAAATATCTAAATTATTAGGCATATGACGATCTTTTAAAGCTTGCGGTCTTCGATCTTTTATTTTTTTGCTCTTCATAATTTTTTAAATTTCAGATTAGTATTAATAAGGTTTTGATACAATTAAAATATTTCAATGCAATGAAATTTTATGCAAATAATTGAATATTTTTCTTTTATTTTTTTGTATTTGTAATAAGAAATTTTTATGACTGACTTACAACAAGAAAAACAATTGGTTTTAGATTTTATAAATACTATTGATAAAACTGAAAACAAACATCTTGCTGAAACAATTTCTAAATATACCTCTGATGATTTTCATATGAGATGTACTCATCCATTTAATGAGCTTAAAGGGGCAAACAATGTTGCCAATGAGCTATGGATACCAATTAAAAATTCTTTTATGCCTATCCAAAGAAGAATGGATATTTTTTATGCTGGCACAAACCTAATAGACAATCATTCTTCAAAATGGGTTGTTAATATGGGTCACTTACTTGGTATATTTAATCATCCCTTTTTAGGTATAGTGCCAACAAAAAAAGCTGTGATGTTATGGTACTGTGAATTTTATAGAGTTGAAAACAATAAAATTACAGAGGGTGCTTTTTTTCTTGATATACTTAAATTTATGCAACAATTACAACTTCCTATTATTCCGGATTCAACTGGAATGATTGGTTTTAATGCAGGTCCAATGACTCATGATGGTCTGTACTTCAATAAACAACCTGAAGCGGAAGGGCAGAAAACTTTAGATCTTATGATGCGAATGGCTAATAGATTGGTTGGAGGTGGAATGAAGACAACAGTTCCAGATTTAGAAAAAGATTGGCATAAAGATATGATTTGGTGGGGGCCTGGTGGTATTGGTGCGTCGTATACTTATGAAGGATATTTAAAAGGACATACTGGCCCATTTGAAGAAGGATTAGATTATATTGAGTTTACAGGTCATAAACTTGAAAATGCAGAAGGAAGTTATGGCGGATGGTTTGGCTGGCCTAATTTAAAAATGAAACCTAAAAGTAATTATATGGGACTTACATCAAGCTCAGACAAAATAGGAGAGATGAGAGTTGTAGATCTTTATAGAAGAGATGGGGATAAATTAGCTGAAAACTGGATTTTTATTGATCATTTACATTTCTTAAAGTGTGTTGGTGTTGATTTACTTAAACGAAACAATCAATTAAATAATTAAATAACTTTTGAAGCTAGCTTCGTTCCTTCAACTAATGCATGGAGTTTCTCATAACATATATTTTCATCTATTTTGCCAAAGCCTGCAAAAGTACTAAAACCACAATCTGTTCCTGCCATTAATTGTTCTTTTGGAATCACTGTTGAAAATTGAATTAATCTATCAGCTACTACTTCTGGATGTTCTACAAAATTGGACGTTGAATCAATTAAGCCAGGGACAAGAATTTTATCTTTAGGAAGTTTAATATCTTGAAAGATTTTCCATTCATGCGAATGTCTAGGATTTGAAGATTCAATTAAAAAATATTTCACTTTTGCCTTTAAAATTATTGGAAGTATTTTTTCTAAATTAATATCATGAGTGTGTGGACCTTCATAATTACCCCAACATATATGCATACGTACCATATCACTGTGCACATCAGCTAAAGAACTATTTAAGTATTCAATTTGCTTTTCTGCCTTTTTTAAAAAATCTTCATCTGATAAAGATTTATAACTCATATGTCTTGCTAGAGCTAAGTCAGGACAATCTAATTGTAATTGAATATTAGCTTTTGTTATTGCTTGATATTCATTTGCCATAAGGAAAGACAATTTTTCCATATATTCATCATCATCCTTATAAAATTTATTTGGCATAAATACTGAAATTACTCCTGGAGATGCTGCGTTCATAAAGCCATTCTTATGATTTGCTTTTTGTAATGCTTTACTAAAATTTCCAATATCCTTGTTTAGAGAATCATCATCTTTCAGTTCCAAATTACTTGTACAACATGGACGTGTATATGTAGGAGTTCCTCCGCTTTGTGCTATTTTTTCTTTATAGTTTGGAAAATCATCTAAGTCTGCTGGTGCTCTTCTTTCACTTTCTCCAGAAAAACCATGTAGTCGATCTTTTACATAAGTAGCATAGCTTATTTTGCTCATTTCCCCATCACTAACAAAATCTATACCGACATCTAATTGCTTATTCACTACCTGCTCTACATTTTTTTGAACTATATCTTGAAATAAGCTATTATCAAATGGCTCGCCTTTATCTTTTTTAAACAATAATTCTGATAATTCTTTAGAACGAGGTAAACTTCCAACATGCGTTGTTAAAATAGATGTCATGAATTTAACCTGTCTGCATTAAAATCTGTTTCCAGATCATTGTTTCATCAAAAAGTATCCATTCATTTTTTATGCCACGCGAACCAAACTCTGCATGATTAATACCCATCACATACACATCAGCCTCTGATGGTGTTCCAAAAATACCAGTACCACTATGTTTACCAGATAGGGACCAGCGAATTGCTGCTTTTTTTGGATTATTACTGTTTTCTGTAAAACTTATATGTTCAATCTTAAATTCAGAATTAGGAAAAGAAGATTTAAGATTGCTCCAAAAATTTAGCACTTCTTCTCTTCCATACTTAATGAAACCACCTGGTTGATATTGTTGAATTGCTCTATCATAATTTTCTTCAATTACATTTTTTTCACCATTCATAATACTGCTTAAAATATTGCTATAAGTCTTACCGACATTTGTATCAGGCAAAGAGGGTGGATTATATATAGATTTAATAGGAGTATTTTTATTAAATGGTTGCTCGGCTTTATCAGTTCCTCCCTCTTCCATTATTAAATTGTATGCAAATTTTTTTGGATCAATACCAATCTGTCTTACTATTGCCCCTTGATCTCTTACTAACCATTCATCATAAACTTGATTATTTTTACAAGCACAATCAGCAATACCCCTGTAGACTAATTTTTTTCCAGTAGCCTTGCCATATAAACCATCTTGATTATGAGTTGCAGTAGATAAAATACGATGTGAAGAAAAATACCCCTCTTCATCATTTCCAATCCATATTACATCTTCACCCAACAAGGTGCGGTCTGGAAATAATTTTTTACTTGCTAAAGTACCCTCAATAACAGGCTCTGCCCCATAGATGACTCCTGAAGGTGAGCGTGTTGGCGTAGCAAGACTAACTTCAGGTATATCAGCATAATATTTTTTAATAGACTCAACATCGTTGTTTTCCCATATTTGATATGTAATTTTTAAAATAAAATCAGGTAAATCTTTGAATTGATTATCAAAACCTTTCATATTTATGAAAATTCAGTTTGTTTCTCGGACGATAAATAAGCTCCCACCATCTTTACTTATCTGTTTAACACTTCTTGTTGAATTCTTTGGCGCAGAAAAACTATCACGAGGTCCAAGAATAACTTTTTCATCATCACATGTAACTTCCCACTCTCCACTTAAACAATTATAAAATTCAGATCCATTTCTTGTGTAAGGATGGATATGAGCTGAAGTTCCTTTTAATAAAGACAGTCCAAAACCAGTTTTATGAGGAATTTGTGGTTCTATTTCTTTTCCATGGATTTCAAAAGAATCTAAATAATTAATTATTGAGTTTGAATTATAATGTTCATCATCAACATACATGGTGTTATCTTTATATCTAATAACAAATTTTTCTATTTCTTCAGAAGTATAATGATCAAAAGTTTGAAGTTCTTTTTCTTGAAGAGGTTTTGTAACTATTTTACCATCTGGAATATTTTGTTTATCAAGATCAATTAACGTTCTATCTTCCATTAATAACATTCCAGATTCATTTGCTTCTTTAAGTAACTTTGGGGTCCAGGTAATAATGCCGGGATCATTTTCACCTAGAACAACAAACATAAGAGCTTCGTTATCACTAATATTTTTAAATCCTCTAAACATATTCGTTGGAAATGATGCGACATCACCAGCATTAAGAATTACTTCTCCCTCTTCTCCATTAACGCCCCAATAAAAGGACCAAGATCCAGAATGAATAATAAATACCTCGGCAGTAGTATGGCTATGCAACCCTGACCCATTCATAGGAGCAGCACTTACAGCTCCAACATTAAATCCATGAGCTTCAACTAATTTTACATTTTGTTTAGAATCTTCACTGACCCCAGGTCCTACAATGGAATAGTTTTTTCTATCCTGATGGCCTTTTAATTTCCCTTCAACAAAAGGGACTGTGCTGGGTATAAGTTCATCAAATTTTGCAAGACGTGATTGAATACTGTTTGACATATATATACTATTAATTATTCATTTTTTTTGAATATTATTCAATATATTGAATAAATCAATTGGTTAATAATTAATAATTGTGAGTAACTAAATTAAAAGTTTTTGTAATGCAGATTAAAGATTTTAAAACAGGTATAAAGGTTGATCCCAATCTAAAAACAATTAATTTAGATCCAAAAGAGAATGTTCAAAATAAAAAAAATATAAGAGCCCTTCTTAAAAATATCGTTGAATCTTCTTTAAGTTCGCTAAAACAAAATTTAGAAGAAGCATATCACAGTGAGGCAGAGTTAAATGGGTTTCATCCAATAAATGAAATTAAGGGCATTAATGCAATTAAACAAATGTTATGGGAGCCTCTCTTAACTTCTTTTCCTGATTTAGAGAGAAGAGATAATTTAATAATTGGGGGCAGTTTCCAAAATAAAATATTTGTATCTTGTATAAGTCATTTAACAGGAACTTTTACTAACCCTTGGTTAAATATTCCGGCTACAAATAAAACAATTCACTTACGTCTTTGTGAAGTACATCAATTAAAAGATAATAAAATAATTAAATCCTATGTACTAATTGATATTATGGATTTTATTCGCCAAGCTGGTTTTTGGCCTATCAATCCTTCACTTGGCATTGAAGAAATGTGGCCTGGGCCAATTATTGGGAATGGATCTTCATTTGAAAATTTAGATATTAAACTCTCGCAAGAATCTCTTAGCCAAGGATTGACAATGCAAAGAAGTTTAAACATTAAACCTGAATCTGAAGAAGGCATAACCAATCAAGAAATTCGCAACAAATTGATAGACCACCCACAAAAGGATTTTTGGCATAAAAAGATGATGTGGTATGGACCTTGTGGAATTGGAACAGCTAGAGGCCTTGAAGGTTTTGTTGATCATCACCAGTTACCTTTTCGATTAACTTTTAAAGAAAGAAATTATTGGAAAATTGGCCACTATGTTGAATTAGGTGATGGACCATATTCTATGACAGGGGGCTGGCACAGCATAACAGCAACACATGGTTCAAAAGATTGGTTAGGTTATGAGCCTACACAAAAACAAATAACTATGAGAGTAATGGATTTTTACCTTCATGATGAAGGGCTGATTAGAGAAAATTGGGTGCCAATTGATATAGTGCATATTCTTAAACAATTGGATATAGATGTTTTTAAATTAGTTGAAAAAATGCAATGACTATAAAATATATTAAAAAAGCAGATAAAACAGCCTCTTCAGATGAAGCAGAAACTCGTAAAAGAGTTCAAGATGTACTCAATGAAATTGAATCAAGAAGAGATGAAGGGATAAAAGATATATCGCGTAAATTTGATAATTATGAAGGTGATGTAATTGTTTCTAAAGAAAAAATTGAAGAAGTTATTAAGTCTCTAGATCAAAAGGTAAAAGATGATGTTCAATTTTCTTATGACAGAGTAAGAAGTTTTGCTGAGCATCAATTAAAACATCTTAATAATAATTTTGAAGTTGAATTATCACCCGGTTTGTTTGCAGGTCAAAAATTAATTCCAGTTAATAGTGTTGGATGTTATGTTCCTGGTGGTCGTTACAATAATATTGCATCAGCTGTAATGAGTATTACAACAGCAAAAGTTGCTGGGGTAAAAAATGTTATTGCGGCAAGTCCTCCAAAAGATGCTAACGGCGCAAATCCTATTATTATTTATACTGCAAATTTATGTGGTGCTGATGTTATTATGAATATTGGTGGTATTGGAGCTATTGGAGCTTTTGCCTATGGCTGTTTTGGAAATCCAGAAGTTGATATGATTGTTGGCCCAGGTAATCAGTATGTTGCTGAAGCAAAAAGAATTTTATATGGCAAAGTTGGTATTGATTTGTTCGCAGGCCCAACTGAGATTGGGATTATTGCTGATCACACAGCCGATAAAGAAATGATTGCTGTAGATTTAGTGGGGCAAGCAGAGCATGGACCTAACTCCCCTGCTTGGTTATATTCCACTGATCAAAAATTATGTGACTATGTGATGAAAAGAGTACCTGAATTAATTGCTGCACTTCCTGAAACATCAAAAAATAATGCTGAAGCAGCATGGCGTGATTACGGGGAAGTTATTCTGTGTGACACGAATGAAGAGTTATGTGAGATTAGTGATCAATATGCACCGGAGCATTTAGAAGTACAAGCAGAAAACTTAGATTGGTGGCTTGATAAATTAAAAAACTATGGATCATTATTTTTAGGCGAAGAGACAACGGTTGCCTACGGAGATAAATGCTCAGGCACTAATCATATCCTTCCAACAAAAGGGGCAGCAAAATATACGGGTGGTTTATTTGTTGGTAAATTTATTAAAACAGTTACATTCCAACGTATGACAAAAGAATCAAATAAAGAAGTTGGTGCTGCCGCTGCTAGAATTTCTCGTTTAGAAGGAATGGAAGCGCACGCAAGAACTGGTGATGCGCGTTTACGAAAATACGGATTTCAAAACTAAATTATTTTTCTTTTAATTCGCCTTTTTGGCGCATTTCTTTTCTTATGTTTGTTGCAGAAATTTTATGTATTTCTATTCCTAAATCATGTTCAGTGAATGTGTAGCCCACTCCTCTGCCATAAGATATATCAATAATGTTAGGAACCTTAATGACTACATATTCTCGACCTTCTTCATATCCATGAGGTTTCAAACCTTCAATTATATTTTTTTTCACTTCTTCAAATTGAAAAGGGTTATCTGATTGTCCTTCTACGCCAGCATCTGATCCTCCTACATCACGGTACATAATGCAAACCTGTCCAGTTTTTTGCAATGCTCTTTTAAATAATTCGGTATGACCATCATGCCAGGGTTGCCACCGTCCAAGCATCTCAACAGTAGGTTTTTTCCAATCAAACATTTTTAATTTTCTCAGCTAATAATTTTATTTCATCATCAGTTAAAAAACTCGTTACATGCTGGTTAGCATTTTTTGGTTCTTCAAACATTTTCGTTGTATCATCAAATTTCTTACTCGTCGAAAGAGATTTTGCATCAAATGGAAGATTATTAATTTCATTAAGTTGATTTAATTTTGCGTTTACTACTCGTCCTTCTTTAATAGTATCTATCCAAATAAGATAATCAGCATTAAATGCTGTTCTTGCTTTTTCTGTAGGTGCTACAAAATCACACACAACCCATCTGCCATTATTCTTTTCAAAATCTGCAAAGGTCTTCATTCTGTTGGCTTGCCTCATTCTCCCCTCGATTTCAAAATCCCAATCATTAGCATATTTGCGAACAAAATCAGCATTATACCAAGCACAGTTATCCAAATGCTTTACTAGTCTTTCTGATAACCATGTTTTTCCAGATCCAGGTAAACCACAAACCAAAATTTTCATAATTATAATGTTATTAAATATTTATTTATTTAACGCAATAAATGTTTCATTTTGTTAAAAATTCTTTAAAAAGCTATAAAAACATACATAGACTAACTTAAATAATTATTTAATTTTGGGGAAATATACGGAATGATTTCAACTAATCCTTTTGCAGAATTATCACTAACTATCCCCTCCTTTTTAATACAGTTATTCGTTATAACCATGATTGCTCTAGTTATCATTGGTACTGTTATGGATATAATCCATAAAAAAAATGTAAAATATTTTTTTCAAAATGCGAAAAAAGCAAAACTCCAAGCTAAAACAGAAGTTAGTGCGGGGGAAAAAACATCTATAGTTATAAAAACAGTAGCTCATGAAATATTAACAACTTCTGAATTAGGTGCAGGAAAAAGAAGAGTGGCTCATTTACTAGGTATGTACGGAACTATTATTTTCTGGATTTCTTCCGTTATTATGATCTTTTGTTATTCTTCGACAAATATAAGCACCCCTACTTACTGGCCAATCTTATGGCACTTAGGAGCTTTGATGACTTGTCTTGGTGGATACTGGTTTTGGTTTTTTCTAAGAGTCGATGTCGCAGCAGAAGCATATCCTTGGTACCGCATTATACAAGCAGACCTATTTGTTTTAGCACTTATTATTACATCAACCTTAGCCTTGATATGGTCCTTTTTACAATTCTCAAATATTAATGTTTGGGATACTTTATTTTTAACTTTATTTGGAATAGCTAACTTAGTTTTATTTGGGGGAGTATATTGGTCTAAATTTGCTCATATGTTTTATAAACCAGGTGCTGCAATACAAAAGAATTTAGCAGAAGCTGATGGTTCACGCGATAACCTTCCGTTACCTGCAGATAAACCAAAACAATTTGGTTTAGGAATTAAAAGAGAAGCACCAAAACATTATTAAAAAAATATGAAAAAAATTAATAAAAAAAGGAAAAAATAAAATGTCAACTTTTGTATATATGACTAAATGTGATGGATGTGGACACTGCGTTGATATTTGTCCTTCTGATATCATGCACATTGATAAAACGACTCGTAGAGCTGTTAATATTGAGCCCAATATGTGTTGGGAATGTTATTCATGTGTAAAAGCATGCCCTAATGAAGCAATTGATGCAAGAGGTTATGCGGACTTTGCTCCAATGGGTCATAGTGTAAGAGTTTTGCGTGAAGAAGAAAAAGGAACAATTTCGTGGAGAATAAAATTTAGAAACGGAACAGAAAAAAACTTTGAATCTCCAATCACAACAAAACCTTGGGGAGAATATATTCCAAAACTAGCTGAAAAAGAATTGCCAACAAAAGAGGAGATAGATTCTGAGCTACTATACTTAGAGCCTAATGGTCTTAATATTGATACAGGTCTTCCAAAAATAAAAAAGAGTAATTTTAAACAAGGTGTTTATTACTAATGGCTAAAATTAAAACAGTTTATGAGAGTTGTGATGTCCTCGTAGTAGGTGGAGGAATGGCAGGAACTGGAGCTGCTTTTGAGGCAAGACACTGGGGTAGAGATTTAAAAATTATTTGTGTAGAAAAAGCTAATATTGATAGAAGTGGTGCTGTTGCTCAAGGTTTGTATGCAATTAATTGTTATATGGGTATGCAGTGGGGTGAGAATCAACCAGAGGATCATGTCAGGTATGCCAGAAATGATTTAATGGGACTTGTACGTGAAGATCTGGGTTACGATATGGCACGTCATGTTGATTCTACTGTTCATATGTTTGATGATTGGGGCTTACCAATGATGCGAAATGAAAAAACAGGACGCTATCTAAGAGAAGGTAAGTGGCAAATAATGATTCACGGGGAAAGTTACAAGCCAATAGTAGCAGAAGCAGCAAAAAAATCAGCGGACAAAATTTACAATAGAATAATGATTACACATCTCCTTATGGATGAGAGTAAAGAGAATAGAGTTGGTGGTGCTGTTGGTTTTAATATGCGTACTGGAAATTACCATGTCTTTAGAGCTAAAGCAGTAATAGTAGCTGCTGGTGGCGCATCTCATATTTTTAAACCTCGAGCTGTTGGGGAAGGAATGGGTAGAACTTGGTATGCGCCTTGGAGTAATGGATCAGCTTATGCTTTACCTATTGCTGTTGGAGCAAAAATGACACAAATGGAAAATAGAATTGTTTTAACGAGATTTAAAGATGGTTACGGTCCCGTTGGGGCTTATTTTCTTCATCTTAAGACGTATACTCAAAATGGTAATGGAGAAAATTATGAAAAAAAATGGTATGATAAAACAAAAGAATTGGTTGGTGAATACATAGACCATGTTCCTGTTCCTACATGTTTGCGAAATCATGCTTTTATTGAAGAGGTTAAAGCTGGTGGTGGACCAATACATATGGTTACTAAAGAAGCTTTTCAAGATCCTCACTTAGAAACTGTTGGTTGGGAAAACTTTTTAGGTATGACCGTTGGTCAAGCAGTGGTATGGGCATCTCAAGATATTGATCCAAAATATACAAACCCTGAACTAACTACTTCTGAGCCCTATGTTATGGGATCTCACGCAACATGCTCAGGTGCATGGGTAAGTGGGCCTGAAGATTTATCTCCTCCAGAATATTTTTGGGGATACAACAGAATGCTTACAGTTGACGGTTTGTTTGGTGCGGGTGATACTGTTGGAGGTAGTGCACATAAATTTTCTTCTGGATCATTTACCGAGGGACGTTTAGCTGCAAAAGCTGCCGTTAAATATATCAAAGATCTTGGAGATGAAGAAATAGAAGTTAATGAAGAACAGTGTGCTAATTTTAAAGATATTATTTATAAACCTCTTGAAAATTATAAAGTTGGTAGAAATGAAATAACTGGAGGTACAGTGTCACCAAGTTATATTTTACCTATACAAGGACTTCAACGTCTTCAAAAAATAATGGATGAATATGTAGGTGGAGTTGGAGTTAATTACATGACTAATGATAATTTGTTAAAAAAAGGAATTGAGCATTTAAATATTTTACAAGAAGACCTTGAAAATATAGGAGCTGAAGACTATCATCAACTTATGCGTGCTTGGGAATTAAAGCATCGTACACTAACTTCACAATGTGTGGCTGAACATACTCTTTTCCGTGAAGAAACAAGATGGCCAGGATATTATTACCGAGGAGACCATATGAAGTTGGATGATGAAAATTGGCATTGTTTAACTGTATCAAGAAGAGATCCTAAAACAGGTAAATTTACATTGGAGAAAGCTCCTCTTTATCATATCGTTGATGAAAAAGAAGAAAATGAATCTACTTGAAAAATCAGATGAAGAAATTTTAGATATAGCAAATCCTTTATGGGATAATCTCGTAAACAGCTCGAACAAAAAAGATTATTTTGAATTCATAAAAGACTTTTCTGCTAAAATGCTATTTGGTGCAAATGAAGTAGAAATAGGAAAACAGTGGGCAAATAATAAATTGCTTACAAGTTTGGATGAAAATAAAATTTTTTTAGGATGTTTGCGAAGAGATGGATTTGTTACCGTTTTATTTAAACAAAAAAGTAATGAGGTAACTGGAGATTTTTTAGGGAGACTTGTTCTTGGTATTGAAGATGATCAAATTAAAATATTTGGTGCTACTATTTTTTAAAAAACATTATTAGAAGCAATAAATTCTGGATTTAATACACTCTCTTTTTCATTATAATTGATTTCTTTATTCTCCAAAGTTAATATCTTGCCGCCCGCTTCATTTAAAATAATATGACCGGCAGCTATATCCCATTCAGAAGTTGGTCCAAAACGAGGATAAATATCTGCATCACCCTTAGCTATTAAGCAGAATTTGAGTGAACTACCTGCTTGAATAATTTCAGCATTGGGAAATTTTTCATCAACCCAATTTGTAAAGGCATTATTAGAATGAGAGCGACTTCCGATAACTCTCACTTGATTGGATAGCTTTGATACAGCAATCTTTTTTGCTTCATCAAGACTGTTTAATGCAATCTTGGTATCTAGTGTAAATGATCCAAATCCTTTTTGAGCAAAATAAAGTACCGATTTTACAGGCACATAAATGATCCCTAAGATTGGTCTATTGTTTTCAATTAAAGCAATATTGACAGTGAACTCATCATTTTTTTTTATAAACTCTTTAGTACCGTCTAAAGGGTCGACTAGCCAATATTTGCTCCAATTCTTTCTTGTATGCCAATCAACAAGTGACTCTTCACTTAAAACTGGAATATTAGAATTTAAACTATGAAGTGAGTTTATGATGAATTTATTAGAAGCTAAATCAGCTTTTGTTAAAGGAGATGAATCATCTTTATGAGTAACTTCAATATCTTTATTGTAAAAATGAAGAATTTCATCTCCTGCTAATATGGCAATATTACAAATATCTATTAACAATTTTTTATGTTCAATCATTCTTTTTCAACTTATTTAAACATTTATCAATTTTATATTAAAGGAAAATATTCAGTAATAATAATTCAGTTATCTTAATTAACTGTGGGCCTATCAATATATAGAGGAAACTTGCACCAATAATATAAGGACCAAAGGGGAGTTGAGTCTTAAAATTTTTTCCTCCCCGAATTAATAAGCAACTTCCAATTATAGCACCGCTAAGAGCAGAAAGAATTAAAATAAATAAAATGCCGTGAATGCCAAATAAAAAACCCAGAACAATAAACAATTTTAAATCACCTAGCCCCATACCTTCCATCTTACGCACATATTGATAAAAAATAATTAATCCCCCAATAAAACTACAAGCTAGTAAAGCACCAAGAGTGGATGGGTATAGCGATGTAAACATTGGATCTAGGTTCGGTATAAATAACTTGCCTAAAGCTAAGAGCCCAATGAGTAGCACAAGTGAATCGGGGATGATTAAATGTTTAAGATCAATGTAAAAGATAATAACAAAGGTTGGTATAAGTAGGAAAAAATAAAATAAATTAATACTTAATCCATAAGTCCATCCAAAATATACAAAAAACAACGCATTTAATAATTCTACAATGATATATCTCTGCTGTATTCGTTTTTTACAAAAGGCGCATTTTCCTTTTAAGTAGATATAGGAGAATACAGGAATATTATAGTAGTAGGGTAAAGGTGTTTTGCATTTAGGACAGTTTGATTTAGGTAGGACGATACTTTGTTGCAAGGGAAGACGGTGTATACATACATTGGTGAAACTACCAACCGCTAGACCGAGTAATACATATAAAATTAATTCAAAAAATAGCATATAATATTATTAACAGAATTTTTTATCCTATAACAAGAAGAGTTAAATCATCATTAAGTTTTTCAGTTGTTTGCTGAATGGTAGTTACTGTTTTTTCTACCTCTCTTTTTGTTGAAAGTCCTTTATTTTTTTCTAAAATATTTTTGATTCCCTTAACCCCTAATTCTTCCCCTTTATTGTTTGTTGCTTCCGTAATTCCATCTGTAAAAATAAATAAACGTTTATCTTTTAATAATAAAGAGGTTGTTGAAAAAATTTCAGCAGAATCTTGTTTTACAACACCAACTGGAATACCAGCTTCTGTATATTCCATAAACTGACCTTTTTGATCACGTACTAAAGGTGGTTGGTGACCAGCATTAGACCACTCAATCATCTGTGTTTCTACATCATATACACCTACAATCATTGTAATAAACATGCCTTGAACAGATGTTTCTACTAATTCATTATTTGTTTCATATAAAATATCTTGTGGCGACATTTCTTGTTTAGAGAAAATCTTAAATAACGTGGAAGCTTTTGCCATTACAATTCCAGCATTCACGCCTTTTCCCGACACATCACCGAGAGTAAAATAGAGTTTATTATTTACAGGAATATAATCAAAAAAATCACCGGATATTTCTCCTAATGGAATATTAATTCCTGCTACAGGATATTTATCCAAACTCACCGTTGGTAAAAGACTTTGCTGCACCTCTGCTGCTAAATTTATTTCACTGAGAATACGCTTCCGCCATTTATCGAGCTCAATTTTACTTTCTTCTAATTCTTGCATGATTCTATTATAATAAAAACCTATTTGTCCAGCGTCAGTAAAAGGATCTTGCGGACCACGTAGAGATAAATCTTTCGTTTCCATTTGTTTTTTTAAAATTTTTAATAACTCAAAATTATCTGTTGAAGCATTATGTTCGACAATATTCAACCCAAGCTCTTCTTGTACGCGTGTTACTCTTAAAGGGATAAAAAAATTAATTAAAAAAACAAGAATATAGGAGCCACAAAAACTGTATGCACCTATAGACAATATTCCAATAATTTGCACCTTTAATTGATTTCCCATACTAAGACCTGTTCCTATCAAATCAGCATTACCAAATAGTGCTACAGCTAAGGTGCCCCAAATACCAGCAAAGAGATGAACAGGTATTGCTCCTACAACATCATCAATTTTGAGTTTTTCTAAAATGCTATTCCCGTAACTTGCAATAACACCTCCAATAATTCCTATAGCAATTGCACTCAGTTGATTAACAGCATGACACGAAGCAGTAATGGCAACTAATCCAGCTAGTGGGCCATTAATAATATAATGTGATTCAACTTTTTTTAAGATGAGATACCCAAAGGTTAAGCTTGCAATAAGACCGGCGGCGGCGGATAGAAATGTATTTACTAAAATAAGAGGTACTGTATCATCAAGAGCACCATTACTCCCTCCATTAAAACCAAACCAACCAAACCATAAGATTAAGGTACCAAGAGCTGCTAAAGGAAGATTACTTCCGTTAAATTTTTGTACCGTATTATCTTTTTTAAAACGTCCAAAGCGCGGACCAATAACAATAGCGGCACTAAGTGCTATCCATCCTCCCACACTGTGGACTATTGTGCTGCCAGCAAAATCAACAAAACCAATTTTTCCTAACCATCCCATTGAGTTTATTAATGCTATTGCAGGATCACGATTTAAATCAGCCCAGGCCCAATGACCTGCTACTGGATAAATCAATAAAGCTGTGAAAAAAGTTATATATAAGTATCCAAAAAATTTTAACCGTTCCGCTACTACTCCGGATATAATTGAAGCAGCTGTTGCAACAAACATAGCCTGAAAAACAAAAAAGCTTTGATTGAGGGCATTTTCTGAAACAAAGAAAAAGCTATCTGTGCCAAATATTCCTCCAAATGAGGATCCGAACATTATCCCAAATCCAACTGCCCAAAAAACACTTACAGAAACACCAAAATCTGCAATATTTTTTAACGCTACATTAATATTATTTTTTTTTCTTGATAATCCAGCTTCTAAGCACATGAAACCAGCTTGCATAATAAAAACTAGGATGGCGCTAATAAGAACCCAAAGTGTGTCAATTTGCTGTTCCATAATTTTTTGTAACTCTATTATTGTCACATGTTTTTAATATGTATTTTAATTGTTTATACAATATATTTAAAAAAAAATGGTCCATATTGGTCTTTGTAGCCAATTTACGCACTTTATTTGATTGATTTCATGAATGTTTGGTAGTAGGGGAGAAAAAATATGGTTGAAACTGCAAAATTGGACACACTACCGAAAAGCCTTGCTGATGAAGGTAAACAGGTATTTTTAAATACAGAAAAAAATATTGGCGATAGTCCAAATAAAATGGTTATTGGCAGTGGCACTTCTTTTAAAGGATCAAATATTCAGACTGATGCGATAGAAATATATGGTAAGGTTGAAACAAGTGTTGCCGCAAAGATCATTTTTGTGGGCTCATCCGCAGAAATTATTGGTTCAGTTACTTGTGATCAAATTGAAATCCATGGATCAGTAAGTGGCGCCATTCAAACTAATGGAAAAGTTACGATTAAAAAAACCGCTACTGTTATAGGCACTCTTCGTTACAAAACCCTATCAATAGATGAAGGGGCGAACATTTATTCAGACTTACATTGCACTAACACTGATCAAAAAACACTTGATAAAGTTGCGCAATTAAAAAAACTTATGAAATCAGCTGAACCAGTTAAAGGGCTTGGCAGTAAAAACACTTTCAACGCATCGGAATCACAACAATCCATTGAAGAACCTAAACAAGAAGAACCAAAGAAACGTTCATTTTTTTCAAAATAATAGATTTATCACTACTTTTTCTCTGTAATTACAAAACCTCAGTAGTCCAATTTTGGCCTATGTTAAGAAATCCTTTGTTATTATAATTTATTTATGATTTATGTACTCACTATTAACTAGGAGGAACGTTTTATGATTAAAATTTTAGGGATTTTTTTCTTAACTATGTTTTTAACTGTATCTCACGCATACAGTGATGATGTATCTGCAGAAATGAAGATAAAGCTTCAAGATCTAATGAACAACTTTATCGAAGAAATATCTGTTGATGGAAAAATGATTTATATTGATACACAATCGGACAAACTTAATGGTCTGTATTTTTCTTCTGCACATCCAATGTATGTCCCTCATGAAGGGAACTTTTTTTTATGTACAGAGGGCGTAGATGATGAAGGTAATACACACTTAGTAGACTTTTATGCCAAAGAAAATGAAGGTGAATATAAGATTGTTGATGTTTCAGTCGATAGTAGAGATACAACAAAAAAAATATTAGGTATGTAAATTAACAGTTATAGCTTAATAACTCAGCTATAATGAATTTTTTTAAGAAATACATCCTCGTTCGGTACACAATATTGCTAGTGGCATTTTTACTGCCACTAGCTTTATTTGTTGCTTATTCTTATTATCAATATCGAATTAACTCTATTACAGATGATTTAGTGTTTAGAATATCATCGATTAATGACAATACAGATAATCGATATGCAGAGCAGTGGCGATGGCAATTTTTGAATGCAGAAAATGATAGAGAAAAATTAGCTAAACAATTACGCAGTGAGCTTAAATATTTATCAACTATCCCTTTTATCGTTTGTGCTGAGTTTGAGGAACCTGTAGGAAAAAGAATTCTAGGAGCGTGGCCGGTGCCTAAATGTTCTATTATAAAAAAAGAAAACACAAAGGTTGTTAAGAAACTTAAAAATAAAACAGTCTTTAATTTGTATTATGATCATTTCTATCCTGCAAAAATTGCTAATAAAGAAATTCTTACAATAATAGTAATTATTTCAAGTATTTTTTTCTTTCTATTATCCATACTCATTCTTGCTAATTATTTAATTATTAGTCGTCCTGTTAAAATGATTATTCTAGCAATTAATGATTACAATAAAAATCATAATAAATTTACAATTAAAAATAAGGATATATTAGGCAATACTCATAATCCGCAAGATGAATTTGGTCGTATTGCAGAGTCGATGACGAACCATGTTATGGCTTCAGAAAAATACTTAGAGGAGATTAAAGCGCAGAGAAAACAAATGCTCCGTGATCTTGATGATGCAAGAAAACTACAAGATCATATATTACCTAAAGTAACAGATACCACTTTTCCTTTAGGGGTTATGAATAAAGCCGCAAAAGGATTATCGGGTGATTTCTATGATTTTCTTGAAGTAGAAAATAATAATTATTTTTTTATTTTAGCTGATGTATCAGGCAAAGGAGTACAAGCATCTGTTGTTATGGTTTATGCCCTATCCATCTTTCGACAAGAAGCAATGAATTCAAAAAACTTAAAGGACATTATACAAAAAATTAATTACGGAATTAATAAAAATTTTGAAGGTTTATTCATCACCGCTATAATAGGTAGTTTTAGTACAGTTGACAAAAAAGTTGAATTTTATAATGTTGGACATAATCCTCCTATTTATATTTCTGAACAAAAAAAAATTGACCTTTTTAATGCTACCAGTGTACCAATAGGCATTACTGATGAGGTAGATCAAAATTTAAAAAAAGAAGAAATAGACCTATCCACAGGTAGAATTTTTTTCTATACAGACGGTTTTCCCGAAACAATGGTGGATGGTAAAGAAATAGGAGAGGAAGGCTTAATTGAACAAATTCAAAAAAGTCTAGACCCTTCTGCCCAAAAAACCACCGATAAACTCATGGGACAAAAAATATTTAACCCAGATCAATTATCGGATGATATGACTTTTATGACCTTGGGTCCTCTAATTTAACAGTCAAAATAGAGTAAAATAAGGATATTTGCTAAATGAAACATCTTTTTTTTATTATATAAAGGTGATAATAAGCGTTAAGAAACTAAGGAGAACGCAATGAAAAAATTTAACAATAAACAGAAGGGTTTTTCCCTTATAGAGTTGTTAGTAGTTGTTGCTATTATCGGAATATTAGCGGCAGTAGGTATTGTTGCTTATTCTGGATACACAGCATCTGCTAAAGTTAATTCATCAAAATCTTCACATGCAACAATAGTGAAGTTCATCAATGCTGAAAAAACAAAATGTGATACTGGCGCAAGTTTAACAATGGGCTTAGTAGGCACAAATGGATCAAGCGCTAATGCTACATGTGCTAACAACATAGGAGCAGGTAAAGCTAGTACTGCAGCAACATCTTTTAATAATCACTTTCAAGGAAAGAAATTTAAAAATCCGTACCAATCATCTGTTCTAGCTACAAAGTCTTGTAATATATCTGACTCTAATGTTGGGTGTACTTTAATTGCAGCTGACGGATCAGATAGTTTAAAAATATCTACATGTTATGAAACATCGTGTACGGCTACAGGTGCAACCACATTGGTTGATACTATAAGCCTTAAATAATAATTGTATTCGCGTTCTTTCTCAAACAAGGGGTTCTCTTTAATAGAACTCCTTGTTGTTGTGGCTATTATTGGTATCTTAGCGGCAGTGGGAATTGTTTCTTATGTAGGTTATGTTGCTGCAGCACAAAAGACAGATGCACAAAATACCATGCAAGCTATGTATATGGTGCAAGAAGAGTATAAAGCAAGTAATGCGTTAAATACTTATTATACCACTTCTTCAGGTGGTTCTTGTAGTCCAGCCTCCTCTAATCATTCTACAATTAATTCAAATTTATTTGGTGGAAAAGAACAATTAGATATTTCTGATCCAAAATTTATTTTTTGTATTGCCGAAGGAAATGCTAGTGATAGTGGTTTTAAAATTTATGCCGCACGTTCAGATGGTTCTGATCAAATGACGTTAAATGCTAATAATGCAAAAAACGGTTGGTAAGTAATAAAAATTACTCTTGAATTGAATCAACAAGTTTAAAAATACTATCAAGCCTAGCTAATTGAATCACTTTTAATACACCGGGGCTAGTTTTAAATAAATAAAAATTAACACCTGACTTTGCAGCTTGCTGATGAGATTGTATTAGACTTGCTATACCTGAAGAATCTATATAACTTACTTCGGAGAGATCAGCATATATAGATTTAGATATGCTAAAATTATGCTCTTTCTTATTAGCATCAATTTGTTCTAAAATTTTATCTTTAATATCTGGAGAAATACTGAGATCAACCTCACCTGTAATTTGAATCATTACTCCATTATTAATATCGTTTACTGTAATTGCCATGATCTTATTTTTGGAAACTCTATACACTATAATAATGTATTACAGAATAAATTATTTAGCATAATCAAATAATTTATATTTATTAATGAAACTTATTGTAGAAAATTTATTATTATTTGTTACAAGATAGATATTAATGGAAGATACTAGAATTGATATTGCAGCAACGGCAGAAAATTTAAAAGAAATAAGACAATTTGTCAGAGATTATATAGATAAATGCGGAGGTCTGGATAAGTATAAAGATGAATTAGTATTAGCAATTGATGAAGCCTGCCAAAATGTTGTTCGCCATGCCTATAAAGAGACAAAGGGAGATATAGCGGTTAAATTAAGTTACAAAGATAATACTTTTATAGTTTCTGTGGAAGATGATGGGACACCCGTAATACCAGAAAAAATTAAACCAAGAAATCTTGATGATGTAAAGCCAGGGGGACTTGGAACTTTTTTTATCAATCAAATTATGGATAGTGTCTCTTTTCAGCTTAATAGCCCTCATTGGACTAACTGCCTTACTTTGACTAAAAAAATACCCATAGAATAAAAAACTAAGTGAATATTTTTTTATTTGTAACAATTGTAGTCACTATTTTAACTACTTTTGTTATAATATATTCATATACTCTGCAATTCTTTAGTTTAACCAAAAAAGGAAGAGAATGGAGAGAGAGAATTCAACAAGATGCATTAGTCGGTTTGGCAATGATTTTCTTAACAATGCTCAGTGGTTTTTTATGGACTATTTATTTTTATTTAATTCTCTTCAATTAAAAGTAGAAAATTATCTAAGTGGTAGAATTATCTAGATGAAAAAAAAAATAAAAGTCTCAGTAATACAACAACCACCAGTTTATCTTAATTTAAAGGGAAGTGTTGAGCGCGCTGTAAGTTTAATTGAACAATCAGCTAAAGAAGGTTCAAAATTAGTTGTTTTTCCAGAAACTTGGTTTCCTGGTTATCCTGAATTTGTGTGGCGTTTAAAACCAGGGGTAGACATGAAAAAAACGGATGATTTATTTAAAATCTCACAAGCTAATTCAGTAGATTTAAAAAAAAACCACATGAAACCAATTCAAGAAGCTGCAAGAAAAAATGAATTAGTTATAGTAGCCGGTCATCAAGAAATTGATAGTGAGATAAGTGGCTCAACTTTGTACAACTCATGTATCATTATTGATGCTGATGGGAAAATATTAAATAACCATAGAAAATTGATGCCAACAAATCCTGAAAGAATGGTTTGGGGTTTTGGAGATGCTTCAGGTCTTAACGTTGTTGAAACTGCAGTAGGAAGAATAGGAGCATTGTTGTGTTGGGAAAACTACATGCCTTTAGCTCGATATGCAATGTATTCTCAAAATATTGATATCTATGTTGCTCCTACATGGGACGAAGGTAAGACCTGGTTAGCTACAATGCAACACATTGCTAAAGAAGGAGGTTGTTGGGTAATTAGTTGCGCAACTTCAATACAAGCTTCTGATATTCCTTTAGATCTTCCGCACTACAATGAATTATTTCCTAAAAAAGATGAATGGATTAATTGCGGAGATGCAGTTATATATAAACCTTTTGGCGAGTTACATGCTGGTCCAATGAATAAAAAAAAAGGTATACTTTTTTCTGACATTGATGTTTCTTTATCACGTGTTTCGCGCAGAAGATTTGATGCAACTGGGCATTATTCACGACCTGATATTTTTTCTTTAAAAATTGATAAAAGTAAAAAAAAATCCGTAATATAAATTAACGTAAAAAAACTTTTAAGAACCTTAATTCTAAATATTATTTTATCAGAAATCTTTTTAACTTCTGTTGAGTATAAAAATTAAATATTAACTGAACTTAATTCCCACAGTTGAATACTTTCAATACATTCATCCCAAATAGGTTTTGCTATCGAATTATTGCCTGATGATAATTCTTTCAAACCTTCTTCGTTATGGACAGAGAGTTTAAACATAATATAACTTTTATCGGGTGCTATTGCCGGCACTGTTTTTTCAACATGAGCGATACTTTTTCTTACACCCATTCCTTCATCTGATTGCATCCATCCCATGAATTTTTCAAATGTTCCTTCTCCCGATTTAAATTTTGCCAATACAAGCATACCTTTTTCCATATCT
>CABXIT010000006.1 GCA_902512325.1 uncultured Alphaproteobacteria bacterium | reverse complement strand
TAACAAGCCAATTGTTACTTGCTCCCCTGAAGTTAAAACTAAATCACTTTCTATTGAATTTTTAGATTCAAATTCATCAAGATAACTTTGTAACTTATTAGTTTCCCCTGCCATAGCAGACAAAACAACAAT
Organism: uncultured Alphaproteobacteria bacterium; assembly: GCA_902512325.1. Lineage (GTDB taxonomy): Bacteria > Pseudomonadota > Alphaproteobacteria > HIMB59 > CACPNW01. The sequence continues at coordinate 53,679 of CABXIT010000006.1, read as the reverse complement.
AATTTTATTATTTTGTAATTCCTTACAAACTATTTCTGCTACATTTTTTAGTTTTCTATTACCAGCAACAGAAGTGCCACCAAATTTCATTACAATAATATTCATTGGTATTTAAAAATTTAAATCTTCTTGGGTATTATTATTATTAGTGTAAAAAACAAGATATAACATGGTTTTTAAATTAAAAAAAAGCGAATTTAATCATTTTTCCGAACTTACGAACGAATGGTGGTTAAAAAACGGTAAATTTAAAACTTTACATGATATTCAGCCTATAAGAATTAACTATATTCAAGATGTTCTAAGCAAAAAACAGCTTAATAACATTAAAATATTAGATTTAGGATGTGGTGGTGGTTTGGTGTCAGAAGGGCTTTCTAAACTAGGAGCGAATGTAACTGGAATAGATTTTGTTAAAGAAAATATTGAAGCTGCAAAAATTCATTCACACAAAAGTAATTTAAAAATAAATTATAAAACACAAGATTTTGAAAAAGAAGAGATAAGCTCTAAATTTGATGTAATTATTATTTTTGAGGTTTTAGAACATCTTTTTGATTGGAAATCTTTCATATTAAAAATTCAATCAAACTTAAATACAAATGGTGTTCTAATTATTTCAACAATAAATAAAAATTTAATTTCAAAATTTCTTACTATTGATTTAGCTGAGAATTTTCTTAAATGGATTCCATATAATACTCACAATTATTATAAATTTATAAGACCTAAGGAGTTGGAATTTTTTTTAATTAAGAATAATTTTCATAATATAAACTTTAAAGGATTAAGGTTTGATCCTTTTAAAAGAAAATGGATTCTAAATAAAAATACTAATGTAAATTATTTTTGTAGCTGTGTATTAAATTAATTGTTTTTTTTTTTAGATTGGAAAGGAAGTGGTGTAATATTTATATCTTCATCAATTAGCTCTTTTGTTTGTTCCACTGTTGCTTCACCATAAATTGGCCTGTCTTTTGTTTCCCCATATTTAATTTTTTTTGCTTCTTCAGTAAAATTATCACCTACATAATCAAAGTTTTCTTCAACTATTTTTTTTATTTTTTTTATATTACTTGCTATAGTTTTTTTATTTTTTATAATTTTTGCATTGCTCTTTTTCCCTACATTTGGAGCTACAAGTGCTTTAGAAATATGTGTACTCTCACAATTAGGGCAGTTAATTAATTTATGTCTCTTTTGACTTTTAAAAACTAATGTATTATCAAACCAACCTTCAAAAGGGTAGTCACATTCAGAACAAATTAAATTAAAAACAATCATAAATATAATATTATAACTTTTTTAATTTTTTCAATATTTGCGCATCATCTTTATTCTGAATTTCTATCATTAAGAGGTTTTTATTTAATTTTGAATTAATCGCTGTATTCTTAGATAATGATAAGCCAGTATTTTTATATAGTATTAAATTTATAAATTTTTTTTCATCTTGATAAATATCAAAGCTAGAAGATTCATTAAAGCACAAAAACAAAGTATCATTATTAATTATTTTTTTTCTAATAATAGAAGAATTAGAGAAATAATTAATTGAAATTATTAGACTTCTCCTATCTTCATTTATTTCCTTTTCTATATTATTAAATTTTTCTAAAGGGAGTTTTGCACCATTAATGATAGGTAATATTTTTTCAATTAAATTAATTTTTAGTATTTCTAAAAAATTTAATCCCCTTACCTTTTCATTGATCAAATTAACTTCAGCAATTGCAATATCGAGTATATTTTTTGTAAGTGTTTGCATTTTTAGTTTATATATATTTTCTTAATGATAAATAAAAAATATCTTAAAAACTTAAGAAGTAAAGAAATCTATACCAAAAATGACTTTATTTTTAATTTATATAATGAGAGAATTATTGATTCCCTTGAGATAATCAATCTTGATTTTAAGAAAATTTTAATTTTAGGAGACCATGGGACTAAAGTTAGAGAATATATTAAAAAAAAATATAAAAATTTCTCACTAAAAATTTATGATTTAAAAAAAAATGATTTTGACTTAGATGAATGGAAAGGTGAAACTGAAGAATATGATTTAATTATAAGTAATTTTTTTTTATTTTTAACTGATAATTTTGAAAATATATTAAAAAAAATAATTATTGCACTTTCTCCAAATGGGTTTTTTGTTTCAACTTTACCTTCTAAAGAAAATTTTAATTCATTAAAATTAGCCATGATAAAAACAGACCTAGACCTTTATGGGGGAGCTTATAATAGATTTAATCAAATCTTAGAATTAACAAATATAATAAATTTATTAAAAAAAAATAATTTTAAAATACCACTAGTAAATTTAGAAAATATTAGTTTAGAATATTATAAATTTAATAAATTACTTCATGATATACGTTCAATGAATTTATCTTATTATCATAAAAATAAAAAACAAATATTTGAAAAAAGTCTTTATTTTAAAAAGTTAGAAAAAAATTTTAAAAAAAACTCAAATAATAATTTTTCTATTTCAACAAATTTTTATATTATCTCAGGTTGGAAAGATCACAAATCTCAACAAAAACCTTTAAAACCGGGCGAAGCAAAAAATAAATTAAAAGATTTTTTATAATATTTATGATCGGTAATCTGCATTAATTTTAATATATTCATTATTTAAGTCATTTCCATATATGATACTTGAATAGTGACCTATGTTTAGATTGATATCAATTTCTATTATTTTTTTTTTCATATAATTATCTACTGCTGATAAGTTAACTTTTCTATTCCTTTCACCATTTTTTGCTAAAAGAATATTTCCAAATTTAATAGTAATTTTATCTTGTAAAATCTTTTCTTTAGTTTTTCCTATAGCCATTACTACTCGACCCCAATTAGCATCTTCTCCTGAAATTGCTGTTTTGACGAGAGGAGAATTAGCAATTGAAAATGCAATATTTTTTGCTTGAGATTTTGATTTAGCATTATTTACATTTACTTTTATTAATTTATTTATACCTTCTCCATCTGAAATAACTTTATAAGATAATTCTTTCATAACCTTATTTAAAGTTTGAGAAATTTTTTTATAATATAAATTATTTAAATTAATTTTATTAATAGGGTTAGCGAAAAGCATTAATGTATCACTTGTTGATGTATCAGAGTCTACAGATATAGAATTAAAAGTTTCTTCTATATTATCTGATAAAAGTTTTTTTAGTATTTTTGAAACTATTTCACAATCAATAAAAATATAAGCGAGCATAGTGCCCATGTTTGGACTTATCATTCCTGAACCTTTTGCAAATCCATAAATTTTAATATTTTGATTCTTAATTTTTATTTTGTGAATTGAAGTTTTAACAAAAGTATCTGTTGTCCAAATAGATCTAGCCGCATCAATAAGCATTTTATTAGTTGATAAAGATAATTTACTAATTTTTTTGCAAATTAAATTAGGATTTAACTGTTCACCAATTACTCCTGTAGATGAAACCAAAATCTCTTTTTTTGAACAGGATAAATAATCAGCAAGTTCTTTAGTATATTTCTCTATATTATTTAATCCTACAATACCTGTGTATGCATTTGCATTTCCCGAATTTATAATCAAAGCCCTACATTTACCTTTATTATTTTTTTTATCCCAAATAATTGGAGCTGAAGGCATTGAAGTAAGAGAGTACTTACAAGAAACATTAATAGTTTTATCAAATATAATGATCAAAAGATCTTCCCTTTTCTTCTTAAAACCTGAATTGAAAGTAAAAATTTTAAATCCTTTTGGATATAAATCCTGGTATTGCTTAGGGGCAAAAGGAGATTTAGATTTTATATATAATCTTTGATTATTTTTTCGATTTAAATCCTTTGTAGCGTTCTTGAATTTCATGTATTAACAGCCACATATCATAATATGCTTAATATTGTTAATAAATTATTTGGAAGTTTAGGTTCCAATAATCTCAAAAAATATGAAAATATCGTTAAAAAAATTAATAACTTTGAATCTAAAGTTTCAAACTTAAGTGACGATGAACTAAAAAATAAAACTGATTATTTTAAAAATAAAATTCAATCTGAAAAATTAAATATTGATCAAATGTTGCCAGAAGTATTCTCAGTGGTAAGAGAGGTTGCAAAAAGAACACTAAATATGAGACATTTTGATGTTCAACTTATTGGAGGAATAGTTCTTCATGAAGGCAAGATTGCAGAAATGAAAACAGGTGAAGGCAAAACACTGGCTGCTACACTAGCTGCGTATTTAAATGCTATTGCAGGTAAATCTGTTCATATAATAACTGTGAATGATTATTTAGCTAAAAGAGATTCAGAATGGATGGGCAAAATTTATAAATTTCTTAAATTGACTGTTGGTTGTGTAAATTCAAGAACAGAGCATGCAATTAGACCAAAAGAGTATCAATGTGATATTATATATGCAACAAATAATGAGATTGGATTTGATTATCTAAGAGATAATTTAAAAGGGGACTATGAAAGTCTTTGTTTTAAAAAAGAAGCATTTGCAATTATAGATGAGGTTGATAGTATTTTAATTGATGAAGCAAGAACACCATTAGTTATCTCTTCAGAATCATCATCATCAATAGATTTATTTCCTAAAATAAATAAGATTATTAAACTTTTCAAACAAAGTGATTATGAACTAAATGAAGAGAATAAATCTGTACTTTTAACAAACGATGGAATGGAATTTGCAGAAAAACTACTAATTGAAAATAATTTAATTCAGGGTGGAACTTTACAGGATTTGGATAACATGGCTTTGAATCATAATATTATTCAAGGCTTAAGGGCTCATAAATTATTTACTAAAGATAAAGATTATATAATTAAAGATAAACAAGTAGTAATAATAGATGACTTAAGTGGCAGACCTATGGAGGGCAGAAGGTATGGGGATGGATTACACCAAGCTATTGAGGCTAAAGAAAATCTTACTATCCAAAAAGAAAATCAAACAATTGCTTCAATAACCTATCAAAATTTTTTTCGAACTTATGATAAATTAAGTGGAATGACTGGCACGGCCCTTACTGAAGCTAATGAATTTGAAGGAATTTATAATTTAGGCGTAGTATCTATTCCGCCAAATTTAAAAATTAATAGAACTGACCATAATGACCAGATTTATATGACAAAAAAAGAAAAATACGACGCAGTCATTAAACTTGTTAAAGAAGGTTGTCTAAAAAAACAACCAATATTAATTGGAACAACATCAGTTGAAAACTCAGAGCTAATATCAAAATATTTAAAGAATGAGAATATTAATCATTCAATTTTGAATGCTAAGCATCATGAACAAGAAGCAGAAATAATAGAAAAATCTGGAATACCAGGAAATGTTACAATATCAACTAATATGGCTGGCAGAGGAACTGATATTAAATTAGGAAATGAGAATGAGAAATTAAAAACACAAGCAATAGAATCTGGTGGATTACTTGTAATTGGCACCGAAAGACATGAAAGCAGAAGAATTGATAACCAACTAAGAGGGAGATCAGGGCGGCAGGGCGATATAGGTGAAAGTATTTTTTTTCTGTCTTTAGAAGATGATTTAATGAGAATATTTGGTTCCAAAACTTTAGAGACAGTTCTTAACAAGCTTGGTTTAAAAGAAGGAGAAGCAATTACACATTCTCTTATCACAAAATCTCTGGAAAGAGCCCAACAAAAAGTTGAGTCTCATAACTATGATATGAGAAAACAAATTTTAAAATTTGATGATATTTTAAATGATCAAAGAAAAATAATATATCAAAATAGAAAAGAAATATTAACAACTAAAGATCAATCAAAAATAATTGAAGATATTATAGTTGATTATATTAATGAAATTATAACTGAAGCGATTCCTCCAAAAAAATATTCTCATGAATGGAATTCTAAAATATTATCAGAAAGAATTCATAATACGTTTAATATTTTATTACCTATTAGCAATTGGTTTGAGGAAGAAGGAGTAGATGAGGAAGAAATAAATAAGAGAATTAAAAATGAAGTAAATCAAAAATTAATAGATAAAAGAAACAAGTATTCTAGAGAGTTATTTGAATTTGCTGAAAAAAGAGTAATGCTTTTTCAAATTGATAAAGATTGGAGAGAGCATTTAGCAGCAATGGATATGCTGCGTGGAAGTGTTAATTTAAGAGCTATGGGTGGTAGAGATCCTTTTTATGAATATAAAAAAGAATCATTTGATTACTTTGATGAAATGTTATCAAATCAAAATGAAAGAGTTCTTAAAACTCTTTTTGGTATAGAGTTAATAAGTGAAAATAAAAAAGAAAATAATAAACAAGAAACTAAAAGAATAATAACAAAAAAAATTGGCAGGAATGATACTTGTCCATGTGGATCAGGAAAAAAATATAAGATGTGTCATGGTTCTTAAATTTCTGATGTCATATTAAGAAATTTTTCATTTCTAATTTTTTTTCTTTTTTCAATAGATAAATTTTTAAGATTATTAATAGAATTTATTATTTCATTTTTTAAAATAACAGCCTGATCCTCAGGAAACCTATGTGCGCCACCATCAACTTCCACAATAATAGAGTCAATAATTTTATTTTTTAAACAATCCTGTGCTGTCAACTTTAAACTTTCCGCAGCTTGTTTAGTAAAATCGGCACTTCTCCAGAGAATTGATGCACAGCCTTCAGGAGAGATAACTGAATATATAGAATGTTCAAGCATTAAAACCCTATCTGCTGTTGCTAATGCAATTGCTCCCCCAGATCCACCTTCACCAATAATTATTGAAATTATTGGAGAGCCTATTTTTAATGAAGTTTGTATAGATGAAGCAATTGATTCAGATTGACCTCTCTCTTCAGCGTCTTTTCCTGGAAATGCTCCTGCTGTATCAACAAAAGTTACCACGGGTAAATTAAATTTATTAGCTATTCTCATCAATCTTTGTGCCTTCCTATAACCTTCAGGCTTTGCCATACCAAAATTATGTTTTATTCGAGACTGCATTGAATCTCCTTTTTCTGTACCTATAATAATTACAGATTGGCCAGATATTTCACCTAAACATCCCAATATGGCTGAGTCATCTGCATATTTTTTATCGCCATGAAGATATATTACATTTTTAAAAATTAAGTTTATATAATCTTTAGAATGGGGTCTATCAGCATGTCTTGCTACTTGCACTTTTTCCCAAGCAGATAGATTAGAATAAATATTTTTTATTAATTTTTTTTTTTTATCTATTAGTTTATTTTTTTTAAATTTATGATCGCTGTCGTTAATATCTAATTTATTTATTAAAGCTTCAATATTTTCAATATCATTTTCAAAATCTAAATACCTATTCATTGAATAATATTTAAATCGTTTAAAATTTCTAAAATTATTGGTTTAATTAAAGCGCCTTGATCATAAATATTGAAAGCGTCTAACATAAGATTAAGATGTTCAGGATGCAATTCATTCCAATTCTTATTGTGCATTGAAACGATTGAAAGCAAAAAAAGTGTAGTATTTTTTTGAGTAGTCATATTTTTTCTAATATCTTTAATTAAAAAATATGATGGCATAATCCTATCATCTGATGTTATTGGATACTCATAATTACTATTTAAATTAGCTTCTAAACCTAAAAATTTACTTAATATATCAATTGTTTCTAAGCTTTTGTTATTAGTAGTTGAGTCAAAATTATTATTTATGCTATTTAAAAATTCCTTAATTGTATTCAAATCGTCTGATTCATATAAGTCAATCAAGAATTTTACATACTGCAATTGTGATTTATTCTCATCTAAACTATTAAAAATATTTAACCATTTTGAAGCCTCTTCATAATTTTGATTTGAAATATGTGCCAATGCTATTTGCATACTATGTTTGGTATTTTCTGAAGACGGTGTAAATGACTCAAGTATGTTTTTAGTAATAGAATAAGATATTTTTTCTAATCCAATTTTTTTTGAAAATTGCCAATATTCTAATATAACTTCTAATCTATCTACAGGAAAAATCTGCATATTTGCTAATTGATAATAGAAAGCCATGATTAATTCGTAATTTTCATTTAAATTTTCTATAGTTTGTTTGGGAGAATTAAATTGTTCAGAATTAAAATCCACCGATTGATAAAGTGCTGATAAACTCTCAACTGAGATCACTTCATTAAAAAAAGATTTATTTGCTGCTTTTATCCTAATATTCATTGGTGTTGAATTACTTAAAATTACTGGTATTGCTAAGTTAAGAGGATCAATATTTATAAAATCTTCTTTTAAAGGTAACTCATTTATTCTTAACATTGCACTGTATAAAAAAATCAAATCTTTTAATTTCATTATATTAATTGAGTCAAAATTTAAATCTTGAGTATCCTCTGAAATCATAAATTCAAACAAATTTTGAAATGTTATATCGATTGATTCTTCTGAGTCTTTAAGTAAAGAATTTAAAAGCTTTGCTTCAGCAAATTTATTTTCTAAAGTAAGACAAAATATATCAGTTTTCTCCAATAAAAAATTAGGTAAAACAATTGATTTTTCTAATAATAAATCTTTAAGCTCACACACTTCTGAAAGTTTAAATGTTGATAATAAATAGTTTAATTCAATGACCTTATAAAAAGCAAAGTATTCATCGTTAGATATTAATTCTAAATTAATTTCTTTTATTAAACTGTATGCTTTTTGAATTTCACCAATTTCATATAATTTTTTAATAATAAAATAAAATTTATTATTATCATTTTCTTGGTTTTTAGATTTTGAATTTGATAATATCTTTATAAATTCTTTACTTAATGATTGAGATTTAATTTCATTTATTGTAGCCAAAAGATATTGTATTATTATTTCATCTGTATCAAATATATTTTCTGCAGTAATTAAAATAACCTTTTCTGAATCAGCATTTTCAATATTAGTTTCATTTTCTAGATTAATTGTGTCATCTGATCCGTTTTGACTGTTTTGAAAATTATCATTTTCTAAAGTGTCTAAAACTTCAATACTGTCATTTCCAGTGTCATTGTTAACTAAATTTTCTTCTAGACTTTTATTTTCAATATTATTTTCATTTTCTAAAACAAGCTGATCTAAGCTTTTATTCTGATGCAATTCAATTATAGTTAATTCTGAGGCATTGAGAGTATAAGAAAAAGTAAAAAGAATTATAAAAAATAGCTTAATAAACATTATTTCACCTCTAAAAGATATGATTCTATAATTATTTTACTTGGGGATGGTATATTGATAAAATACAAAGTGAAAAAAAATATCAATAAAATTGCAAAAAAGAGTAAAGTAATATAGGCTGTTTTCATAATATTAAATAAATAATGTCTTTTATAGGAATTAGTTCATTTTTAAAATTATTTCTTTTTCTAACTAAATTTTGTCAATAATAAGATAAGATAGTTAAACTTAAATGATATTTAGCGATTATAATAAACTTAACATTACATTTTGTGGGATGATGGGTGCGGGAAAATCTTTAATAGGAAGAAAATTTGCAAAGATAATAAATTATAATTTTTTAGATACTGACTCTTTAATTGAGAGAAAAACTGGCAAATCAATTAATCAAATATTTAATGACTCAGGTGAAATTTTTTTTAGAGAACTGGAGGAAAATTATATTAGCAAAATTTTGTTAAAAAAAAATTATGTTTTTTCTTTAGGTGGAGGAGTAATGAATAATTTTAAATTAAGAAATATTATAAAAAAAAATTCATTTAATATATATCTAAAAGTAGAAAAAAATCTTTTATCAAAAAGATTAGAGTCATCTAAAAATAGGCCATTAATTAGTGATATAAATATTAAACAAAAATTAAATGAATTAATGAAAGAAAGAGAGAATTTTTATAAAGAAGCAGATTTAACAATTAAAAATGATAAAAAAATATCTGATACAATTAATGAACTAAAAAAAAAATTTAATATATATGATTAAAAAAATTAATATTTTAACAAAAGAAAATAAATATTCTATTGAAATAGAAACAAACTCAATAAAGAAAAAAATAAAAAATATTATTTCTAAAAATAATAACGTTATTTTTCTAATTGATAAAAAAGTTTTTAATGTTTTTCAAAAAATAAATAATTATCAAAAAGAAAAATATATATGTATTAACTGTTCAGAGAAAATTAAATCATTTAATTTTTATACTAAAATAACTCAAAAAGTTCTTAGTAAGGGAGTTGATAGAAAAACTATCTTAGTAGCAATAGGTGGTGGAACATTAGGAGATTTATCTGGATTTATTGCAAGCACTTTATTAAGAGGAATAGACTTGATATTGATTCCTACAACATTACTTTCTCAAGTTGATAGTTCAATTGGGGGGAAGAATGGTATAAATACTAATTTTGGTAAAAATTTAGTTGGAACTTTTTACCAGCCAAAATTAGTAATAATCGATCCACTCATTTTGTCAACTTTACCTAAAAGAGAACTTCTTTCAGGTTATGCTGAGATTATTAAACATAGTATAATTTATGATAAAAAATTTTTTAATTGGTTAGATAAAAATTCTAAAAATATATTTAGTTTAAATTATGAAGTTATTTCAAATGCCATATACAAAAGCATTTTAATAAAAAAACAATATGTTTTAAAAGATGAAAAGGAAAAGTTGAAAAATCGACATTCTAGAGCTATACTTAATTTTGGTCATACATTTGGTCATGCACTTGAAACATATTACAAATATAAAAAAAAATTAACTCATGGAGAAGCAATATCTATAGGAATGATTATAGCTTCAACAATTTCATATAAGCTTAATTATTTATCATATAAGGATTTAATTAAGATCAAAAACCACTTTATATTTAATAGATTACCAATAATGGATAATAAAATGTATGATAACAAAATATTTGACATTATTCATAAAGACAAAAAAAATATTGATGGTAAAATAAATTTTGTATTAATTAAAAATATTGGTAATGCTTTCTTAAAAAATAATATTAACTTAGAAAAAATTAAACAAATAATTAATTAAAATATATTAATGTCTCTATTAACAATTATACTTTTTATATGTTTAGCTTTGCTGGTAGTTATGTCAGGATTCTTATCAGGTTCTGAAACTGCCTTGACAGCATCATCTAAACCAAGAATACTTTTAAAGTTTAAAAAAGGTAATAAAAAAGCTAGATATTTACTTAAAATACTTGATAATCTGGAAAATGTTATTTCTTCATTATTATTATCTAATAATTTAGTAAATATTCTAGCTTCATCCTTGGCTACTGCAATTCTATACGATTTATATGGAGTAAGTGGAATATTTTATGCTACAATTATTATGACAATCATAATAGTTATATTTGCAGAAATATTACCTAAAACTTATTCATTAAGCAGACCGACCAGAACCTCACTACAAATCGCACCTGTAATTTTCTATCTTAGTAAAATTCTTTATCCTATAATATTTATAATAAATCTAATTGTTAAAAAAATTTTTTTAAATAAACAAAAAGAAGATGATAAATTCAATGATCAGCAATCAGAGGAAGAACTTCAAGGAGTTATTGATATGTATAAGACTTCTAGCCCTGACTCAGAGCATGAAAAAAATATGCTACAAAGCATACTTACGCTTAATGATACTACTGTAGAAGAAGTCTTTACTCATAGAAAAAACATTTATTCAATTGATAGTTCATTAGATATTAATGAAATTATAAAAAAAATTAATAATTCAAGATATACAAGAATACCATTTTGGAAAAATAATCCTGAAAATATAATTGGCCTGTTAAATGTCAGGGTATTAAATATTGACTTATCAAAACAAGAAAGTTCGAAGGAAATTATTTTTGATAAAATATCAAAACCCTGGTTTATACCTGAAACAACTAATCTATTAGAACAGTTAGCTGCGTTTAAAAATAGAAAAGAACATATTGCGTTTGTAGTAGATGAATATGGTGAATTATTAGGCCTTATAACTCTTGAAGATATAATCGAAGAAATAGTTGGTGAAATAGTTGATGAAATTGATCTAGCTGATGAAGAATTTAAAAATGTAAATGATGGAGTAATCATTACAAATGGAGAAAAAAATCTTAAAGATTTATATAAACACTTTGACCTTGAATCGCCCCTAAGTGAAGCATCTACAATTTCTGGTCACATATTAGAAATTGCTAAAAGAATTCCTTTGTTTGGAGAAACCGTAAGAGATGAGTATTTTGTTTATAAAATTTTATCTCACTCAAGAAAACAAATTTCTAAAATCGAGATTAGATCAATCAAATAATCTTAATTTCTAAAGAATGTAATCCATTAGCAAATTCTTTAGATAATAAAGAATTAATTTTTCTATGCACTTCCAATCTATTTAATGCAAATTTTGATTTTTTTAAAAGTTTCACAGATATGTGAGTTTCACTATCTCCATCAAAATTATTATGGCCTTTATGTAAGTATGAACTATCTTCAACAATAATACTATGATCATTAAAATTTTTTTCTAAAATATTTTTTATTCTTTTTGTACGATTCATAATTTTGGACTATATATTAAATTATGAATAAATTTAAATTTGATATTCAAAAAAATAATTTATCTTGGGAGAAAAGTGCTTTTAAAAAATGTGACTCAAATATATGTAATGAAAAAGGTGAGTATAGAGCTCCAAAATCAAGAATTAAGTTAAATGAATATTTCTATTTTTGTTTAAACCACATTAAAGAATACAATAAATCTTGGGATTTTTATAAAGGCATGACAGTTGATCAAATTGAGGGTTCTATGAGAAATGATACTGTTTGGGATAGACCTTCTTGGCCCCTTAAAGGAAATTATAGAGGTTTTTTTGATGAATTTAATAAATATACCAATGATTTTATTAAAACAGAAGATAATAAAATTAATGATAATTACTTTAAAAATAAGCTACATGATGAAAAATTAACAATAGAAGATACTAAAGCATTAAAAAATTTAGATCTAGAAATGCCCATTTCTCTTGAAAAAATTAAGAAAAATTACAAAAAGTTAGTGAAAATCTTTCATCCTGATGTAAATGGAAATAATAAAAAAGCTGAAGAAAAATTCAAACAAATAAACGAATCTTATAAACTATTATTAAAAAAATTTATAAAAAAAAATGGAAAACAAACCAAGTAAATTAATTAATACAAAAGAAACTTTTGGAGTGGTATGTAATTTTGAAGTATTTGGATTTGACAAAACAAATGAGCATGTTCCTGAAATTGATTTAAGCTATCGATTTGATCCTGAAACAACAATTTCAATACTTGCTGGATTTACTAACAATAGAAGAGTTCTTATTCAGGGGTATCATGGAACTGGTAAATCAACTCATATTGAACAAGTTGCAGCAAGATTAAATTGGCCCTGTGTTAGAGTTAATCTTGATAGTCATATAAGTAGAATTGATTTACTTGGCAAAGATGCTATTATTTTAAAAGATGACAAACAAATAACAAAATTTCAAGATGGAATTTTGCCATGGGCGTATTCAAATCCTGTTGCTCTTGTATTTGATGAGTATGATGCTGGAAGACCTGATGTTATGTTTGTTATACAGCGCATTTTGGAAACAGACGGTAAATTAACTCTGCTGGACCAATCAAGAGTTATTAAACCTAATAAATATTTTAGATTATTTGGAACTGCAAATACAGTTGGTTTAGGAGACACTTCAGGACTATACCACGGAACTCAACAAATAAACCAAGGTCAAATGGACCGATGGAATATAGTCACAATTTTAAATTACTTGTCAAATAGTGCAGAAGAAGAAATCATATTAAGCAAAATGAAAAAACTAAACAACAAAACAGGTAAAGATATTATTAAATCAATGGTCGCAACTGCGGATTTAACCAGATCCGGTTTTATGAATGGAGATATTTCAACTGTTATGAGCCCAAGAACAGTTTTAACTTGGGCTGAAAATTATTTGATATTTAATGATATCGAATATGCATTTAAGCTTTCATTTCTTAATAGATGTGATGAGCTTGAAAGACCTATTATTGAAGAATATTTTCAACGCTCATTTGGCATTGATATTTCAGATGCAAAGGTAGCGAATGTTAAAGAATGAAAGTATTTTAGAAGAATTTAAAAAATCAATTACAGCTACCACCAAATCTATTAGTAAAAACAAGAAAGTAGAAATAAATTTTACTAAGGAAATTTCTTCAATAGATGGTAATATCATAAACTTAACCGAACCTAACATAGAAAGTATAAAAAAAAACTTAACTTATATTAGAGCTGATGCAGATTCTCTCGCACTTGAATTTAGATTTCATTCTAAAGAAATTCATAATAATTTCATTAATAATAGTGGATTTGTAAATGAAATTTTTAATGCTGTTGAACAGTCACGAGTTGAAGCAAAAGGATCAATTTTCTTTAAGGGCATTAAATCAAATATTACAAAAAGACACTTATTAGATATTAAAAAAAATTCAAATAAAGAAGAAATTAAAATCTCTGAAGCTTTTAAGTATGTCGCCTATGAAAAATTTTTAAATCTAGATTTAGGTATATATAATGAAAAAAATAGGAAAATTATTAAAGATAAATTAGGTAAAGATTATGAAAAAGTTTTTAGTGATTTGAAAAAAAGTATTGATAATCAAAAAAGTTTTGGATCAAAAATTAAAAAATATTTAGAGGACTATGGTTTTTTTGACCATAATGAAAATACAGAAACTACAGAGGATATAAATCAGGATAATGAAATAAAAGATGATCAAAATAAAAATAATGAAGATAGTAATAAAAATAATGATCAAAATAATCCTAGTAAAACTGAATCAGATGCAAGTGCGTTAGATTTACAGCAAACTATATCAATGGAAGAAAGTGAAGAAATTGGTGAAGAGTCTTCACAAGATGAAATTGAATACTTTCCTAAAATAGGGAATATTATTATTGATGATTATAAATCTTATACAAAAAATTTTGATGAAGTTATTAATGCTGAAGAACTTTCTGAACAAAAAGAGTTAGAAAAATTACGATATAATTTAGATAGACAGGTCTTTTCTTTTTTACCTTTGATAACTAAAATAGCAAATAGACTTCAAAGAAAACTTCTTGCTCAACAGAATAGAAATTGGGATTTTAATTTGGAAGAAGGATATTTAGACACTTCTAGATTATCAAGAATAATAGCTAATCCTCAAAACAAACTATCTTATAAGCAAGAAAAAGAGGTGGAATTCAAAGATACAGTAGTATCACTTTTAATTGATAATTCAGGATCAATGAGAGGGAGGCCAATTACAGTTGCAGCATTATGCAGTGATATTTTAGTAAAAACATTAGAAAAATGTCTCATTAAAACTGAAATTCTTGGTTTTACAACCAAAGCATGGAAAGGTGGAAAATCTAGAGAAAAATGGATTAAAGATGGTAAGCCAAATAATCCTGGTAGATTGAATGATCTAAGACATATAGTTTATAAATCTGCGGACTCTCCTTCAAGAAGATCAAAAAAAAATTTAGGACTTCTTTTAAAAGAAGGAATTTTAAAGGAAAATATTGACGGAGAAGCATTGATATGGGCTAATAATAGATTAATAAATAGACAGGAAAAAAGAAAAATTCTTATTGTTATAAGTGATGGCGCGCCTGTTGATGACTCCACATTATCAGTAAACCCTGGCAATTATCTTGAGAGAAATTTAAGAGATATAATAAATCAACTTGAAAACAAAAAAGATATAGAATTGATTGCTATTGGCATTGGTCATGATGTCTCAAGATATTACTCTAAAGCTATTACTATTATGGATGTAGACCAATTAGGAGAAGCACTTCTTAATGAACTATCTGAAATATTTCAAATTAACTAAACCAATCTTTTTCTGCTTTATCTAAAGAATCGTTTTCTATAGAGATTCTTATTAACTTCATTAATTGATTCATAAAATAAATATTGTGAGCAGTAACAAGCTGAAGACCTAATAGTTCCTCAGCTTTAAATAAATGATGAAGGTAAGCTAATGAATAATTTTTACATGTAGAGCAGCCACAAGTAGTATCAACTGGAGATAAATCATTAGCAAATTTTTTATTTTTAATATTTTTCTTACCTAGTTTCCCTTTAATTAATGCTGAACCATGTCTAGCTAATCTAGTGGGACTTACACAATCAAATGTATCAATGCCACTTTTAACTAAATTCCAGATATCTCTAGGATCTCCTATTCCTAAAAGATGGATTGGGTATTTATTTCCTAATTTTGGAGCAGTAAAATTAACAACCTTATACATTTCTTCTTTTGAAGATCCGAGACTACCTCCAATTGCAATACCAAATTTATCAATTTTATTTAAATTAAATTCTATACTTTCCTCACGAAGATCTTCATAAATTCCTCCTTGAACAATGCCATATAGTTTTTGTTCTCCCGCTGAACCAAAACAAGGTTTGTATTTAATCTGTGAATTGAAACGATTTAATGATCTGGTTGCCCATCTATGACTTCTTCTCATTGACATTTCGGTATAAGATTTATCAACATGAAAAGGAGTGCATTCGTCAAAAACTAATATTAAATCAGCACCAAGATTTCTTTGAATTTCAATTGATTTTTCTGGGGATAATAACTTAAATGATCCATCAACATATGATTTAAATAAACTTCCTTCCTCACTAATACTTAAAAGTGTCTTGTTTCTTTTAATATTAGCACTTCCCTTTATCTCATCTGCTACTGAACCATACCCTAAAGAAAATATTTGAAATCCACCACTATCTGTAAGCATTGGTCCATTCCAATTTAAAAATCTATGTAATCCTCCATGGTTTGCAATTAAATCGCTACCTGGTTGAAGCATCAAATGAAATGTATTTGATAAAATAATCTGAGTGTTATTATCTATAGCTATATTAGTGGTCAATGATTTTAAAGCACCCTTAGTTGCACAAAAAATAAATGCTGGAGTATTAATTTTACCATGTGGGGTAGTTAATATGCCAGTTCTTGCGTTATTATTTTTTGATTGATATTCAACCTGCCATGAGAAGTTTATCATTTGCTTAAAAGAAATATTTTAGAGAGATACATAAAAGGTGTATCAATTAGTGCTATAAATATTCTAAGTATGTAAGTTCCAAAAATATAAATCATAATTACATTATATAAACTTTCAGGATTAGGGTTTAAAATAATCCAAGCAAGAAAACTAAACACAGTATTATCTACTAAAGAAGATAATATTGTAGAAAGATTATTTCTTAACCATAAAAATCTATTCATTGTTAAATTTTTAATAGTTGAATATATCCATACATCAAAATATTGACTCACAAGATAAGCAATCATACTGGCAATAAAAAATCTAGACATAGGCGTAAATACATTTACGAAACTATCTTGGACCCAATCATTTGCAGATGGATTAAATCCAATAGTTATCAGCATAATTATTGTCATAAATAAAAAACTAATAAAGCCTATGAGAATGTTTTTTTTTGCTTTGTCTTTCCCAAAATGTTCAGACAAAATATCTGTACATAGAAATGTAGAAGAAAATAGTATAGTCCCTAAGGCCACTGGTTCAGGAGAGTAAAAGAAATCTACAGTTTTTAAAACTTGAATATTGCCAATTATTACTGCTAAAGCAGAGTAAACATAAAGACCAGCAAAACCAAACAATCTTAAAAATATTAAA
The DNA here is from genome assembly GCA_902512325.1 of uncultured Alphaproteobacteria bacterium. Classification (GTDB taxonomy): domain Bacteria; phylum Pseudomonadota; class Alphaproteobacteria; order HIMB59; genus CACPNW01. Next base: position 36,008 of record CABXIT010000006.1, on the reverse strand, counting down.
ATTGATGAAAAACAGAAAATTAACATTACAATCCATAATAAAGAAGTATTTAATGAACCCAAATATGACGTTAATTCTATAAAGAAATCCATTTAAGGATTAGTTGATTTTATTTAAGATAGTCTTCTTTAATTTTTTAGCTTTTTCTGGCAATTTACTATTAGGTGTGGATACTAAAAAATCATCTAATCCACCTTTTTTTTCAACAGTTCTAATTGTACTAGCTGCTACTTTAAGTTGAATTTTTTGACCAAGTTTTTCACTTATAAAAGTTGTTTTTTGAAGATTTGGAAGAAATCTTCTTTTAGTTCTATTTTTTGCATGGCTTACATTATTCCCAGTTTGAAAGGATTTTCCTGTAAGTTCACATTTCATAGTCATAATGAAGGGGTTTAGTAAATATAAATAAATAATTGTCAAGCAAAGTTAAACAGAAAAGTAATTACATACATATGTTGGATTGAAGTTCCATTTTTTGCTATTTTCTATCTTATTTATACCCTTTTTGTAATTATCTGCAAATAAGCCTTTGTGAATACCATTTAAAATTAAAATGCTATCGATACCAAAGTTTATAGCACCTAAAATATCATGATCTAATGAGTCGCCAATTGCAACGATTCTTGCTAGATCTATTTTATTAACTTTCCTACAAGCCTCTTTATATATTTCTTTAGAAGGTTTACCAAGAATAATAACTTTTCCTCCCATTTGTTCGTATAAATCCGCAATTGTACCCATACAAAAAATATTTTTATTATTATTATTTTCAATAGTTACATAATCTGGGTTAGCACAAAACATAATTAAATTTAGATCTAAAGCATCTTTAAGAATTGGAATATAGTCTATAGGTTCAGTATTTTTAAAAGGGGTACAAGCAAGAATAAAATTGGCCTCTTTAACATTTGACACAAAATTAAATTTTTCTAATCCAATTCTAAAATCTAAACCATCTTCTTTTGAAAAATCATAAATATGGAAACAATTTTCCATTTGACTACCATAATTACTAGATGAATTAAGTAATTCTTGCCAAATCATTTCTCCACTAGTCATAACCTCTATAAAATTATTTTTATCAAATCCCAAATTGTTTAATCGATCAATTGTATTTATTTTTCTCTTTGAAGAATTGGAAATAATCATAAGCTTTTTATTTTCTTGAATAAGTAAATCTATTGCTTTTATAGCGTGACTATAGCCATAAACTCCATCATGCATAACTCCCCACTGATCTAAAATAAAAATATCGTATTTATCAAATATTTCTAAGATACCATTTATTCTTTTTATCATTAAGAAGATTTACCTATTGCATCAGATATACTTTTATATCCATCAATTTTAATTAACTCATTAAGTTCTTTTAAAATTTTATTAATAATTTTTGGACCTTGATATACTAATGCTGTATATAATTGAACCAAGCTAGCACCAGCTTTTATTTTTTCATAACATTCGTAACCACTTGAAATACCACCAACTCCAATAAGTGTAATTTGACCATTGGTAAGAGAATACATTTTTTTTAATAAAATTGTTGAGTCTATAAAAATCGGCTTTCCACTTAATCCTCCTACTTCATTTTTATATCCTGATGTTAAAGTATCAGGACGTCGGATTGTCGAATTTGAAATTATTAAACCATTAACATTATTAGCAAGTGACATTAAAGCAATATCTCTTAATTGCTCATCGTTAAGGTCTGGAGAAATTTTAATAAAAATTGGTTTTTTTATTAATTCTTTAATTTCTAATTGTCTTTTTTGAATTTTTTTTACTAAAGTTTCTATTCTGCCACGCAATTGCAAATCTCTAAGACCAGGAGTATTTGGTGATGAAATATTTATAGTTATATAATCACAATAAATACCTAATTTTTCAAAACAATATAAATAATCATCAATATCATTTTCAGTTGAATTATTTTTTCCAATATTTACACCTACTACCTCTTTAATATCCTTATCTTCATAAAATGACTTTAGATTAGATAAAATTCTTTCACTTCCTAAATTATTAAAACCTAGATGGTTAATAATAGCTTTATCTTCAAAAAGTCTAAAAACTCTAGGCTTTTCATTACCTCTTTGTTTATTAGGGGTTACTGTGCCTACCTCAACAAAGCCAAACCCGAAATAAAGCATCTGTTTGATCACCTCAGCATTTTTATCAAATCCTGCGGCTAAACCTACAGGGTTGTTGAAATTTATATTAAGTATATTTTGTTTAAGACTTTTATAAATTTTTATTTGTTTTTTTTTTAAAATAAAATTTGATTTAAGAAGACTAATTGTTATTTGATGAGCGGTCTCTGGTGGTAACAACCTTAATAAATTAATTAACATTATTTAAAATTTTAAGTTTTTGATCAATTATTTTTATCGTATCCTTGACTCCATATAATTTGATAAATGAACCCAAACGTGGTCCTTGCTCTTGACCTAGTAAAACTCTATATACAAGTTTAAAGAAATCTTTTAAATTTTCAAATTGATGATTTTTACCAACTGAATAAAGTAATGTTTGAATTTCTTCAGCAGAAGTATTTTCATTTACTTTTAATTTAAGAACATCAAGGATTGCTTCAAATACAACTTTATTATCATTAGTAATATTTAAATATTTTTTATTTGGTAACACAAAATCATTATAATAATTGATCGCATAATCAATTAAATTATCAAATTCAGGATTATCTTTTGAATTAATATTTTTATCATATTGATTAACAAATCCCCAAATTATATTCTTATCATCAGTATTACAAATACTTACAAGATTTGTAAGTGAATTAAAAGTAATATCTGATTTAAAGTCTTTCGGGTTACCTGAATGAATATGCCATAGTGGGCTATCTAATTTTTTTTGTTCATCTAGTTTTTTATAACTATTGATATGAGAAATATACTCATCAACTGTTTTTGGAATTACATCAAAAAAAAGTTTTTTAGCAGATTTAGGTTTTTGATACATAAACAATGACAAACTTTCAGGAGAACCGTAACGTAACCATTCATCAACGCTAATACCATTGCCAATTGATTTTGATATTTTTTCACCTTTTTCATCAAGAAACATCTCATAAATTAAATTAATAGGAGAACTCTTACCTACAGCTTTACAAATTTTTGATGCCAAATCGACACTTTCAGTAAGATCTTTGCCACACATTTCATAATCTACTCCTAGAGCCATCCATCTCATAGCCCAATCGACTTTCCATTGTAATTTGCAATTTCCACCCGTAACTAAAACTTCTACTTTTTTATTATTTTTTGGCTCTGTATAAATTATGCTACTACTTTTAGGTCTATATTCCTCTATTTGTATCTGTAAGACATTTCCAGACTCTGTACTTATTGGCAAAAATGGACTGTAAGTACTCTTTCTTTCTTTTCTTAAAGTTGGTAAAATTATCTCAAGTATCTTTTCATAATTTTGAAGAATTTCAATAATAGTATTATCAAAAAAACCACTTTTATATTGTTCAGTTGAGCTTACAAAATTATAATCAAATTTAAATTTATCCAAAAAGGATCTAAGTTTTGCATTATTATGATGGCCAAAACTTTCAAACTTTTCAAAAGGATCAGGAATAGCAGTTAAGGGTTTGCCAATGTTTTCACTTAGCATATTTTTATTAGGCACATTATCTGGAACCTTTCTTAATCCATCCATATCATCTGAAAATGCAATTAATTTTGTTGGGCAATTCACAAGAGACATTAAAGCATTTCTGACCATAGTCGTTCTAACCACTTCACCGAATGTTCCAATGTGTGGTAAGCCTGATGGTCCATAACCCGTTTCGAGAAGAATATAACCTTTACTTGGGGTTTTAAAATTTGCTAAACCACCATTCCTTTTTATTATTTGCTCAGCCTCTTTGAAGGGCCAGGATTTTAAATTATTATAATATTTTAAATCTATTTTACTCATTATAACTTGCTTTAATTCTAATTTTTTTACCCAATATCAATTTTAAGGAATTAATGAAATTAAAAGTTTCTTGATTTAATTTACTAAAGAAAACATTTTCCACTTCAATTACATTATTTATGATTTTTTCAACAATAATTATACCTTCTCTTGTTAATGCTAATTTATTTGATCTGTTATCATTTGGTGTCATTTTTTTAATTAATTTCTTTTTATCTAATTGTGTCAATTTAGCACTTACCACCGATTTATCGATAAAAGAGTTTTTTACTATATCTACTTGATTAATATCAGATAAAGATTTTGATAAATTATAAACAGTTTCTAATATGAGATACTCATTAAATGAAAGATTAAATTTGCTTATTTGATTACGAATTCTGGATTGCCAGAGATTGGATGTCTGCCAAATTAATAAACCTATTCTATTCTCGTTAAGAGAAGTGTCTGCCATTTGTATACAAACTATTTGTATACAAACAATAATCATTTGTAAAGCCTTTTTTTCTTTTTTTACTGGGGAGCTAACTCCAATTCAATGCCATCCAATTCTTCAGAAAGGCTTATTTGGCAACTTAATCTGGATGTATTTTTGACATCAAAAGCTTGATCAAGCATTGATTCCTCATCATCGTCTCTAACATTAATCTTTTCTAACCACTTATCACTAATATACACATGACAGGTAGCACAGGCACAACAACCCCCGCATGCTGCTTCTATATCAAGACCAGCATCTCTTAAAATTTCCATTAAAGTAGAGTTAGAGTCTCCTTCTAATTCATGCTTATTTCCGTCTCGGTCAGTTACTTTTATCTTCATTAAATATTCAATTTTTTGTGCAGATCTTTTGATGATGTGGTGTAGCGAAATACATTTTTTTTATCTGGAAAACAATATTTAAAACATTGTTGAGCCATTAAAGCAGCTTCATGGAAACCAGATAAAATTAATTTTAATTTTCCTGGGTAAGTATTTATATCTCCAATTGCAAAGATTGATGGCACTGAAGTCTCGAATTTCTCTGCATCAACCTTAATTAAATTTTCATCTAAATTAAGATCCCAATTTGCAATTGGTCCAAGTTCCATTTTTAAGCCAAAAAATGGCAATAAATAATCAACTTCAAAATTATTTTTTTCATCGTTGTTTTTTACTGTCACCTTTATTTTACCATTTTTCAAATCTTCTATGCTATCAATTTGCCCAAGTAAAAAATTTATTTTTTTATCTTTTTCTAATTCAAGCATTTTGGATACAGAGTCAGGTGCAGCCCTAAATTCTTTTCTGCGATGCATCAAGGTCACATTAGCTATTTTTGATAATTCATTAGTCCAATCTAAAGCAGAGTCACCACCCCCAACGATTAAAATTTCCTTATTTTCTAGAATAGATTTATTTCTAACAGCATACATAATATTTTTATCTTCTAGATAATCAAGATTTTCAATCGGTATTTTTCGTGGAACAAAACTACCTGCTCCAGCTGCAATTACTATACACTTTGCTTTTAGTTTTTTGTTAAGGCTTGTTTCAACTAACCATTCATTTGTTTCAAGTTTAACAATTTTTTCAACTTGCTGATTAAAATGATAGACTGGGCTAAAAGGTTTAGCCTGTGCCAATAAATCATCAGTAAGTTCCTGCCCAGTTATTGAAACTCTTGATGGTATGTCATAGATTGGTTTTTCTGGATAAAGTTCAGCACATTGACCACCTGGTTTATCTAAATTATCAATTACATGACAGGAAATATTCAGCAATCCTAGCTCAAAAATGGCAAATAAACCAACTGGTCCAGCTCCAATAATTATAACATCAGTTTTTTCAATCATGGGATTTAAATATCAACTTTTATTACTATTTCTATATAATATATTAACTTTTATGCAATTTACTGAACTAAATCTTAATTTCCAGAAACCTGTTATGCTATGGTTAATATTATTAACAATAATGGTATTTTTAATTATAGTTATCGGAGGTTTGACAAGACTTACTGATTCAGGACTATCAATGGTTGATTGGCAACCATTGCTTGGCACGATACCTCCTTTAAATCAAAATCAATGGCTGAGAGTATTTAATGATTATCAGCTAACTCCAGAATTTATATATGTTAATAAAAATATGACCTTAGAAGAATTCAAATATATTTTTTGGTGGGAATGGTTTCATAGGTTTTTTGCTAGGTTAATTGGTGTAGTTTTTTTAATTCCATTTCTATATTTCTTTTTAAAAAAATACTTAAATATATTTTTCTATAAAAGATTTACTATTATTTTTATCTTAGGTTTAATACAAGGCTTCGTTGGATGGTGGATGGTAAAAAGTGGACTTCAAAATAATCCTTATGTAAGTGCTTATAGGTTAACATTTCACTTATCAAATGCAATTATAATATATTCTTTATTGCTTTGGACTAGTATTGAATACTATAATCTCAAAAGTAAAAGATTTTTATATTTTAAATCTAAAAAATTTTTAATATTAATTTCTATATTACTAGTATTTATTACTATTTTAAGTGGAGGTTTTATGGCGGGTTCTCATGCAGGTCAATCATTTAATACTTATCCTTTGATGAATGGAAAAATTATACCTGATGATATTTATTTAAAAGAATTGGGTATGTTAAATTTATTTGAAAATACTGTAACTATAAATTTTAATCATAGATGGATTGCTACGCTAACATTCATTTATACTTTTTCACTATTTACTTACTTATTTATTAAAGAATTTATTCAGTTACATAAAGTAATTATTTGTCTTGTTTTGTCTACTTTAAGTTTACAATTTTTTTTAGGGGTAATGACATTAGTATCAAATGTTGCTATACAATATGCCAGCTTACATCAAACAAACTCAGTACTTTTATTATCTATTTTATTATTCGCTTATTTCAAATCAACTATAAAAGAAATTTAATATGGGCAAAAAAATACTTATTATTAGAGTGGCAGGCACAATTAGTTTTTTCATTGCAAAGAAAATGAATGAAGAAGGTTATTCTCCTGTAATTATATCGAGAAATAAAGATGATTTAATAAACAAAAGATGATTAGTAACGACACCATAAGAAAGGTAATAGAGAATATACAGCAAACACCAAAAATAGGCAGAGTTGAAGAATTTGGAGATTTAACAAGTTTTCTTTTAAGTGAAAAAAATAACTGGATTACTGGACAAATATTTCATATTGATGGAGTTAAATCTACACTAACAGTAAAAGCATGAAAATATTCTCATTATTTTTAATTTTAATTTTTTTTAACATATCTTCAAATGCAGAAGTTTTCCCAATTCCAGATGATAATGAAGTAAGCTTTGATGTATTAAGAAAAAACAAAATAATTGGGAACTTAACTATAAAATTTATTAATGATGAAGAAAATTTAATCTTACATTCAATTTTAGATATTGAGGTTAAAGTTTTATTTATTCCAGCTTATAAATTTTTTCAGGAAACAAAAGAAACCTGGCAGAATGGCAATTTCATATCAATAGACGGGTTTACTGACTTTGAAGATGACAGGGAATATAAAATTGATGGTAAGGACGAGAATGGGGTTTTTATGGCTACTGGAATGGATGGCTTACTTGAATTAGATGAAAATATTGTTCCACTTAATTACTGGAATAAGCAAATGCTAAAAGAAAAAGAGGTATTTGATACGCAAAAAGGGATTGTGAGAGAAATAAGTGTTCAAAAATTAAAAGAAGAAAAAATAAAAATTAATAATTCTAAAATAGAAGCGGAAAAAATTATTTTTAATGCTTCAAAAAATCCCAAAGATAAAGGGCCTTTTCCAGAATATACTTTATGGTATCAAGGCGATGAGCTTTTAAAAATGGAATTTAAAAATCCCAAGGATAAAAAAACTATAACTATCATAAGAAGTGATTGGGAATAATTAATGCCTACCAAAATAATTTGGATTACTGGAGGTTCTTCAGGGATTGGCTTTGCTACGGCAGAACATTTTTTAATTAATAATTGGATTGTAATTATTAGCTCAAGTAATAGTGATAAATTAAATAAAGCTAAAGAAAGACTTCTCAACAAAAATAAAAGTGAAAACCTCTTTACGGTTAAATGCGATATAGCAGATAAAAATGAAGTAAAAAAAACTATATTATTTATAGAAAATGAAATTGGGCAAATTGATATAGCACTACTAAATGCTGCTGCATATACTCCAAATAAAAATCAAGAATTTGATATAAATAATTACGAATTACTTATAGATGTTAACTTAAAAGGTACTCTTTATTGTATAGATGTTCTTAAAAATGTAATGAAACACAGGAAAAATACTATAGCAATCGTATCATCACCAATTGGTTATAGAGGTTGGCCAACTTCAGGCGCTTATGGAATGACTAAAGCTGCTCAATTAAATCTTTCAGAAAGTTTATTTTTTGATTTTAAAAAAATTGGAATTTCTGTCAAAGTAATTAACCCAGGTTTTATTGATACTGAGGCTACGAGATTAAATTCATTTAAAATGCCTTTCTTAAAATCTGCTGAATTTGCTGCTGAAAAAATATATACGGGTCTAGTTTATAAACAAAGATTTGAAATTTATTTCCCTTTTACTATATTATTTATAGTAAAGATTTTAAGAATTCTACCTTACAGAATATACTTTTTTCTATGGAAAAAGATTGGTAAATTTTAATTAAATTCACCTATATAAATACCCAATCCTTTAGCTACTTCTATAAGTGGGTCGGACTTACTTAATGTTTGAGATTTTCCAGCAATGGAATCTAATGAAACATCTTTTACACTCCTATCTTGCCAAACAACCACCCTATTATATTTTTTATTAGCAATTAAATCTACGGCCTTAACTCCAAAGGCACTTGCAATAAGTCTATCTCTGTGAGTAGGCTGAGCACCTCTTTGAACGTGTCCAAGAACTGTAACACGAGTTTCAGCATCGGTAAGTTTATAGATTTCATCACCTAGATAAGTACCAATACCACCTAATCTAACTTCTCCATCAATAAACTTCACTGTAGCTTTTTTTCCATCTTCTTTTTTGACTGCTTCTGCAACAACAATCAACGCATGATTTCTACCGTTACTTCGAATTTTATCAATATGATTTGCTATCCCCTTAATTGAATACGGAATTTCAGGAATTAATATTACATCCGCTCCACCAGCTATGCCTGAATTTAAAGCTATGTGACCTGCGTCTCTACCCATAACTTCCAATATCATTGCTCTTCTGTGACTAGCTGCTGTAGGTTGCAACATATCAAGGGCATTTGTAGCAACATCTACTGCTGTATCATATCCAATAGACAACTCATTATGCTTAACATCATTATCAATTGTTTTAGGAATACCTATAAAGTTTATATTCCCCTTCCTTGTTAAAGATTGTAAAAGTTTTAAACTTCCATCACCGCCAATTCCTATTAGAGCTTCTAATTGTAATTTTTTAAAACTTTCAATAATCAATTCTGAAACTCCAATTTTTTTTCCTTCTTTTTCAATACTGCCAAATGGATTGCCTTTGTTATTAGATCCTAAGAAAGTTCCTCCCATTCTCATTAAATTTCCATCAAAAAAATCAGGCTTTAATTCAACTACATCAATTGGGTCTTTCATTAAACCTAAAGTTCCATCTCTTAATCCATAAACTTTCCATCCATATTCATTTGTTGCACGAAGGGTTACGGCTCTAATAACTGCATTTAAGCCTGCACAATCTCCTCCACTTGTTAAAATACCTATTTTTTTTACCACGACGTGCTTATATACTATTATTTATTAAGATAAATTTTAATTTTATGAATAAAAATACTCAATTATTAGAAAAACTAAAAGAATATGAGCAGGAACATTCTGACCTTGACCAAATATTAATTCAATTACAAGAAAAACATACTGTTGATTTTTTACAAATTCAAAGATTAAAAAAAAGAAAACTAGTCTTAAAAGATAGAATTTCTAATATTAGAAATGAATTAGAGCCAGACAGTATTGCTTAAATAGAATTTTTTACAAATTTTAATGCCTTGGGAAGGTAATCTTTTAACAAATTTAATTTTGTTTTTAACTCTGGAATTTTTGAAACTCTTTTCAAATTTGAGTCTAAAAGATCTTCTAGCATTTTTTGATTATTATTATTAAAAAAGAAAAAAATAATTCTTGAATAAATACCTGCTAAAATTAATCTTTTTGTATAAAAATTAAAATCTACTGATGTATCACCAGCTATAAACCATATTTGATCAACACTTTTATATAACTTTAGTGGAAGAGAAAAATTCTTTTTCGGTATTAATAAGTTTAAAAAAATTTTATTATAAAATTTTTTTTCTTTATTCATTAAATATATTTTTGAAATTAATATTTTTCTAATTCTTTTATGAACTGGCAATCTTATTAAATCTAATTTTTTACAATAATTTTCAAGATCAATATTTAATTGTTCTAATACAAATTGTAACAAATCATTTTTACCATCAGGAAATAATAAATTAATTTCATTAATATCTAATTCATGTTTTTTTGAAATTTTTTTTAAAGTTTGTGATGTAAGTCCATGCTCTGCAACAATATTTTTTGCATATTTTAATATTTTTAACCTTTTATTTAAAAGATATTTATTTTTTGTTTGCATCATTACTTTTTTTCCAAAACTTTTCAATTTCCTCAGAGTATCCATATGCGGTTTTATGAGCTAATCTTGAAGTATAAAGTACTCCATTAAGATGATCAAATTCGTGTTGAATAACTCTTGCAAGTAGACCATCAACTTCACCAACAATATTATTCCCATTTAAATCTATTGCTGAATACTTAATTCGTTTATATCTTCTTACTAAACCTAACATTCCTGGTATAGAAAGACAGCCTTCCCAGTCATCATCTGTTTCATCTGAAAGCTTTTCAATTATTGGATTAATAAAAACTGAAATGTTAATTTTATCATCATCTTCTATTTCTGGATTTCTACAGATAAACATTCTATGTGATAGATGAACTTGTGGAGCTGCTAATCCTATACCATCAGCATCTAGCATAGTTTCAGACATATCAAATACAACTTTTTTTAAATTTAACTCTTTTAAATTATTAATTTCATTAGTTTTTTTAACTAAAATAGGATGTCCTAACTTTGCTATTTTTAAAATTGCCACAATTTATATATAATCATAAAGTATAATTATACCAATCATTTTAAAGAGATTTCAACGTTTGCATTCACTATTACAATATGTTAAGTGCCTCTTCAATTATGACACTATTTGTAAACGTAAAAGATAATAATATAGAGCAAGCTATAAGAAGCCTTAAAAAAAAGATGCAAAGAGAAGGTTTGTACAAAGAAATGAAACTAAGAAAACACTTTGAAAAACCCTGTCTTAAAAGAGCAAGAGAAAAAGAAGAAAATATTCGTAGATCAAGAAAAACGGCTCGAAGAAACAATTCTTAAGCTAAACTTTTAACAATATCCTCACACATTTTTTTAGCATCACCAAATAACATGGTTGTGTTATCTCGATAAAAAAGCTCATTATCAACCCCTGAATATCCTGTTGCCATTGATCTTTTAATAAATAAAACAGTTTGGGATTTTTCAACATCTAAAATTGGCATACCGTATATAGGGGATGTTTCATCTGTTTTTGCAGCAGGATTAGTAACATCGTTAGCACCAATTACAAAAGATACTTCAGTCATTGGAAAATCATGATTTATTTCATCTAACTCTAAAACCTCTTCATAAGGGACATTTGCTTCAGCAAGTAAAACATTCATGTGCCCAGGCATTCTTCCTGCAACTGGATGAATTGCATACCTAACATTTATTCCTTCTTTCTTAAGTATATCACCCATTTCTCTTAAAGCATGTTGAGCTTGAGCAACAGCCATTCCATAGCCAGGAACTATAATTACTGAGTCAGCATTTTTCATTATATAAGCAGCATCTTCAGCATTGCCTTGCTTAACTATTTTATCCGAATTATCACCAGCATTACTTGCAGCTTGCTCTCCGCCAAAGCCACCTAATACAACGCTTATAATAGATCTATTCATACCTTTACTCATTATGTAACTAAGAATAGCACCGGAAGCACCAACAAGAGCTCCTGTAATAATCAACAAATTATTACTTAATGTAAAACCAATTCCACATGCAGCCCAACCAGAATAAGAATTTAACATGGACACAACTACAGGCATATCTGCTCCACCTATAGGAATTACAACCATAAAACCTAAAAGTATTGAAACAATCACAATTATCCAAAAAATTAATGGTGATTGATTTGTAACAAAGAGAACAATTAATGAGATAATTAAAATTAGTATTAAAGCATTTATAGTATGTTGAAATCTAAAGACTATTGGTTTTCCAGAGACAGTTCCTTGAAGTTTACCAAATGCAAGAACAGATCCAGAAAATGTTATAGCACCAATAAAGGTACCTATGCTCATTTCTATTAAACTACTAGTTCCAATTGATCCAACTTTGCCAATATCAAATGATGCTGGGTCATAAAAAGCGGCAGCAGCAACAAAAACTGCTGCTATACCAACTAAACTATGAAAAGCTGCTACTAACTGAGGCAACGCTGTCATTTCTATTCTTAGAGCAATAAAGGTTCCTATTGCTCCACCAACAATTATAGCTGCTCCAATTTCAACATAACTAAGAACTGATTTAAACATTAAGGTTGTTATGATAGCTATAATCATTCCAACTATTCCAAAAATATTTCCTAGCCTTGAGGATTCAGGGTGCGATAAACCTCTTAGAGCAAAGATAAACATTAATGCTGAAATAAGATATAAAACTGCAACTATATTTGCTGACATTTATTTAATCCTTTTTTTCTTTTTTTGGTTTTTTCTTAAACATAGACAACATTCGATAAGTCACAATAAAACCACCAAATATATTAATAGAAGCAAGAACCACTCCTATAATTCCAAATATTTTAGAAGTATCATGTCCAAATGGGCCTGCTGCCAAAATTGCTCCAACAATAATCACGCTTGAAATGGCATTTGTAACGCCCATTAGAGGGCTGTGTAATGCAGGAGTAACTGACCAAACTACATAATACCCTATAATACAAGCTAAAAAAAATACTGTTAACCCAATTACAAAAATTTCAGAGCTATGCGCTTCCATATTAATTAAACTGTTCCAATCTTAATGTTCCCTCATGTGTTAAGACAACGGCATTGACGATCTCATCTTCTAAGTTGAGATTAATTTTTTTATCATCTTTATTTTTAATTAAACTTAAGAAATTAAAAATATTTTTTGCATACAAAGCTGAAGCATCTTTTGCAACCCTGCCAGGTACATTTGCATAACCAATAACTTTTACACCCTTATGATCAATCACTTGACCTATTTTACTTAGAGGACAGTTTCCACCAGCTTCAACTGCCAGATCAACAACTACTGATCCAGAAGCCATGGATTCAACCATTTCTTGAGAAATTAATACTGGAGCTGTCTTTCCCGGGATAAGAGCAGTACATATAACTATATCTTGTTTTGCTATAGTCTCAGCAATTAGTAAAGCTTGCTTTTTTTTGTATTCCTCACTCATTTCTTTAGCATAACCACCTTCGGTTTCTGCATTTGTGGATTCTTCATCTTCTACCATAATAAATTTTCCACCCAAACTCTCTACTTGCTCTTTAGTTGCAGACCTAACATCAGTTGCAGACACTACAGCCCCCAATCTTTTTGCAGTTGCTATAGCTTGTAAACCAGCAACGCCAACACCTAAAACCATAACTTTAGCAGGATTAACTCTTCCTGCAGCAGTCATCATCATAGGAAATGCTTTACCAAACTTTTCAGCTGCATCTATAACACTTCTGTAACCTGCTAAATTTGCTTGAGAAGATAAAACATCCATACTTTGAGCTCTACTAATTCTTGGAATTAACTCCATACAACAGGACGTTATTTTTTTATTATTTAACGTATTAAAATATTTTTTATTTTCATAAGGATTTAATATTCCAATTAATACAGTGTTTTCATTTAATTGATTTAAATCTTCTTCATTTGGCATTTTTACACAAAGACATATATCTGCCTTCAGACATTCATTTCTTGATACAATTTTAGCACCATTTTCTTTGTAAAGTTCGTTTGGGTAACCTGAATTATTACCAGCAACATCTTCAATTAAAACTTCTAAGCCCAGTCTTTGAAAAAGTTTAATCGCATCTGGTGTTAAAGCTACTCTATTTTCGTTATTAGAATTTTCTTTCAACGCTGATATCTGCATAAGGTCTTATAATTATAGGTTAACTAACTTTAAAGTATTTTGTTGTTTTTCTGTTAATTTTTTTTGATCAAAGTTATCAATTAATTCATGGAATACCTTATGCCAATTTACTTCTGCCTTTAAATGCATGAATACAGAACCAAGTCCCACAGCAGCCCTATCCATAAACACGAACTCCTTTGGAGGTTTTACCCCACCAATTTTTTTCAACTCTTGATGAACTTCAGATGCTATTTGGGCACCATAAACTCCACTATCACTCTCTTGGATTTTTTGAACCTTATCCTCCATAAGAGGTGCATATAAAAAATTTGCCCATTTACTCAAAATTTTTAGCTTTTCTTTTGTAATATCATCAAAACCCCATTGCTCATAAGCATGAACAGCAAGCGCTTCATCATTATTTTGCAGTCCAAAGTACAAATCAATAACACCTTTAATAAACTTAGCTTTAAATATTCTCATACAGCCAAAATCATAAAGATTAATACTGTGATCATCTTGAACTGAGTAATTTCCTAAATGTGGGTCTCCGTGTATGACTCCATAATCAAAAAAAGGCTTGTACCATGCATAATACATGTTTCTTGCAAGAGAATTTCTTACATCTTTTTTTGCACCTTTATACTCTAATATTGATTTTCCTTCTAACCAAGACATGGTTAGCAATCTCTTAGTACTTAATCTATCATGAGTCTTTGGAACATGAATAAAATTATCTTTTGAAAAAATTTTTCCAAAAACATTCATTAATTTATTTTCTCTTTCATAATCTAATTCCTCATTTAATCTTTCAGTTATTTCTTTATAGACTTCATCTGTTTTAATAGCTTTGTTATAACTTTGATAGATTGAAAAGATCATTTTTAATTGAGACAAGTCAGCGCTTACCGCAGATTGCATATCAGGATATTGAAGTTTACAAGCTACTGATTCACCATTTTTTAAAAAAGCTTTATGAACTTGGCCTAAGGAAGCTGCTCTAGTTGCTTCTTTATCGAATTCTTTAAATTTTTTTTGCCAATCTTGAGATAACTCTGTTGCCATCCTTCTTTTAACAAATAACCAACCCATAGGCGGTGCATTAGATTGTAAATGCAATAATTCTTTTGTATATTCTTCAGGTAATAAATCAGGAATTGTTGCAGAAAGCTGAGCCACCTTCATAAGAGGACCTTTTATCCCCCCTAGAGCTTCTCTAATTTCTAATGCGTGTTTTTCTTTATCTAACTTAACACCAAAATATTTTTGACTTGCTAACTTTGTTGCAAGCTTACCAACTACGCCACCAACTTGAGCATACCTTTTTATTTGCTTTGCAATTGACCGTGACTCAATATCTACCATTTATAAAGTCTCCAATTCATCGATAAAACCTTCAATGACATTCAAACCTTTTTTCCAGAAAGATTTTTTAGATAAATTTAAATTAAATGGCCTAAACAACTCGTCATATTTTTTAGAGCCTCCACTTTTAAGTAGATTAATATATTTATCATCAAAATTCACTAGTCCTTGCTCATAGGTTTTAAATAATGAATTAACTAAACAATCACCAAACGCATATGCATAAACATAAAATGGGGAATGAATAAAATGAGGTATATAACTCCAGTAATATTTGTATTCTTCTTCATATTTAATAGATGGTCCCAAACTGGTTTTCTGTACATCCATCCAGATAGAACAAATTTTATCAATACTTAATTCTGAACTTCTTCTCAAAATATGAACCTCTTTTTCAAATTGAAAAAAAGCAATTTGCCTAATAACTGTATTAAGCATATCTTCCACTTTGTTTGATAAGAGAGCTTTTCTTTCTTTTTTAGATGTTGCTTGTTCAAGTATTAATTTAAATGTAAGCATTTCGCCAAATACACTAGCAGTCTCCGCTAGAGTTAAAGGTGTTGATGCATTAAAATGTGTTTGATTTTTCCCTGCTAGATATTGATGAACACCGTGACCTAATTCATGAGCTAAAGTTGAGACATCTCTTGTTTTGCCCTGAAAATTAACAAGAATAAATGGATGAACTGATGCCACAGTAGAGGCTGCAAAAGCTCCTGGTGATTTACCTTCTAACAAAGGGGCATGAATCCATTTTTCATCAAAAAATTTTTTTACAATATTTCCTATATTAGAATTAAATTCTGAATATGCATCAACAACTGTATGTTGCGCTTCCTTCCAAGTAAATGTTTTAGAACTTTGAAAAGGCAGAGGGGCATTCCTGTCCCAATACATTAAATGCTTTTTTTTAAACCATTTAGCTTTTAAAGCATAATATCGGTGTGAAAGTTTTGGATAATATTCAATTACTGAACTAACCAGACTATCTACGACAGAGTCTTCAACAACATTTGATAAATTTCTTGCACTAATAGGAGTTGGAAGCTTTCTCCAGTTATCATTTATTGATTTATCTTTTGCTAATGTATTTGTAATGGTGGCAAATATTTTAATATTATCACTTAAAACTTTTCCAACAGATTTAGCTGCTAACTTTCGCTTAGACTCATTTTTGTCAGATAAAAAATTAAATATTTGAGCACTAGTAAGCTCTTCTTTTTTAAAAGGAAATTTAAGAGAGGCTATTAAATCATCAAACAATCTTATCCATGCAGAATGAGAAGTAATACTTTTATCTTGAAGGATTTTTTCAATTTTTAAATCTAATTGATAAGGTTTAAAAGATCTTTTGGTCATAATCCAGTTTTGATAAATTTGAAGTTTTTTGTTTTTAACTAGTTTATTAATTTTTTTTTCTGATATCTGATTTAATTCAAGTGTAAAAAAAATTATTGAAGAAGCATAATTAGTAATGACTTCCTGCATTTGTTGATAAAAAATTTTATTTTTTTCATTATTACCATCTTCCGCAACTAATAAATGAGCATAAGATAAAATTTTATCCATCAACACATCTATTTTCTCTAATTGATAAATTGCATTGTACAAATTATTAGCAGTTAATAACTGAACTTTATTTAAATATTTTTTTTCAAAATTAAGGGTTCCATTTTTTATATTATTCAAATCTTTAATTAGACTCTTATCATTTTGAGATAGATATAAATCTTTTAGGTTCCAAATAGGTAATTTTCCAAGGTTATTTAGCGCATTAATTTGATTATTTTTTGTATTCATAGTATGAAATCAATATAGGTATTAATTATACTGTTTGTAGGGAGGTAAAGTCAAATGTCTATAAATTTCGATAATTATAATAATATTGTCTCCATGTTTTTTGAAAAATCAAAAGTGATGAAAAGCAAACCTTATTTATGGAAAAAAAATAATAATATATTTGAATCTCTATCTTGGGAAGATGTTGAGTTATCGGTGAAATCTATCGCAAGATCTCTTATAGATTTAGGTATTTTAAAAGGTGATAGAGTTGTAATATTATCAGAGAATAGGCCTGAATGGCAAATCGCTGATTTAGCCATAATGTCAATTGGAGCAATAACTGTCCCAGTTTATACTACAAGCACAACCGCGGATTATAGTCATGTTATCAATCATTCAGGTGCAAGATGTATGATCATATCTTCTCACGAACTTTGTCTTAAAGCCCTTCCTGCAATTGAGAGTTCTGCAAATTGCAAAAACGTTATAAAAATTGATGGTAGTGGAGAGTCATACAATAATCCTGTAAACATATTACAATGGAGTGATCTTGTTGAAAAAAACACAGAAGACTCATGGAAAAATATAGAAAGTGAGGATTATAAAAACTATGACTTTGATAATGAAATTAAATCTATCAAAAGAACTGACACTGCGTGTATTATTTATACATCAGGAACTGGTGGTAACCCAAAAGGTGTTATGCTTAGTCATGGAGCAATGCTATCAAACTGTACTGGTGCACAAATATTATTAAAAAACCTGTTAGAGGGTATGGAGGAAATTAAATTTCTTTCTTGGCTACCTTTATCCCACTCGTACGAACATACTTTGCAGTTTTTTACACTAGGTATTGGCGCTCAAGTTTACTACTCTGAAGGAATTGACAAACTAGTTATTAATATGGGTGAAGTTAGTCCCCATTTTATGACTGCTGTTCCGCGATTTTATGACTCTTTACATACAAGAATTTCACAAGGTTTAAAAAAACAAGGTAAATTAAGCCAAACTCTTTTTGCAACTACTCTAAGATTAGGTAAGAAAAAATATAATGGAGAAAAACTAAGTTTTATTGAAAATTTAACGAACAATTTTCTTGATAAATTAGTTAGAAGAAAGGTAAATAAAAGATTTGGCGGATCATTAAAGGCTCTTATTTCAGGAGGCTCAGCCCTTAACTTTGAAGTAGGTCTTTATTTAACAGCTTTAGGATTACCTTTATTACAAGGATATGGTCAAACTGAAACTGCCCCAGTTGTTTCTGCCAATCCCCCAGAAAAAGTTAAATTAGATACTGTTGGACCTCTGTTTCATGGAGTAAAAGTAAAAATTGCTGAGGATGGAGAAATTTTAGTGAGTGGAGAAAACGTAATGAATGGCTATTGGAATGATCCAGATGCAACATCAAAGACACTAATTAATGGCTGGATTCATACGGGGGATATCGGTGAATTTGATGAAGAAGATTATCTAAAAATCACAGATAGAAAAAAAGATATTTTAGTGAATGCTGGCGGGGATAATATTTCACCATCAAGAGTTGAAGCAAAACTTGATATAGAGCCAGAGATATCACAATCAATGCTTTATGGAGATTTTAAAAATTACTTAGTGGCAGTTATTGTTCCTGATAAAGATTTTGCAATAAATTGGGCAAAGGAGAATTCAAAAGAACAGAATTTGGAGTCAATTGTTAAAGAAGATGGTTTTAATAATGTAATTAAAGAGGTTGTAAATAGAGTAAATAAAAATTTATCCGTAATAGAGCAAGTAAGAAAATTTATATTAATTGATCATGAGTTTACGATTGAAAATAGTATGATGACACCTTCTATGAAAGTTCGTCGCTTTATAGTAAAAGATAAATACGGAGAAAAATTAGAGAGTCTTTATTAATATTATTTATTTTTAAAATCTTCTAATTGTTCTTTATTAGCTTCTTTTTGATACTTTGTTTTCCAATCATCATAAGGCATTCCATAAATTAATTCTCTTGATTGATTATAATCTAGAGTAATATTCTTTTTTTCAGCAGCAGCTAAGTACCATTTTGATAAACAGTTTCTGCAAAATCCAGATAAATTCATTAAATCGATGTTTTGTACATCAGTTCTAGTCTGCAGATGATTTATTAATCTTTCAGCAACATCCGCTAATAATTCTCTATCAAATTTTTTACTCATAATGACTCAATTAAGTTTAAATTCATTTAAATTAAATATATATACTTATATAAAATAAATGAAACGTAATAGAAAAGCTAAAATTTTAGCAACTTTGGGCCCCGCATCATCCTCTAGTGATATAATTGAAAAAATTTTCAAAGCAGGATGTGACGTATTTAGACTTAATTTCTCTCATAGCTCTATAGAAACTCATCGTCAAAATTTAGAAAGTATAAGAAATTTAGAAGAAAAATATGATCATGCTACCTGTGTTTTAGCTGATCTACAGGGCCCTAAACTTCGAGTTGGTGATTTTAAAAATACTCAAGAAGATCTAAAAAAAGGACAAAAATTTATCTTAGATACAAATTCAGCATTAGGTGATGACAAAAGAGTTAATTTTCCTCATTCAGAAATTTATGAACATTTAACACCTAATAGCATGTTATTAATAAATGATGGGAGAATAAGACTTCAAGTTATAGAGCAACATAAAGATCAATTAATTACTGAGGTTTTAAATGATGGAATTATTTCTAATAATAAAGGGGTTAATATTCCTGATGTAATTCTTCCTATAGATTCCCTTACTAATAAAGACAGAGCAGATTTACAAAAAGCTCTTGAAATGAATGTTGATTGGGTCGCTCTTTCATTCGTTCAGCAAGCTGATGATATTGTTAAGTTAAAAAAAATAATTGATGGAAAAGCTCTAATAATGGCAAAAATAGAAAAACCATCTGCAGTTAAAAATATTGATGAAATTATTAAAGTTGCTGATGGAATTATGATTGCAAGAGGCGATCTAGGTGTTGAAATGCCTACTGAAAAAGTTCCAATAGTTCAAAAAAATATTATTAAAAGGTGTCGTTATTTTGGTAAACCAGTAGTAGTTGCTACACAAATGTTGGAGAGTATGACCTCAAATTTAGTTCCAACAAGAGCTGAAGCTTCTGACGTTGCTAATGCCATATATGACGGAACTGATGCGGTAATGCTATCAGGTGAATCAGCTGTGGGAGATTATCCAATAGAATCAGTATCAACTATGAATAGTATAATCGAGAATGTAGAAAAAGATAAAAATAATTTTAATTTAGAAATTGAAAATATAGTTTCTGATAGAAAAGTTGATAACACTGATGCAATAACTAATGCAGCTTATTCAATTGCAAATAATGCAGGAGCAAAAGCAATAATAACTTTTTCTGTTAGTGGAAAGACTACAATAAGAATGGCCAGAGAAAGAGCGCCTGTTCAAATCATAGGCCTTTCTCCAAATATTAAAACTGCAAGAAAAATGCAAATCATATGGGGTGTTAATTCTTGTTATTCTACTAAAGATGCAGTGAATGCAACTGAAATGGTAAATATTGCATGTGGTGTAGTGAAAAATAAAAACTTAGTTACGGCAAATGATAGTGTAATTATTACTGCAGGTGTTCCGTTTGGAAATGCCGGCTCAACTAATTTGTTAAGAATAGCTAAAATAATTGATGATAAGAATCTTACTTAAGTTTTTCGCAAGCTCTTTTAATTCTTGTACAGGCGTCTTTTAATATTTCATCACTAGTTGCATAAGATAATCTAAAATAAGGTGATAAACCAAATGCAGCTCCATGTACTCCCGCAATGCCTTCACTTTCTAATAAATAAGTCATAAAATCTTCATCATTAGAAATTTTCTTACCTTCTGGAGTTTCTTTACCAATTACACCTTCACAAGAAGGATATACATAAAATGCTCCTTCAGGAGTTAAACACCTTAATCCGTCTATATTATTTAATAAATTAACAACTAAATCTCTCCTCCTTACAAATGCCGCATTATGATCTTTTATAAATTCTTGAGGCCCATTTAATGCCTCTACAGCAGCAGCCATTGAAATTGAAGAAGTAGAAGTAGTACTTTGAGATTGGATTTTATTCATAGCAGCAATAATTTCTTTTGAAGCTCCACAATAACCTAATCTCCAGCCAGTCATGCAATACGCTTTTGACACTCCATTTAAAGTTAGACATCTGTCTTTTAATCTGGGTTCAACCGAAGCAATTGTTGCAAACTCTAAGTTGTCATAAATAACTTTTTCATAAATATCATCAGACATAATTAAAACTTGAGGATACTCTAATAAAACTTCTGCTAATTCTTTTAGTTCTTGCTTTGAATAAAGGGTTCCTGTTGGATTGCTTGGACTATTGAGCATTAACCATTTTGTTTTATCAGTAATACTTTTTTCCAGTTGATCTGCAGTTATCTTAAAATTTTTATTTTCAGGACATTGAACTATTACTGGTTTTCCTTCTGCCAATAAAACTATATCAGGATAACTAACCCAAAAAGGTGCAGGGATAATTACTTCATCATTTGGATTAATTGTAGCCATCATAGCATTGTAAATAATGTGTTTTCCTCCAACTCCAACAATGATTTCATCTAAATCATAATTCAGATTATTATCTTTTAAAAATTTAGATTGAATAGCTTTTTGCAGTTCTGGAGTTCCTTTGCCAGGCACATATCTTGTTTTACCAGCGTCCATTGCATCAGAAGCTGCTTTTCTTATATTATGAGGTGTATCAAAATCAGGCTCTCCTGCAGCTAATACTAAAACGTCTTTACCTTCTGCCCTTAAAGCATTGGCCTTAACGTTAATACCAACGGTCATAGAAGGTTTTATTCTTTTTAATCTATCAGCAATAAAAGTCATAAATTCAAATTATATAATGCTCAATAATTAGACTTATACATGTAAACAATAGAAAAATTGAAAATATTCTCCTTAAAGTGATTTTGTTTACATTAACAGAAACTTTGGCTCCTAAATTTGCAGTAAATACGCTTGTTGATGATACTAACAAAACAATAGCAATATTTAAATAACCAAAAGACAAAGGAGGTAAAACATCGATATTAGAGCCAGAAATAATCAATATTATCGCTCCAGGAAAAGCAATAAAAAATCCTAAAGTTGCGGATGTTCCAACCGATTCATGTATTTTTTTTGAAAACATAGTTAAAGTTGGCACACTAAAACTCCCTCCTCCTATACCAATTAATACTGACATAAAACCTATTAAAGAACTTATAATTAAATTAATAAATTTAGATTTTGGTAGATCTTTAGATATAATAATTGGATCTCTTTGAAATGCCATATTTAAAGCAATTAAAAAAGCAAGACAGATAAATATATTTACCAAAACCTCTCCTGAAATAATGCTGGCACTATAAGAACCTGCTAATGATCCTAAAACTATACCAGGAACCCATGTTCTTAGAATTATAAAATTTACATTTTTAAGTTTTATATGAGTACGTATTGAAGAAATTGAAGTAAAGCATATTACTCCTAATGAAGATGCTATTGCAATATGCATTGCGTAATCTGAAGAATAATCAAAGTAAAGAAGAACAAAATAACTTATTGGAAAAATTATAATGCCTCCACCAACCCCTAATAAGCCAGCCATAAAACCAGATATAATTCCAGTGATTAGAAAAATAATTATTAAACTTATCAATTTTTACCCTTTGTTTATTTTTTATTGTAGTAATCTTTTTAAAATAAAAGTAAATTAATTCTATGCAACATATTCATTGGTTAGGCACCGGTTTATCATCAATTCCTGGGATTAGAAGGTTAGCTAAAAACTATGATAATTTAACCATTTGGAACAGAACTTTAGAAAAAGCAGAACAAAGCATCAATCATGTTAATAAAAACAATGTTTTGGCAAAAAAATTTGATATGCAATCACTAAGTAATTCACTAGAAGTTGGAGATATAGTTGTTTCACAATTACCTGCAGATCATCATTTGTCTATAGCAAAATTATGCTTAGAAAAAAAATGCCATTTTGCTACTAGCAGTTATATTTCTCCTGATATGAGAAGCTTAGATGGTGATGCGAAAAAAAATAATTTAGTTTTTATAAATGAAGTTGGTCTAGATCCAGGCATAGATCACTTTTTTTCACATCTACTCGTTAAAAAATTAAAAGATACAAGTTTAAGTAATTTAAATGTTACTTACCATTCATATTGTGGTGGCTTTCCAGCAATACCTAATAACTTTAAATATAAATTTAGCTGGTCTCCGGTTGGGGTTATCAAAGCACTAAATAATGATGCAAAATTTGTAAAAAATTTTGAGACTGTAACAAAAACACCTTATAAAAATGTTGGAAAATATACTGTTAATAATGAAATTTATGAGGCTTATCCAAATAGAGACTCAACACCATATATTACGGAGTATAAATTTGATCCACAATGGAAAACTCAAGAATTTGTTAGAGGTACATTAAGGCTTAATGGTTGGGAAAGTGCATGGGCTGATATCTTTAAAATGCTTGATAATAAATCACCAGAACTTGACAAAGAAATAGATAATCTTGGTTCAGAGTTGTGGAAAAAACATCCTTATCTTTCAGAAGAACAGGACCGTGTTGTCTTATTTGTAAAATTATTAGCTAATAAAGATAATAAGGAAGTTTTTAATGGTTTTTATTTTTTAGATGAAAAAGGATCTGGTGAAAATACTGCTATGGGTAAATTAGTTTCTATTACTCTATCTTGTGCTATTGATCTAATTATACAAAACAAAATGCCTTATGGTGTTCAGGCTGCACCTCATGATGAAAATTTAATAAATTATTTTTTTAAAACTTTTGAAGACTATAAAATAGTTATAAAAAATAATTTATGACAGGAAGAATAAATTCAATAGGAATTATAAAAGAAAGTAGACCGGATGAAAGTCGTGCCCCTATTGCGCCTAGTCAAGTATCACAAATAATAGAACAATATCCTGGTATTAATATTTTTGTTCAACCATGTAATAAACGAACTTTTAAAAATGAGGAATATGAAAAATGTGGTGCCAAAATTGTAGACAATTTAAATTATTGCGACTTATTATTTGGGGTAAAGGAAGTAGATGTAAATCGACTTATTCCAAATAAAACTTATGTTTTTTTTTCTCACACATATAAATTAAACAAAGAAACACTATCCAATGCTCAAGGCACACCTGGAATGGATAAAAAAGAACTTCTAAAATCAATTTTATCAAAAAATATTAAACTTATTGATTATGAAAATATTCGAGCTGACAATGGTTCAAGATATCTTGGCTTTGGAAGATTTGCAGGAATTGTAGGATGTTACAACACATTAAACTTATTCTTATTACAAAATAATTTTCAACCTTTAGAGCGAGCACATAAAATCAATGATTATGAAAGAATTATAAAAAATTTATCTGAGGTACGTTTTCCAAATTTTAAACTTTTAGTTACTGGTGATGGAAGAGTTAATAAAGGTGTGCAGGAAGTATTAAAATTTACTAATATAAAAAAGGTTTCCCCAAAAGAATTTGTAGAAAAAAATTATGAAAATCCAGTTTTTTGTAACCTAGATACAAAGGATTATGTAATTCATAAAACAAAAAAACCATTTGAGCTAAAACATTTTATTGAATTCCCAAAAGAATATGAAGCTACAACTTTTGAATATTTAAAAGAGAGTGATCTTTACATAAGTGCTCATTATTGGGATCCTAGCTCACCAAAGATTTTTACAAAAAAACAAATAAAACAATTTTCAAAACTTAAAATCATAGGTGATGTAACATGTGATGTTGATGGATCTATCCCTACGACAATTAAATCAACAACAATTGAAGAGCCTAATTTTTATTTAAATACAGAAACATTTTTAGAAACAGATAAGACTAAAGGTGATCTAGCCATTATGGCAGTTGACAACCTTCCTTCTGAATTGCCAAGAGATTCTAGTACTGAATTTGGGAATGGTATAGTAAATGAGGTTATCCCATACATTTTAAATAAAGATGATGGAAGAATTTTAAATTCAACAATTACTGACGAAGGTAGTTTTTTAGAAAAATACAACTATTTAGAAGATTATATTAATTCTTAAATGAATCTTTTAAATACTAATTCATCACTTATTAAATCTAAAGAAAAATTTAAAATAGTAAGTAATTTTTCGCCAAGTGGAGATCAACCAGCAGCAATCAAAACTTTAGTTCAAAATCTTAAGAACAATGAAAATGAGCAAGTTCTACTTGGTGTAACTGGTTCAGGAAAAACATTTACCATGGCAAAGGTGATTGAGCAAATGCAACGACCAACTCTTATTATGGCTCCAAATAAAACTTTAGCAGCTCAGCTTTATGGAGAAATGAAAAGCCTATTTCCAGATAATGCAGTAGAATATTTTGTAAGTTACTATGATTATTATACACCAGAAGCTTACGTTCCAAAAAGTGATACCTTTATTGAAAAAGAGTCATCTATTAATGAGCAGATAGATAGGTTACGTCACTCAGCCACCAGATCACTCGTTGAAAGAAGAGATACAATTATTGTAGCATCTGTATCATGTATTTACGGAATCGGATCTGTCGAATCTTATTCCTCAATGTCATTTACTTTAGAAAAAAATCAAAAGATTAATAGAGATATTATAATAAGAAAACTTGTAGAACTTCTTTACAAACGAAGAGATATGGATTTTAGGAGAGGTAGTTTTCGTGCAAAAGGGGATATCTTAGAAATTTTCCCCTCACATCATGAAGACAGATCATGGAGAATTTCTTTTTTTGGCGATGATATTGAAAAAATTTCTGAAATTGATCCATTAACTGGTGAAAATTTAGGTAATCTTGAACAAATACGAATATTTGCTAACTCTCACTATGTTACTCCAAAGCCCACTATTAAAAAAGCATTAGTTCAAATTAAAGAAGATCTAAAAAAACAACTAATAGTATTTGAGAATGAAAAAAAACTACTAGAAAGGCAACGTTTAGATGAACGAACAACTTTTGATTTAGAAATGATAGAGACAACTGGTAGCTGCAGTGGTATTGAAAACTACTCAAGGTACCTTTCAGGTAGACAACCTGGTGAACCACCACCTACACTTTATGAATATATACCTGAAGATTCTCTTTTATTTATTGATGAGAGTCATATCACATGTAGTCAAATATCAGGCATGTACAAGGGAGACTTTTCGCGAAAATCTACTTTATCTCAATATGGTTTTAGACTTCCAAGTTGTATTGATAATAGACCCTTAAAGAGAGAAGAATGGGATGCTATGAGACCACAAACAATCTTTGTCAGCGCAACTCCCGGTGACTATGAATTAGAAAAAACTAGCGGCGTTTTTGTTGAACAAGTAATTCGACCAACAGGACTAATTGACCCTCCGATTGAAATTAGGAAATCAAAACATCAAATTGATAATTTAATTGATGAATGTAAGTTGACTATTTCTAAAGGATATAGAGTTATCATAACAACTTTAACAAAAAAAATGTCTGAGGATTTGACAGAATACATGCATGAAGAAGGATTAAAAGTCCGTTATCTGCACTCTGATATTGATACACTTGAACGTGTAGCCATCATAAGAGATTTAAGATTAGGTGTATTTGATATCTTAATTGGTATTAATCTTTTAAGAGAAGGGCTAGACATACCTGAATGTGCTTTAATGGCAATATTAGACGCCGACAAGGAAGGGTATTTACGTTCAAAGACAAGTTTAATTCAAACTATAGGCCGTGCTGCTAGAAATGTAGATAGCAAAGTAATAATGTATGCTGATACTATTACTAAAAGTATGAAAGCTGCAATTGATGAAACTGATCGTAGGCGTCAAAAACAACTGTTATTTAATAAAGAAAAAAACATAACCCCAATTAGCATTAAAAAAAATATTGAAGAAATATTAGAAAATACAGCTGAAAAAGATCATGTTACGGTAGAAATTGAGAATGCTAAAGAATTAGTTGGTAAAGATCTTAATAAACATATCAAACATTTAGAAAAAACAATGAATAATTTTGCTGCTAAACTTGAGTTTGAAGATGCTGCTAGAATAAGAGATGAAATAAATAGGTTAAAAGCCAAAGAAGTTGGATTATCTGATAAAATATTAAAATTAAATCGTAAATAAATGGAAATTAAATTTGAGATTATTAGATCTACTGGCGTAATAACGTTAAATCGACCACAAGCCTTAAATGCCCTAAACATAGAAATGGCTGAACAGTTTTCAGAAACATTAAATAAATGGTCAGCAGATAAAAAAATAAAAAGAGTACTTTTAAAAGGAGAGGGTAATCATTTTTGTGCAGGTGGAGATGTAAAAAAAGTACATTTGTCAGGCAATAAATCTAATCTTAAAAAGAATTTTTTTTCAACAGAATATAAATTAAATTATGAAATTTATAATTTTCCAAAACCCTACATGTCAATTTGGAATGGTGTTGTAATGGGCGGAGGTGTTGGTTTATCAATTTATGGCGATTATAGAATTGTTACCGATACAACTAAATTTGCAATGCCTGAAACAGCAATTGGTTTTTTCCCTGATGTTGGGGGTAGTTATTTTTTATCTAGATTGAAAAATAATATTGGATTATTCTTAGGTTTAACTGGATATATTTTAAATGCTAATGAAATACTTTCTCTTGAATTAGGTACTCATTATTGCCCAATAAACGAATTAGATAATTTAATTGATGAATATATATCCAAAGGCACAATTAATAATTTTATTAAAACTCCTCTAGATAACTCATCAATTCTTATTAATACTAATTTAATCTCAGAATGTTTTGATGGAAATATTAAAGATATACTAAATAAGATCAAAAATTCTTCATTAAATGATAAGCTTTATCAAAATATAATAAACAAATGTCCTATGAGTTTATTTGTAACAAATGAACTTATAAAAAAAGGTAGAAAAAAAAGCTTAAAAGAATGCTTAGAAATGGAATTCAATTTAAGTCAAAAAATGGTTTACCGAAATGATTTTAATCAAGGGATTGATGCTGTTTTGATAAGTAAAACACATAAACCTAAATGGGATCCTGAGTTACTTGAAGATATAAATTTAAATGAGGTTGAGAGCTTTTTTGAAGAAAATAAAAATCAATTATTCTAACGATAAATATTATTTTAATATAAAGATTAATTTATTAACTAACTTTTTGCTAAAATGACTTTTATAAAAAATATATTTTTTTTTCTATTTTTATTATTTTGTATAACAATAGTTTTACTATTTATCTTTTTAGATAAGTATAAAATAGAAAAAATTATTGATAGATTAGAAACTGATAACAATATTATTATTAATTTAAAAAATCAGCCTAATTGGAAATTTTCTTCAGAAATAAAGGTGGATTTTAGTACTAAAATTCAAAATGAGAAAAATCAATTTTATACGGAAGATGCTAATTTTTCTTTTGTGCAACCCTATAAAATCGCTCCTATGAATTTTGATATAAATATACCATCGTTATTTTTAGAAGGATTACAAATAAAGTTGGTAAAATTAATTGGTAATTATAATCTAGTTAATAAAAAAATTAATTTTAACAACATTGAAGGTAAAATAGGTAATGGTGATTTTAGTAGCTCAGGATCAATAAGTTTATTAAACAATCAACCAATAAGATTAAAAGGTGAACTAAATAACATATATTTAAATCAAATACTTAAACAATTAAATTTAGCCGATTGGAAAAGATTAGAGATACGTTTATCTGCAAATAATTATGAAGTATCTTCAAAGTTAAGCAGTGATGAAATTTTTCTAAAAAATTTCAATGGCAATATACCTGTTACAGGAAGTATATATCTCGTCTCCTCTGAGGAAGAAAAGTTTGGTGTTGCCTTGTTAAATATTTTAGTTGCTCAGTTATTGCCCGATTATCAAAATCTAAGCAAATCTCTCTCACAGATCATAAATAATTATACTAATAAGCCTGTTCTTTTTGAAGGAATCATTGAAATAAAAAATGGTGTTCTACAAACATCAAATCTGACTGTAATTAATAACAATAACAAAATACAGATTAAGGGAACATTTGACATGGTAAGTAATAATTTTGATACTAAATTATTTTTTATTGAATCAGAAAAAATAGTTGTTGAAGCTAAAATTGCAGGAGATTTAGAAAACCCTAAAATTGAAATTATTAATGAAAATAAATTATTTGACAGTGAAAAGATTAATAATGATCTAAATAAAGTTTTTGGAGAAGGTATTAATAATCTTATAGATAAGTTATTAATGTTAAATGAATAGTATAAATAGTATATTAGTTGCCTTACAATTATTGTTACTGATAATATTTAGATTGTAATGCATTATGATTAATCTTTACACGTGGCCTACTCCAAATAGCAGAAAAGTTAGTATTTTATTAGAAGAAATAGATATTCCTTATAAAGTTTTTCCGATTGATATTACAAATGATGAACAATTTTCAAAAGAATTTTCAAAAATTTCTCCAAGTAATAAAATACCTGCAATAGTAGATGACGAAAATAATAAAAGTATTTTTGAAACTGGAGCTATCATGCTTTACCTGTCAAATAAATATAATAAATTTATTCCAAAAGATTATTATTGGGATGTAATGCAGTGGTATTTTTTTCAAGTTTCACAAGTGGGTCCTTACTTAGGTCAGGCACACCAATTTCTCAGTTATCACGCTGGAAAGAGTCCTTATGCAGAGGAAAAATATAAAGCTTATGTAAAACGTGTTTATAACACTCTAGATGAAAGACTTAAAAAAAATCAATATTTAGGAATTGAATATTCAATTGCGGATATTGCTACTTGGCCTTGGGTCGCACGTTTTGAAATACACAAAACAAACTTAGAAGATTATCCAAATGTTCTTCGGTGGTATCGACTAATTGCTAAAAGAGCAGCGGTTATTAGAGGATTTAATGCAGTAGGCGAAAAAATTTCTATTCCAATGATTTAAGTTTTATATAATAATACAGAGACTGCTGTACCTAAAAGTAACAAAGCTAAAATCCATTCTATAATTTTCTTTAATGAAGTATTACTTAAATAATGTCTAATCACACTTCCTCCAAAAGCCCAGATGCTTATGGATGGTATATTAATAATAGTAGACATAATGACCATAAAAAGTGTGCCTACAAATAAATTTTCTTTTTCAGGATAAAATAATGAAACAGCTGTTATACAAATTACCCAAG
Organism: uncultured Alphaproteobacteria bacterium; assembly: GCA_902512325.1. Taxonomy (GTDB): domain Bacteria; phylum Pseudomonadota; class Alphaproteobacteria; order HIMB59; genus CACPNW01. The sequence continues at coordinate 5,403 of CABXIT010000006.1, read as the reverse complement.
CTTTAGGGTTGATAAATTGAAACAAAATTGCTTCATGGTATTGCAATGGTCTTGATTTATCTTCAGATGAAGTAATATTTAATGAACCAAACATTTTATAAGCCAAATAAAGTATATAAGCCGCACCAACAAAGCGTAAAATATCAAGCAAGATTGGAAATGTCGTAAACAGGCTGCCCAAACCTAGACATACCAATGCTAATTGTAAACCATGGCCGCTAGGAATACCAAAAATATTAGGTATGGAGCGAAAGAAACCAAACTTTATTCCTGAAGCAGTTAAAATACTATTGTTAGGACCTGGAGTAACATACATAACAAAATTATAGGCACTAATTGCTATAATCAATTCCCAAGTTATCACTTAAATTAATCTCTAAAGTTAACAAACTGTACGGGAATGCCAATATTTGAATCCTCAATCATTTGCATAACAGATTGTAAATCATCTTTCTTTTTTCCATCTACACGTAATTCATTGCCGTTTATTTTAACCTGTACTTTTATTTTTGAACTTTTTACATCCGCAGTAATTTTTTTTGCAATAGACTGTTCAATTCCTTCTATTAAATTATATAGTTGTCTAACTTTATTACCGCCTGCTTTTTCCATACTTTTTTTACTTAAGGTTAACGGATCTACTTTTCGACGAACAAGATGTGTAACTATTAGATCATGAACTTGATTAAGTTTTAATTCATCATCGGTAATAACAGTAACTTCATTTTCTTTGCGCTCAATAAAAGTATTAGAACCTTTAAAATCATATCTATTTAAAATTTCCCTTGTAGCATTACCTATAGCATTATCTATTTCCTGAAAATCTAATCTACTTACAACATCAAAACTTGGCATATTATATATTTAACCTATTTCATCGTCCAAATCTTCTGGCAACTCTTTTTTTGGATTTAAACGACCTAATTTTTTCATCTTATCAACTTTTTTTGTTAAACTTCCAGGACCATCCTGAAGTCGTGATTTTGCTTCTTCCATTTTTAATTTAGCCTTATCAAGTGATTGATTTGCCTGAATAAATGAATCATATACGTTAACTGTTTTATCATAAATCTCTGTCGCTGAAGCCGCAATTTGTTTAATTGTTTTTGTCTGTTTATCTAAACGCCACATATTTTCAATCGCTTTTAATAAAAAAGGTAAAGTTGAAGGTCCAACTATTATTATTTTTTTTTGCCAAGCATCTTCAACTATTTTTATGCCCTCATTATACAATGTTAAAAGAGCTGGCTCTATAGGAATAAACATTAATACATTATCTACAGTATTAATTTCATAAATATTCTCATAGTTGTCTTTACTTAAATCTTTAACAAAAATTTTTACTGCTTCTAAAAATTTTTTTAAATAATTATTTTTTTGAAGTTCATCCTTTGTGTTTGAGTAATCATGCCATGCATTTAAAGAAACTTTCGAATCTATAATGATATCTCTGTTACCCGGCATACGTACTACAACATCTGGTTTTTGAAGATTTCCATCACTATTTCTAAAAGCTTTTTGTGTTTCATATTCCTCTCCTTCACGAAGACCCACACTATCTAAAATGTTTTTAAGGACAAATTCACCCCAAGGTCCTTGTTGTTGAGCTCCGCCCCGTATCAAAGTATTTTCTATTCGATCCTGCGCAAGATTAAAATTTTGAAGCGATTGCTGAATAGAACTCATATGATTCTTCAGAGATAGCAAATTATCATCTGATTTAATTTCTGACTTTTTTTTAGAATTTATAACTAAATACAATAGAGTTAAGAAACCAACACCACAAAAAAAACCAACTAAAAAAACTATTAATTGACTGTTAATTTCCATTTTAAAATATCTTTAATACCCAAATTATTGATAAATATATTATCAAATATCTTCCCACTTTCCCAATAGATACTAAAATCAAAAAAAGGAACTAAAGAAAATCTAAGTGTACCTGCTACAAATGTAATTGGATCTCCTATAAATGGAACCCAAGATAGTAATAAAGACCATTTACCGTATTTATTAAAAATTGCAGTTCCTTTTGCTATCTTGTCTTGTTTAATTGGAAACCAAGGTTTCTTAATAAAATAATTTACATAATAACCACATACCCAGTTAAATACCGACCCCAATACATTTCCAATAGATGCGGCTATTAACAATAATAAATTATTGTACTTATTAAGAGATAATAATGTTGCAAAATACATTTCTGATCCAAAAGGAACAATAGTTGCAACCATAAAAGCAACAGTAAATAGAGAAATATAAATCATCTTAGAATCTGAATATATTAAATAATTGATTCAATTTTTGGCATTAATTTAATTAGTTCTTTTGTATATATATGGGTAGGATTATTAAATAATTCTTCAGTTTCGTTTGTTTCACAAACAATTCCATTTTTTAAAACTACTATTCTATTACACATTTGCCTAATTACTGGCAAATCATGACTAATAAATAACATTGTTAAGTGCAACTCGTCTTGAATGTCTTTTAATAAATTCAATATTTGTGCCTGTATACTTACATCAAGAGCTGATGTTGGTTCATCACATATTAATAATCTTGGTTTTGTTGCAAGAGCCCTAGCAATAGAAATTCTTTGTCTTTGTCCACCTGAAAATTCATGAGGATATCGATCTAAGGATTGTCTTGTCATTCCAACAATATCTATCAAATCAAAAACATTTTGATTTAAGTCATGTGTAGTTATTTTTTTTTGAAAAAATTTCAAAGGTTCAGCAATAATATCTTTCACTTTAAATCTTGGATTTAATGATGAATAAGGATCTTGAAAAATCATTTGTATTTGTCCTCTACTCTTAGAAATTTGGTATTTTCTTTTTGCATTATAAAGAGCAAAGTTATTATAAGTTATTTCTCCTGCTGAAGGCTTGACAAGTCCGGTAATAATTTTAGCAATAGTTGATTTTCCTGACCCTGATTCCCCAACCAAACCCAATGTTTCACCTTCAAATAATTCAAAGGAAACATCATTTACTGCTTTAATATTCTTTTCATCAGCTAGTTTTTTAGAAAAAGAAATAGACTGATCATCAAAAATTTTTGTAATATTTAATAGCTTTAATAATTTTTGATTAGTATTCTCGCGAATACCCCAAGTTTTAATAATATTTTTTGTCAAATTTGCTGAACTAGAGGTGATCTCTTTCCCATCAGGACTAATCAATTTAAACCTATCAATTTTTTTATTTGTTGGGGGTACTGAAATAACAAGGCTACGAGCCTCTGTTGATTTTGGTTGAGTTAATAAGTCTTTGGTATTGCCTTGTTCAACAATTACACCATGGCGCATAACAATAACTTTATTTGTCGTTTCAGCTATAACCCCCATATCGTGGGTAATAATAATTACTCCCAAATTTCTTTTTTTTGTAAGTTCTTTTAGTAATTCTAGAATCTGATACTGAATACTAACATCTAAAGCTGTCGTTGGTTCATCTGCTATTATAAGATCAGGTTCACAACTTATAGCTAACGCAATAACAACTCGTTGACGCATACCTCCACTAAATTGATGGGGGTAATCTTTAATTCTTTTATTTGCATTCTCTATTCCAACTTCTTCTAAAAGATTAATCGATTTTTTAAGTGCCTCATCGTATGATAATTTTAGATGTGTTTGAATTGTTTCAATTAATTGATCTTTGATTGTAAAAAGTGGGTTTAATGAAGTTTGAGGATCTTGAAAAACAAATCCGATTTTTCTACCTCTAATTTTTTGAATAATTTCTTCGTTATTTTGTAATTCATTATTATCAATTTTTATTAATCCACTAGTAATTTCTCCTGGTGGATCAATTAAATTAATAATTGCATTTGCAATAGTTGATTTGCCAGAGCCAGACTCTCCAACAATACCTAGAATTTCTCCCCTCTCTAAAGTAAAGCTAACATTGCTACTTGCAACAATTGTTTCTTTCCTAGTTTTATAACTAATATTTAAATTTTTAATTTCTAATAAACTCATCTTTTTTTCAATTTTGGATTTAAAGCATCTCTCATCCAATCTCCTAAAAGATTTATGGACAAAGCTAAAACAACAAGAAAAATTGCAGGAAAAAATGTTATCCACCACTCTCCAGAAAATAAAAAATTATTACCAAATCTAATAAGTGTACCTAAGGATGGGGTTGTAGGTGGAACACCTACTCCTAGAAAACTCAATGTTGATTCAGTAATAATTGCTAAAGCTAAACCAATTGTTGCTATTACTAAAATGGGCCTTAATATGTTTGGTAATATATGTTTAAACATAATTATTATATTTGATAAGCCAATAATTCGCGAAGCTGATACATATTCTTTATTTTTTTCAACTAGAGTAGAAGCTCTTGTAACTCTTGCAAACTGAGGCCATTCAGAAATACCAATTGCAAAAATTAAAACATAAATTGCCATTTCATTATGCATTGATCTTGAGATAACGGCCCTTGCTATGCCATCAACTAATAAAGCCATTAATATAGTAGGTATAGTTAACTGCACATCTGTTATACGCATCACAATTATTTCATATCTTCCACCTATGTAACCTGCTGTAACCCCCAAAAAAACTCCCAAAATCATGGCAAACATAATGGATGCAAAACCAACTATAAGAGAAATTCTTGAACCATAAATCATCGTGGAAAACATATCTCTGCCCTGCTGATCAGTTCCAAGAAAAAAACTTGAACTTCCTCCTTCAGACCAAATTGGTGGAGTAAAAGCATCCATTAGAGAAACACTTGCCGGATCAAAGGGATTATAAGGTGCCACTAAACCAGCAAAAAAAGAACATAGAAAGATTATAAAGAAAACACTTGATGAAATAATAGCAATTTTTGAATTAAAGAAACTATACCCAATATCTGTATCATACATTTGATTAAAAGTTTTTTTAAACATACTTAACTGTTCTCTTCCTTAAGTCTAATTCTTGGATCAATAAAATAATAAGTTATGTCGACTATAAAATTTATCATAACAAAAATAAAAGCTACCATAATCATATATGCTGACATGATAGGTATATCGACAAAATATACTGCGTTGATAAACAAAGACCCCATGCCAGGCCATTGAAAAACAGTTTCAGTTATTATGGAAAATGCAATTAAAGTTCCTATGTTAATTCCAGTAATTGTTATCACAGGAATTAAACCATTTTTAAGAGCGTGTTTATAATTAATAGTATTGTTTTTAATTCCTCTTGCTCGTGCAAATTTAATATAATCAGTTTGTAATATTTCCATCATTTCGGCCCTTACAAGTCTAATAACGTAAGTCATTTGGAATAGGCTTAAAGTGATCGATGGAAGAATAAGAGCTTTTAAACCAGCTATAGACAGGAAACCAGTTGTCCAAAAACCTAGGTCTGTTACTTCACCTCTTCCAAAAGAT
>CABXIT010000005.1 GCA_902512325.1 uncultured Alphaproteobacteria bacterium | reverse complement strand
CTCAACTTAGAGGGTTTCGTACAGGAGGCACTATACATTTTGTTATAAATAATCAAATTGGTTTTACGACAACACCTCATTATGGACGATCTGCCCCTTACTGCACTGAGATTGCAAAAATGGTTCAAGCGCCAATTTTTCACGTAAATGGTGATGACCCAGAAGCTGTTGTTCATGTATGTAGACTTGCGGCAGAGTATAGAAATTTATTTAAAGAAGATGTTGTTGTTGATATGTTTTGTTATAGGCGATCAGGGCACAATGAAGCGGACGAACCTATGTTTACCCAACCTTTAATGTATAAAAAAATTAAGAGTCATTTAACAACTCTTAATATATATACAGAACAGTTAGTAAGAGAAGACGTATTAAGTGAGGAAGAAGCAAAAAGTAAAATTTCTGATTTTAAGAATTTCTTAGATAGTGAATTTGAGTTATCAAAATCTTATAAACCAAATAAAGCAGATTGGTTAGATGGTACTTGGACTGGTATAAAAATAGCATCGATTGATGCAAACATCTTCAACAGAAGATGAATTAAAAGTTTTAGCTAAAGAGATGCATTCTATACCTAACGATTTTATTCCTCACAAAAGAATACAAAAAATTTATAATGACCGACAAGAATCAATTAATGAAGGGAAAAATATTGATTGGGCTACAGCTGAGGCTTTGGCTTTTGCAACCTTACTCAAAGATGGCTACGGTGTTCGTCTTTCAGGACAAGATGTTGGCAGAGGAACTTTCAGTCATCGTCATGCCGTTTTATATGATCAAGTAAATGAAAAAAGATTTGTTCCTCTTCGTCATTTTAGAGAAGATCAAGCGCTATTTGAAATTGTTGATAGTTTTTTATCTGAATATGGTGTCCTCGGTTTTGAGTATGGCTATTCACAAGCGGACCCAAAAACATTAGTTATTTGGGAAGCTCAATTTGGAGATTTTTCCAATGGCGCTCAAACAATAATTGATCAGTTCATTACAACGGGTGAAAGAAAATGGTTACGTATGTCTGGATTGACTTTATTATTACCACATGGCCATGAAGGACAAGGCCCTGAGCATACAAGTTCACGATTAGAGCGTTTTTTACAAATGTGTGCAGAAGACAATATTCAAGTAGCAAACTGTACTAGTCCTGCAAACTATTTTCATATTTTACGAAGACAAATGATGAGAGATTTTAGAAAGCCCCTGGTATTGATGACGCCCAAATCGACTCTTCGTCATAAAGCCAATACATCTTCATTGGAAGATTTTGTAAATGGTTCTACTTTTCATCGTGTACTCAGCAACCCACTTTCTGAAGAAGAATATAAAAATGTTAATCGTATTGTGTTTTGTTCAGGAAAAATTTATTTTGAATTGCAAGATTATATAAATGAACTGCAATTAAATAATGTTTATATAATACGGTTAGAACAATTGTACCCTTTTCCTTATGAGGCGTTAAAACAAGGAATTAAAAAATTTAGTCATTGTGAAATGATTTGGTGTCAAGAGGAGCCAAAAAATATGGGAGCTTGGCAATTTATTGAAAGGAGACTTAAATCAGTATTACATTTAGTAGGCTCTAAAAATGAATTACATTTTATTGGAAGAAGATCTGCAGCATCTCCTGCAACGGGAGTATTTGATCGACACTTAGCAAATCAAAAAAATATTGTACGATTAGCAACCCAGGCAAATCTGGATGAAATTGAAAATGAAAAATCAGGAGTTTCTCTTGTTAAATATAAACTGCCAATTGAATAAACGAGTTAACATGTTAAATAGAAGATAAATACTATGGAGTTAATTGTACCAACCCTTGGCGAATCTATAAAAGAAGCGACTGTTTCTAAATGGTTAAAAAAAGTAGGTGATTCATTTGAAGCCGATGAACCTTTAGTTGAGATTGAAACAGATAAAATTACTGTAGAAGTTCCAGCACCAAGCGCAGGCTCTATATCAGAAATAAAAGTTAAAGAAGGTGCTGATGTTAATATTGGTGGAGTACTTGCTCTTTTAGGTGATAAAAAAGATGTAAAAGAATCTGTAACACCTAAAAAAACGGTTACGGAAAAACCTGCAAAAGAAGAAATTAAAGAAGAAAAAAAACAAGAAACTATTCTAAGTACCAATAATAGGGAAAACAATAAACTTTCTCCGGCAGTAAAAAAACTCATTGACGAAAATAATTTAGATTTAGAAAAAATTACACCTTCAAGAGGTGATGGTCGTTTGACAAAGGAAGATGTGTTTAATTTTATGAATCAGCCATCTTCAAATAAAGCAACTGCAAAAGAAAGAGAAGAAGTTGTGAAGATGTCTAAGATCAGAAAAACAATTGCAACTAGATTAAAAGAGTCTCAAAACACGGCTGCAATTCTTACAACTTTTAATGAAGTTGATATGTCAGAAATAATGAAAGTTCGTGAAACAAAAAAAGAAGACTTCCTGGAACGCTATAATGTAAAACTTGGCTTTATGTCTTTTTTTATTAAAGCTGTTGTTGCAAGCCTTCAAGAATTTCCTGCTGTTAATGCTGAAATTCGTGAAGGCAATATTATTTATAAAAATCACTTTGATATTGGTATTGCTGTTGGAACAGAAAAAGGTTTAGTTGTTCCTGTTTTAAAAGATGCGGATACAATGACCTTTGGGGATATTGAGCAACAAATTGTTGAGCTTAGCACAAAAGCAAAAGAAGGTAGTTTAACCATGAATGATTTAACAGGTGGCACATTTACTATTTCAAACGGCGGTGTGTATGGGTCAATGTTAAGCACACCAATTATTAATAGACCTCAATCAGGAATTTTAGGTATGCACAATATTCAAAAAAGAGCCGTTGTTGTTGATGATGAAATTGTTATTCGACCAATGATGTATCTTGCATTTAGTTATGATCACCGCATTATTGATGGCAAAGAGAGTGTTGGTTTTTTAATAAGTATTAAAAATTTATTAGAAAACCCATCAAAGTTAATTTTAGGAGTATAAATGTCAGATTTTGATTTAATTGTTATAGGAGCTGGGCCTGGTGGATATGTTGCAGCTATTAGAGCTGCTCAATTAGGGATGAAAGTTGCTTGTGTTGAAAAGGAAAAAACACTTGGAGGTACTTGTTTAAACATAGGTTGCATTCCTTCAAAAGCTTTATTGAATTCATCAGAAAAATTTGCAGAAATATCAAAACATGCAGAAGAGCATGGCATTTCAACTGGTAAAGTTGCTCTAGATTTGGCAAAACTTATGCAACGTAAAAACAAAATTGTAAAACAATTAACTTCTGGAATTGGGTTTTTATTTAAAAAGAATAAAATTACTCACCTGCAAGGATTAGCTTCTTTTGTTGATACAAAAAAAATAAAAGTATCTTCTAGTGATGGAGAAAAAAATTATTCGGCAAAAAATTATATCATCGCAACTGGATCTACTTCTATTGCTATTGATACAATACCAGTTGATGAAAAAAAAATTGTAACATCAACAGGTGCTTTAGCATTAGAGTCGGTACCTAAATCCCTTCTTGTTATTGGCGGTGGCTATATAGGATTAGAGATGGGCTCTGTATGGAATAGACTTGGATCTAAAGTTACAGTTGTAGAAGCGCTTGATAGAATAGTTCCAACAATGGATGAAGAGATTGCACAAGAGTTTATGAAATCTCTTAAAAAACAAGGATTAGAATTTAAACTTTCTCACAAAGTAATATCCACCAAAGCAAGTAATTCTGGCGTGGAAGTATCAATGGAATCATCAGATAAAAAACAAATTACTGAAAAGTATGATGTTGTCTTAATGTCTGTTGGTCGTAAACCTAATACTAATGGTCTCAACTTAGAAGGCATTGGTGTAAAACTAAATGAAAAGAACTCAATTGAGATTAATAAAAAATTCAAAACAAACATTGATGGAATTTTTGCGATTGGTGATGTCGTTGCAGGACCAATGCTTGCTCACAAAGCAGAGGAAGAAGGTGTAGCATGCGTGGAACTCATTAATGGTCAAAAGCCACATATAAATTATGATATTATTCCAGCCATTGTTTATACAAGTCCAGAAGTTGCCTCTGTCGGAAAAACAGAGAGTCAATTAAAAGAAGCAAAGGTTGATTATAAAGTTGGTAAGTTTCCTTTTATGGCTAATGGTAGAGCGCTAACCACTTCTTCACCGGAAGGCTTTGTTAAAATATTAGCTGATAGCAAAACAGATGCTATTCTCGGTGCTCACATCATTGGTCATGACGCAGGGCAATTGATTGCAGAAATTGTTACCACAATGGAATTTGGAGGAAGTTCAGAAGATATTGCGCGTATATGTCATGCACATCCTACAACAAGTGAAGCGGTGAAAGAAGCTGCTATGAGTATAGAGGGTAGGGCAATTCATATATAATTACTGAAAAGTTTCATAATCAATTAAATTATAAATAAAATTAGTCTTTTATTTCTGGTAATTTTGATAAAATTATTATTAATTGAATACATTAATTAACGGAGGAGTTATGAAACGTTTAAGTCTTTTAAGTATACTTATTTCTTTATTTTCATTCTCAACTTTTGCGGCACCACTCCAATCTCTTGGAAATGGAGAAGGTGAATTAAATGTTGTAGCTTGGGCTGGATATTTAGAGAGAGGTGAAACAGTTGAAGCTTTTGATTGGGTTACCGGATATGAAGATAATACTGGCTGTAAAGTAAATATTAAAACAGCAGGTACTTCAGATGAAATGGTAGCATTAATGAATGAAGGTGGTTTTGATATTGTTACAGCTTCTGGTTATGGAAAAGATTTATCTTCTTTTGCTTTAGAGGATTATACCAATATTAGACATGTTATGGTGAATATTGAATAAATTTTTTCATACCACGGCTTTGTAAATTCTTCCAAGATATAAAAATAGAGTTAACCCTCTTAAAATAAAGAAAATACTTAATGCAATCCACAAACCAAAATTGCCAAAAAAACTAACTAGAAGAAAAGCTGTTAATAAATAAATACCAACAGATATGATCATAGCATTTCGCAATTCTTTTGTTTTAGATGCACCAACAAAAATTCCATCAAATTGGTAACAAAAAGAAGAAATAAAGGGAATTATTACAATCCATACTGAATATGATAAGTAAATACTCTTGATGCTCTCTAAGTCAGTCATTATTTCTATAAAATAATTTTTGCCTAAAAAATATCCAAATGAAATTATTAACCCTGTAATGCTACTCAAAATAAATGAGTTTTTAATAATCTCTTTTAATAATTTTTTATTTTTAGATCCAATCGAATAACCTACAAGTCCTTCTGTTGAAAATGCATAGGCATCAAGAATAAAAGCTGAAAACATGATGAGATTGATTAGTATCGTATTGGCAGCGACAACATCTTCACTAATAGAGTTACTAAGATAGGTAAAAAATAAAAAAGAAAACGTAAGAAGTATTGATCTTATAAAAATATTTAAATTAATATTAAATATATTTTTTATTTTATTAAAATTAAAAATATATTTATAATTAAATTCTAAAGTCGTAAACTTTTTTAATTCAAAGAAAGTAAAAAATAGAAAAATAATTGATGTAAGAGTGGAAGATACTAAGGTACCAAGCGCGACTCCTTGAACATTTAAATTAAAATAAATCACAAAAACTAAACTGAAAATAATATTAGTAATAGAAAAAAAGCCAACAACAATACTAGAAGTTTTTGTTTTTTGTAGGCCAATAAATAAACCGGTAATAACAAGTATAGTGAGTTCACCGAATGAAGAATAAATACGTATGTTAAAATAATCTTTAAAGTATTTTGTTGTCTCAGGTGTTAATTCAAAAATTAATAAAGCTAGTTTAAAAATATATGCTTGTAGAAAAATCAATGATAAGGAGATAATCAAAACAAATGTAATGTTTCTTAAAACTAAATTAACAACCTCATCATATTGGTTTGATCCATGGGCTTGAGCCACCATACCAACAGTTCCCATTCGTAGAAAACCAAAACTCCAGAAGATCATGGAGAATACACTTGAGGCAATACTGGTAGCTACTAAATAGCTAGCATTTTCAAGATTGCCCATTAATCCTGTATCTACAATAGCCACAAGCGGAATGGCTAAATTAGCAAAAAAAATTGGGATTGATAATTTTAAAATATTATTAATTGAAGATTTAGAAGACATGCCAGCTTTACTAACACTATATTTTATTTATTTTATTTAAACCTAAGAATTCATGATATGAATTATTATGCTTAGATTTTTTATTATTTTAGGTATATTTGATTAATTTTTATTTCTATAATTTTAATTAAATATTCAATAAGTTCAACCTGTTGATCAGCATTAAATTTATTTATATTTTTTGAGCCCATAGCAACAACAAAAATATCTTCCTGAAAATTTATTTTTAATAAAATATAGGATTTTATTTGTGGTGATTTATTAGGAAAAAATAATAAGATTCCTTTTGGATTTTGATTTAAGTTTGTCATTGATTTGTCACGAAAGTAACTTTTTGCTACTCTTGTATCTATTTTTTGTAACTCTTTGATATCAATATTATCATTTGTACTAAAACAATTAATATATTCACACCCAAGTAGTAATTTAAAATCAGATAAAATAACACTAAAGACTTTTGCCAATGATTTGCAATTAAGAATTTTAAGAGATGATTTAAGGATTCTTTTTTGTGATTGGATATGACTTTTTCCAGCAAGTAAAATTTGAGTCATTTGATTTTGTAAATCTATATTTTCCTGATTGATTTTTTTATAGCGATAGACTTGAAGATCGATCACTTTATTTGATCCCTTATCCTTAATAGGAAATTGTAATTCCCTTAATAACTCTGAGTGCTTAATAAAAAAGTTTTTATTTTTTTTTAGGAAATCTTTAACAAGTTCTTCTGCAGAACTGTTATCATCTTTTTTTTTTCATTTACTTAGGAAGGATGGATTGTCCTGTTTTTTTCCAATCATCTAAAAAGGCATTTAAGCCCTTTTCTGTTAATGGATGATTGTATAATTCATGAATAACTTTTGGTGGCAGTGTTGCTACATGGGCTCCAATTACTGCAGCATCAATTATATGCTGTTGTGATCTTACAGATGCAACCAAAACTTCAGTATCAAAATCATAGTTCTCATATATATCAACAATATCCTCAATTAGATCCATTCCATTTTCACCAAGATCATCCAACCTTCCAACAAAAGGAGAAATAAATGAGGCTCCCGATTTTGCTGCTAATAATGCTTGAGCAGCAGTAAAGCACAATGTGACATTAACCAAAATTTCTCTCTCTCGTAGTGTTTTACAAGTTCTTAAACCACTTGGTGTTAGAGGAACCTTAACTGCTACATTTTTGGCAAGAGAAGCTAAGTATTCACCTTCTTGCATCATAGTATCATAGTCTGTTGCAGTAACTTCTGCACTAACAGGTCCTGATACAATTGAACAAATAGCTTTTATAGTTTTAGCCATATCATCACCATTTTTAGCAATAAGAGATGGGTTTGTTGTCACTCCATTAACGAATCCAGTTGGGATAAGCTCTTCTATTTGCTTAATATCTGCAGTATCGACAAAAAATTTCATTGATTGCTGTATATCATATACGTGATATTTAAAAAGTTAAGATTATAAAAATTTATTATTGAATATGTATTATGACATTATTATTGCCAGACCGTTTGATAAAGTATTTACCTATGAACTAGATGATCAGTCTTTAGAAATAGGCCAAATCGTTATTGTGCCTTTTGGAAAAGCTATGGAAGTAGGTATGGTAATGGCGTCTGATGTTAAAAAACCAGATTATAATATTAAAAAAATAGAATCTATTATTAGTGGAATAAAATTTAATGAAATTAACATTAAGTTTTTAAAATGGGTGAGTGATTATACATTAGCCCCAATAGGATCGGTTTTAAAATTATTTACTATCAACAAAGATATAATTAGCTATCAACGAGAAACTAAAGATCTTCCTGAACCATCCTTTAAATCAACTATATTAAATGATGAACAAGATAAAGCTAAAGTAGATATGATAAAAATACAAAAGTACTCGCACAAACCTATTGTGCTGGAAGGAGTAACAGGCTCTGGAAAAACAGAAGTCTATTTTGATTTAATTGAGCGTGAGATAAATGAATCAAAACAAATACTAATTATGGTACCAGAGATAAGTCTAACGCCTCAATTAGAAAATAGGTTTAAAGAGAGATTTGGAATAGAAATAAATATATGGCACTCCAAAATTACCCCTAAAAGAAGAAAAGAAATTTGGCACAAATGCTATGAGGGTGAACCGTTAGTTGTTATTGGAGCGCGATCAAGCCTTTTTCTACCTTTTAAGAATCTAGGATTAACTGTAATTGATGAAGAACATGATTCTTCATATAAGCAAGAGGATAGCATACGTTATCAAGCAAGAGATTTGGCAGTTGTAAAAGCAAATTATGAAAAAAATAAATTGATACTTACTTCAGCTACACCTTCCCTTGAGACCATAAATAATATTAATAATAAAAAGTATCATCATGTTTTTTTATCTAAACAATATTCAGGTTTGCCACTTCCTCAAATAAGTTTAGTTGATTTGTCAAAGAATAAGTTAGAAAAAAATCAATGGATATCTAGTTTTCTTAAAAATGAGATTGAAAATTGTTTATTAAATAAAGAACAGGCATTAATTTTTTTAAACAGAAGAGGATATTCACCTCTAAGTTTATGTGTAGAGTGTGGATATAGACATCAGTGCGCACAGTGCTCTTCTTGGTTAGTTATGCATCAACAAAAAAAACGCTTACTATGTCATCAATGTGGTAGCATTGAAGAGATGTCTTTTAATTGTCCAAAGTGTCTTGCAAAAGATTCTATTAAATTTATTGGACCTGGGGTGGAGAGAATTGCTGAAGAGCTCACGCAATCTTTTCCTGACAAAGTAGTAAATGTGATGTCGAGTGATCTTATAAATTCACCAAAAAAAATAAAAGAATTAATTGATAAATTTTCTAATAAAGAAATTGATATTATTGTGGCTACACAAATAATGGCCAAGGGTTATGATTTTCCTAACTTATCATTAGTGGGTGTAATTGATGCTGATGCTGGATTGTTTGGTGGAGACATGCGTGCAATAGAGAAAACTTATAACATGTTGCAACAAGTAAGTGGTAGAGCAGGGAGATCTCAACAAACAGGTAAAGTTATTATTCAAACATACTATCCAGAACAACCTATTATTCAGTCTTTACAACAAAGAGACCGAACTACTTTCATCCATCAAGCTCTTATGGAGAGAGAACAATTTAATATACCGCCCTTCGGTTTTATGACTTCCATCATCATATCTGGCTCATCAAAAGCAAATGTTGAAAAAATTTCACAGCAATTAGTTTATTTTAGAAAATATTCAGAAGAATGTAGTGTACTTGGTCCAGTGGAAGCTCCAATTAATTTATTAAAAGGTCAGTTTCGATACAGGATCCTTTTAAAAGGAAAAAGTAGGAAAAATTTAAATATTTTCACCAAAAAAATGGTGAATTCAGTTAAAATACCATCGGCTGTTAAGGTAATTATTGATGTGGATCCTTACACTTTCTTGTGATTTATTCACAATTGATGGGTAAATATCAAAAATTACATATTTGACGCATAAACTGGGAGTTTACCTACTTTTTCTGATGTGTTAATAGCCTCTCACAAATTTCCTTACGGAGAATAATTTAATGGCATCAAAACTTGCATCTGGAGACTTAGTATCTGATAGATATGCTGCAGCACTTTATGATTTAGCAACGGAAAAAAATCTTATTGATCCTGTTTTAAGTGACTTATCAAATCTAAAAATAATTTTAAAAGACAATAAAGAATTAAGTCTAGTTGTTAAAAGCCCTCTTATAACTTCCGTTGATAAACTTAACATATTCAAAAGTTTGTTAAAAAAAATTAATGCTAATGAACTAACGAATACATTTATTAAAGTTATTGAAAAAAACAAAAGATTTTCTAACTTATTATCTATAATTACACAATTTATGAATATTAATTCACAAAAAAGAGGCGATGTTCTTGCGGACATAACATCGGCTGATGAATTAAATGATGATCAAAAAACTAATATTACTAATCAACTAAAAAGTATTTTAGGTGATAAATTATCATTATCATTTGATGTTGATAAAAATATTATGGGTGGATTAATTGTTAAAGTGGGTTCAAAAATGATTGATACTTCACTGGCTAATAAAATTAATAAACTTAAAATCGCAATGAAGGGGGCGTAATGGAAATAAAAGCAGCTGAAATTTCATCAGTAATAAAAGATCAGATTGCCAATTTTGAAACTAAAGCAGATGTAGCAGAGGTTGGAACAGTACTAAGTGTAGGAGATGGTATCGCACGTGTATATGGTCTTGATCAAGTACAAGCTGGTGAGATGGTAGAATTTCCAGGTGGAATAAAAGGTATGGCCCTTAACCTTGAAATGGATAACGTCGGTGTTTCAATTTTTGGTGATGATACTGGCATTAAAGAAGGTGATACAGTAAAACGCACAGGAGAAATTGTTGATGTTCCTGTTGGAAAAGAATTATTAGGTCGTGTTGTTGATGGTTTAGGAAATCCAATTGATGGTAAAGGCCCGATTCAATCTTCAGAAAAAAGAAGAATTGAATTAAAGGCCCCAGGAATTATCCCTCGTCAAAGTGTGTCTGAACCTATGCAGACTGGAATTAAAGCGCTTGATGCTCTAGTTCCAGTGGGAAGAGGTCAGCGTGAACTTATTATTGGTGATAGGCAGACTGGTAAAACAGCTGTTGCGATTGATACTATACTAAATCAAAAATCTGTTAATAAATCTAACAATGAAAAAGATAAACTGTATTGTATCTATGTTGCGATTGGTCAAAAAAGATCGACTGTTGCCCAAATTGTTAAAACTCTAGAAGACAATGGTGCAATGGAATATACTATTGTTGTATCTGCAACTGCATCTGAGCCAGCTCCTCTTCAATTCTTATCAGCTTATACAGGTTGTACAATGGGAGAATTCTTTAGAGATAATGGAATGCATGCTCTTATAGTCTATGATGATTTATCTAAACAAGCAGTTGCTTATAGACAAATGTCTTTATTATTAAGAAGGCCTCCAGGACGTGAAGCATACCCCGGTGACGTTTTTTATATTCATAGTCGCCTACTTGAGAGAGCCGCTAAAATGAGTGATGAGCATGGTGGAGGAAGTTTAACAGCCTTACCAATTATTGAAACGCAAGCAGGAGATTTATCTGCTTATATTCCAACAAATGTTATTTCAATTACTGATGGGCAAATTTTCTTAGAGACTAATTTGTTTTTTGCTGGTATTCGTCCAGCGATCAACGTGGGTTTATCTGTTAGTCGTGTTGGTTCTGCTGCACAAACGAAGGCAATGAAAAAAATTGCTGGTCCAGTTAAACTAGAGCTAGCTCAGTATCGTGAAATGGCCGCATTTGCTCAGTTTGCATCTGATTTAGATGCATCTACTAAGCAGTTACTAGATCGTGGCGCAAGATTAGTTGAGATCTTAAAGCAAGGACAATATTCTCCACTTACAGTATCTGAACAAGTTGTATCCATTTATGCAGGTGTTCGTGGTTACTTAGATAAGGTGGCTGTTAATGACGTTGTTCGTTTTGAAACAGAAGTTTTAAATGAGATGCGATCTAGTCATGCTGATTTGTTAGATGCTATTGCGAATGAAAAAGAGTTATCAAAAGAAAATGATGATAAATTAAAATCAATCTTAGATAACATTGTTGAAAAATTTACGAGTAACTAATAATGCCAAGTTTAAAAGATATCAAAACACAGATTAACTCTGTAGTATCTACAAAGAAAATTACTACGGCTATGAAAATGGTCGCAGCAAGTAAGCTGCGTAGATCTCAAGAGAAAGCAGTAGCGGCGAGACCATATTCTTCTCGTTTAGAGGAAATGTTATCTTCTTTAGCCTCTTCAGCAGCATCTGGAGAAGGTATAATTAAACTTCTTACTGGCACTGGCAATGATCAAAATTATATTGTTGTGCCTGTCAGTGCCGATAGAGGTCTTTGCGGAGGCTTTAATAGTAGTATTAATAGGGAAACATTTAAGCTCGTAAAATCACTTGAGAAAGATGGGAAGAATGTTCAGCTTATGCCTGTTGGAAAAAAGAGTAGAGATTTTTTCAACCGTGTCATGAAAGATCAAATTGTAGAGAGCTTTATTGATTTAAATGTCTCAAATACTGGATATGAATCAGCACTTAATGTGTCAAATAAACTTCAAGATTTATACTTTAATGGAAAGTTTGATAAATGTATTTTAGTATTCAATAAATTTATATCTGCAATTTCTCAAGATGTAACACAACAACAACTTATTCCATTAGATGTATCAGAGTCCTCAACAGAAGATAAAGAAGATAGCAATGATGCAAAAACAATATATGATTATGAACCTGATGAAGAAACGATTTTAAAAGACTTACTTCCTAAAAATGTTTCTATTCAGATTTTTAAAGTATTATTAGAGAGTGATGCAGGTGAGCATGGAGCTCGTATGGCAGCAATGGATAATGCAACACGAAATGCTGGTGAAATGATAGATGGTTTAACACTAAAATATAACAGAACGCGACAAGCGTTTATTACTAAAGAATTAATTGAAATTATTTCTGGAGCTGAATCAATTTAAAAGGGGGATATATGGCTAATAATTTAACTGGAAAAATATCACAAGTTCTTGGAGCTGTTGTGGATGTAGAGTTCGATGGTGAACTCCCTGCAATTATGAATGCTTTAGAGCTGGATAATGATGGAACAAGACTACTACTTGAGGTTGCTCAGCATTTAGGTGAAAATGCAGTTCGAACAATTGCAATGGATACAACAGACGGATTAGTAAGAGGTCAAACAGTAACAGATACAGGTGCCCCCATTTCTATGCCTGTAGGCCCTGAAACACTTGGTCGTATTATGAACGTAATTGGAGAACCTGTTGATGAAAGAGGCGATATTGGAACTACAAAAACTTATCCTATTCACCGACCTGCCCCAGAGTTCGTTGAACAGTCTACAGAAACAGAAGTTCTTGTAACAGGAATTAAAGTTGTTGATTTATTAGCACCATATGCCCGGGGTGGTAAAATTGGATTATTCGGTGGAGCTGGTGTTGGTAAAACTGTTTTAATTATGGAACTTATAAATAACATTGCAAAAGCTCACGGTGGTTACTCCGTTTTTGCAGGTGTTGGTGAAAGAACTCGTGAAGGTAATGATCTTTATCATGAGATGATTGAGTCTGGCATTATTGACCTTAAAGGAAAAGATTCAAAAGTTGCCTTAGTGTATGGACAAATGAATGAACCTCCAGGAGCTAGAGCAAGAGTTGCATTATCAGGATTAACACAAGCCGAATACTTCAGAGATGAAGAAGGTCAAGATGTTTTATTCTTTGTAGATAATATCTTTCGATTTACTCAAGCTGGATCTGAGGTATCAGCCCTTTTAGGACGTATTCCATCAGCCGTTGGATATCAACCAACATTGGCAACAGATATGGGAGCTTTACAAGAGCGTATTACAACAACAAAAAAAGGATCTATTACTTCAGTTCAGGCAATTTATGTTCCTGCTGATGACTTAACAGATCCCGCTCCTGCAACATCTTTTGCTCACTTAGATGCAACAACAGTTTTAAACAGAGCAATTTCTGAAAAAGGTATTTATCCAGCAGTGGATCCACTTGATTCAACATCAAGAATTTTAGATCCACAAGTTGTTGGTGATGATCACTACAGAGTTGCTAGGGAGGTTCAAAGAGTATTGCAAACTTATAAAAGTCTTCAGGATATTATTGCTATTCTTGGAATGGATGAATTATCAGAAGAAGATAAACTTACTGTTGCAAGAGCAAGAAAGATTGAGAAATTTTTAAGCCAACCTTTCTTTGTTGCAGAAATCTTTACTGGATCTCCAGGTAAATATGTTGATCTCGAAGATACAATAAAAAGTTTTGATGGACTTGTTAAGGGTGAGTACGATCACATGCCAGAAGCAGCCTTTTATATGGTGGGTGGTATGGATGAAGCGATTGAAAAAGCGAAGAAATTAGAGGCTGAAGCAGCATAATGGCAACAATTTCTTTTGATTTAGTTTCACCAGAAAATCTTATCTTTAATGATGAGGTAGGAATGATTATTGTTCCAGGAAAGGACGGCGATTTCGGTGTTCTTCCTGGGCATAGTAAAGTAATGTCTTCCTTAAGACCTGGAAGAGTAATGGTTTACGGTGAAGATAAAAACTTATTAAAATCTTTTTTTGTATCTGGGGGATTTGCTGAAGTAAATCCAGAGAAATGTATAGTGCTTGCTGAGAGTGTGGATGAAATACATTCATTAGAAAAGTCAGCTATCGAAAAGGAAATTCAAGATTTAGAAAGCCAAGATACTGAAAATGCAAAAGAGCAATTATTTATAGTCAAAGCAAAATTGGAATCACTATCTACAAGTTTCTACGAGAAAATTTAAATTAATAAATTTTAACTTATTACAAATTCAGGCTCACCTATTTTTGAAAAATCAAGCTCAACTCCTAAACCATAACTATCAGAAGCCTTCATTTTTCCATCGATTCTTTTTGGTGAACCTTCTGTGTAACTAAAAGAATTATAACTGTTGAAATCTGTAGAAGAAAATCTAAATTTTTCAGGAGTGCTGTGTGCTAAATGTGAGATTGCGGATGTGGCAATATCACCGCCCCATGAGTCTTCAATTGTCATAGGAATTTTTAAATCTACACACAGATCTCTTAATTGTTTACTTTTATATATTCCTCCAAGTTTACTAATTTTAAGATTTATTATATCCATAGCTCCATCATTATAAGCTTGTAAGAAATTGTTCAATGAGTCAATACTTTCATCAAGTATAAATGGGTTTGAAGTTTTTTTTCTAATTTCAACACAATCTCGATATGTTTCACATGGTTGTTCAATGTACACATCTAAATTTTCTATTCGCTTTACTACCTTTATAGCTTCATGACTTTTCCAACCTGTATTTGCATCTGCAACCAAAATATTTGTGTGATCTAGTTCAGAACTTACACTTTTAATTCTTTCTATGTCCTCCTGGTATATCCCACCAACTTTTAATTGAAATTTTGAATATCCTTCTTTTTTATACTCAACTACTTTTTGCTTCATCATTTCTGGACTTTCTTGCGATATTGCTCTGTACAAATGAATCTGCTCACCAAATTTACCTCCTAAAAGTTTCCAGAGAGGCATTTTATAATTTTTGCCAATTATATCCCAGCAAGCCATATCAATTGGTGATTTAACATAAGGATGTCCTTTTAATTTTTTTTCCATTTCTAAATGTATATTAAAAATATCTGTTGGGTCTTTTCCAATTAATGCTTTTCCAATCTCTAATATTCCTGAACGTACTCCTTTAGAATATGCAGGTAAATAGGATGATCCGAGAGTGCAGACCTCACCCAATCCTGTGATATTATTGTTAGTCTCAATCATAACTATTGAAGTATCAAATTTTTCTACATGATTATTATGAGCCCATTTGTATGAACCTTCTTTTAATGGAATGTCTATTTTATATACTTTAATATTTTTAATCTTCATTTAGAAAAAATTAAGGCTGTGCAGTATATATCGGAGGATTAAACTGACCTGTTTCAGTTTCTGTATTTTTCTTAATCAAACTAAAACTATTTTGCATTATTTTATTGGGCTCAAGAAAAGACATTATTTCAACACTACTGTCATTTATATATTTAAGTTTTAGTTCAGCTAACCAAAGTCTGTGCATAGCATTGGTTAAAGTTGAATGCACCATAATGTATCCACCATGATTGTTAATTCGTTCAAAATAAAATTTAAAAAGAATTGGGAGTGCTGCACCAGCTCCAAAATCTAAAAAAACAAAATCTAACGGTAAATTATTAGAAATCATTTCATTGATTTTTTGTAAATCCATTCCATCTGCTTCTACAAAATCAATATATTTATTAAGATGCAGTTTTTTGATAGCATTATCAACTGGCCGAGCTGTATCATGTTTTTCTTTAGAAAAATTATCTACAATTATTAATTTTGAATCAGCGCTAAATTGATAATCTTTATTTAATAATTTATGTCTTCTCTCCCAATTAGGGTCAATTTTTTGTTCATTTAAAAGTTTGGCATCAAAATTATTTTCTTCTTCAATTTCCTTAAGAGCTTGAGCAAAAAAAATACTTGTATAACCAGCTCCAACTTCCAAAATTTTTTTGGGCCTAATTGTTTTTATTGTTGAGTAAATAAATGGCCCAACATTTTCAGTTACTATATTTGAAAAATTTTCATCTAAAGCATTTTTTAAATCTTCATTATAAAAATTAGTAAAATGCATATTATTTTACACAGAGGTATCCTTCAAAAGGACCCCATTTAAAAAAATCATAAATAGACTTAAAACCACATGCCTTAAATAGTTCAATATTATTTTTTGAAGTACTAGAACGCATTACTGAGCGTAATGATATAGATTTTTTAATAACTTCCTCAGGAGAATATTCATTATCAAATTTAAAATCATTATAAATACCTGAAAAAACATCCTGTGAATACGAGTCTTCCATAAGTGTTTTTTCAAACACAATCATAGCACCACTTTTAATTAACTGTTTATATATTTTTTTTATAAGCATTTTTTTTTCTTCATCAGTCATAAACTGTAATACATAGTGAATGATTGCGAGGTTACATTTTTTAAAATTGTATTGACTTGCATTTGAACTCTGAAAATTCAAATTATTTATATTTTTATATCTTTTTTTTGCTTCTATTATTAATTTTTTTGAAAGATCAATGCCAACAAATTTAGTTTTTTTAAAATTTTTATATTCTCTTGCAAGACTTCCAATAATAGTACCATTTGCACATCCGATCTCATAATTAATATTTTGGTCTTTAATAAAATAACTTGAAATTTTACTAATAAAGAATTGTGATTCTTGATATAGAGGAATTGATCTTTTTAAATGTGAGTCATAAGTTTCAGGCATGTTATCAAAAGACCATTTATTTACTGATATTTTTTTTTTCATATTCAATAAATTCTTATAACTTATTAAATTATTATTTAAAGTGGCTAATAACTTTTTAGAAATTTAAAATTACTTAAATGTATCTGCAAATTCATTAAGAATAGTTTTGTAGACTTTTCTTTTAAAAGGAACGGCATTTTCAATAAGTTCTGTATGTCTTATCCATTTCCATTCACTAAATTCTGGATTTTTAGTATGCACGTTTATGTCTGTTTTTTGGCCTGTAAATTTAAAAATAAACCATTTTTGCGTCTGCCCAATCCATTTTTTGCCCCATGGTAATTTATCAAGTGTTTCTTGAGGTATGTCATAATTAATCCATTGGGTTGAAACTTTAAAGATGTCAGCTTTGTTTGTACCAATTTCTTCCATCATTTCTCTCCATACGGCTTCTTGTGGATTCTCATTTTGATCAATACCACCTTGAGGCATTTGCCAATATCCACTTGGATGATCTAGTCGTCTCCCAACAAGTATTTCATTAGAAGCATTTAAAATCATCATACCAACACATCTTCTATATTTACTATCCATATTATTCCTCAAAAGATTCTTCAAAAATACTTAAACCTTTAAGTAGGTCGAGAGCTCTTTTAAGCTGGTAATCCTTTGCTAATCGTTCTTCTTTCTCACTTAGATCAGCATCTTCTATATTATTATTTGTGTTCTCTTCATCTGCTTTATCTAAAGAGTCTTTAAGATCAGACTCAGAATATCTTTCAAATTCATAAGATTCAAACTCACCTTGCTCAACAATAATATCAGGATTGATCCCTTTACCCTGAATTGATACTCCAGAAGGGGTATAATATCTCGCAGTTGTTAATCGAATTCCTGAAACATTACCATCTTTTGATCGTTGAAAAGGAATTATTGTTTGTACTGACCCTTTCCCAAATGATTGAGTGCCAACTATAATTGCACGGCGATGATCTTGAAGAGCTCCTGCAACAATTTCAGATGCAGATGCAGAACCTCCATTAATTAGGACAACAATTGGTTTGCCATTTGTTAGATCTTTGTTTTTAGCACGATATCTTCTAATATCTTTTTTATCCCTACCTCTTGTGGAAACAATCTCTCCGCGCTTTAGAAAAATATCAGTAACTTTAACAGCCTGTGTTAGTAATCCTCCAGGATTAGAGCGGAGATCAATAACAAATCCTTTAATTTTTTTATGTTCATTTTGTATTTTATTTATTGATTTTATAAGACCATCTTCAGTTTGCTCAGTAAAAGAAGTAATTCTCAAATATCCTACGTTATCATAAACTTCATGTTTTACAGATTGGATTTTAATTATATCTCTTATAATGTTTACCTCAAAAGGGTCAGTACCTTCTCTCGAAATTGTTATTGTTATAGGCTCCCCTTTTTCACCTCTCATTAATTCTACTGCTTCATTAAGTGTTAAACCAAAAACTGGGGTATCATCAATTTGAATTATAAAATCACCTGCTAAAATACCTGCCTCAAATGCCGGGCTATCCTCTATAGGCGATATAACCTTTACAAAACCTTCCTCCATAGTTATTTCAATACCCAATCCACCAAATTTTCCCTGGGTATCCATTTGCATTTCTTCCCACACTTCTTCATTCATATAACCAGAATGAGGATCAAGACCTGTTAACATTCCATCAATTGCTTTTTCAATCAATTCTTGATCAGTTACTTCTTCAACATATTCAGATCTTACCTTATCAAAAATTTGTCCAAATAAATCAAGATACTCATATGTTTCTTTATTTTTAGAAGTGCTTTGAGCAGAAAAAGAAGTAAGAAAAATTATTATTGTGATAGAGTGTTTTAACATTGAGATCATTTTAATATCTTTTAATAAGCTAGTTTATTTTTTTCAGATTCAAAGTTTATTTCCCATAATTGCTCTAAATTATAAAGATCACGAATTTCTTTTCTAAATAAATGAACAATTACCGAGTCTGCATCAACTATAACCCAGTCACACTTAGGCCTTCCTTCAGGTGATGGACTTTTTAATCCTATTTTTTTTAATTGTTTTAATAATTCATCTGCCGTTGCATCAGCATGCCTAGTAGAGCGACATGTTGAGATTATAAAATAGTCAGCTACTGATGATTTACTTTTTAAATCAATTATCTTTATATCTTCAGTTTTTGCATCATCAAGTATGCTAAAAATTATATCCGTTAATGCTGATGAAGTACTAATCTTTGAACCTCAAAATTTCTCTTTGTTTTCTTATTTCAGTTGAAGATATTCTAATTTCTTTATTTTTAATAATAGTCCAAGCAGGAAGTTGTTTAAAATCTTTGATATGTAAATTTTTATTAATTACTCTGAAGTTTTTATAAAAGTTTGATGTGTAGCTTTTCAATGCTTTATTATTATAACCATATCTTCTAAATACTACAACAGGCATTTCACTAAAGATTTTATCTGCATTTTGCCACTTGTGAAAATTAATTAAGTTGTCAGCCCCCATTAACCAAAAAAAATTAATATTTTTATAATGTTTGTTTAAATATTTAATTGTTTGATAAGAAAACTTAGAGTTTATTTTTTTTTCAATTTCTTTTATTTTTATTGGTTGATTTTTAATTATTAATTTACAATTCTTAATTCGATCTGAATAACTAGCTGGTTGATTTGCCTTAAGTGGATTTTGTGGAGTAACTAGCCACCAGATATCATCTAGCTTTAAAATTTTTTTTGCTTCCAGAGATATATATAGATGTCCTTTATGAGGTGGGTCGAAAGAGCCTCCAAGTAGACCAATATTTTTCATTTAAGGTCTTGATTGCCCGCTACCATGAACAATATATTTAAAAGTTGTAAGATGTTTAGCTCCAACTGGACCACGAACGTGAAGTTTGTCTGTTGAAATACCTATTTCAGCACCAAAACCAAATTCTCCCCCATCAGCAAATTGAGTTGAGGCATTTTTAAGAATTATAGCACTATCAATATTATTGTAAAAATTCATAAATGTTTGTTCGTTTTCAGTAATTATAGATTCTGTATGATTAGAAGAGTAACGATTGATATGATCAGTCGCTCCAACGACACCATCAACAATTTTTACAGATATTATTTTATCTAGGTATTCAGTCGACCAATCTTCATCATTTGCTCTCTCAAAATTATTATCTAATGTTACAATAAAATCATCGCCTTTTATTACACATCCTGATTTGTATATAGGTTCTATTAATTCAAGCGCTTTATTTTTTAGTGATGAGTCTATTAATAATGTTTCAGCTGCTCCACAAATTTCTGGCCTTCTTAATTTACTATTAAAAATAATATTCTTGGCAATTTCAATATCAGCTTCTTTATCAACATACACATGACACAAACCTTCTAAGTGCTTAATTACAGGTATTTTACTCTTTTCATTGATTTTTTTAATTAAACTTTTTCCTCCTCTAGGAATTATAACATTAACATAATCTTTCATTGCTAAGAGATGATCAACAGCCTCTCTATCAGTTGTCGGTATCATTTGAATTATATTTTCTGGAAGATTAGCCTCTATAAAAGACTGTGTTATGATATTTACTAATTGTTTTGAAGTATGGTAGCTATCACTTCCGCCTCTTAGGATTAGTGCGTTATTAGATTTTAATGCGAGGCACGAGGCATCTACTGTCACATTTGGTCTTGATTCATAGATTACTCCTAATACACCTAAAGGTACTGATATTTTTGAAAATTTAAGCCCATTTGGCCGTTCCCAGTTTTCTAAAACTCTTCCAATTGGATCTGGTTGATTTTTAATTTCAGTTATACTTTTAATTATATCTGATATGGATTCTTCCGTAACTTTTAATCGATTGATTAGTGGTTTTGATAAATCATTTGTTATAGCATTTTCAATATCCAATTTATTTGAACTTAAGATTAGGTCTGCACTCTTTTCAATATTTTTTTCTAAATATTTATAAGCCGCCATTTTTTTTTCTTTTTGTAATACTCTAATTTTAATAGACGCATCTTTGGCTTTTTTACCTAATTCGTTGATTGTTTCTAAGATATTCATCAAATAATTTTCACCAAATCATCTTTATGGATGATTTCATCTCTTCCTTCATATCCTAAGATGTTAGTAATTTCTTTACTTTTTTTGCCTATAATTTTTTTAGCTTCATTAATATCATAAGCAGATATGCCAATGGCAATTTTCTCCTTCTTTGTAAAGTAGACACTAATTACATCTCCTCTATTAAAATTTCCACCAACTTCTACAATACCTGCTGGTAAAAGACTTTTATTATTTTTTACAGCTTTTAAAGCTCCTTCATCAATTCTAATAAAACCTGAAGAATGCAAGTGATTTAATAACCATTGTTTTCTAGAGGAAGAAGGGTTTTTGTTTGCAAAAAATATTGAAGAATTATTTTGTGAAATAGAAGATAGAGGATAAGTTTTTTCACTATGCGTTATGATGGTATCGCATCCATTATTCATACATATCTTTGCTGCTGCAATCTTAGTTACCATTCCACCACTACCCAAACTAGATGTTTGAGCATTGGCCATTTGTTCTATTGTTTTATTTATTTTAAAAACCTCATTAATTTTTTTTGCATCATTATTTTTGTTAGGATTTTTATCGTATAATCCATCGACATCACTTAGTAGGATAAGCAAATCAGCATCAATCATTTGGGCAACTCTTGCTGCCAATCTATCATTATCTCCGTATTTAATTTCTTCAGTTGCAACAGTATCATTTTCATTAATTACGGGGATAACTTTGTTTTGCAAAAGCGTATTTATCGTTTTTCTTGCATTAAGGTATCTTCTTCTAACCTCACTATCCTCAAGTGTAATAAGAACTTGAGCAATATCTATTTTATGAGTTTTTAAATGTTGTTTCCATTGATGGGCTAATTCTATTTGACCTACAGAAGCAGCAGCTTGTTTATCTTCTAACTTTCTTAAATTTTTATTTTTAATCAAGGGTGAGCCAAGTGCAATAGCTCCTGAACATACAATAATAATATTTTTTTCTTTATGATATTTTTTTATATCCTTACAAAGTTTTATCATCCATTTTGTATTAATTTTTTTTGACTTTGTATTCACAATCGAAGATGATCCAATTTTAATAACAATTTTTTTATATCTATTGATCATCTTCTATTTCACATTTTTTAAATAAATAACTAGTAAGATCCTCAACTCCATTATTATTAAAACTTGATATAGAGAATTTTTTATTTCTATTAAGTTTTGTCATTTCATTGATAACTTTATTTGTCATTTCTGGATTAAGATCTTCTTTGCTTAGTGCAACCACTTCTTCTTTTTGTGAGAGATTTTGACCATATTTTTCTAGCTCTTTCCTTATAACATAATAATTTTCTTTCCAACTAGGATCAGAGCTATCAACAAGATGAAGAAGAATTTTGCATCTTTCTATGTGTGCTAAAAATTTATCACCAAGACCTTTTCCTTCGTGTGCCCCTTCTATTAAGCCAGGTATGTCTGCCAGTACAATTTCTTTATCGAATTTTTTAATTACTCCAAGAACAGGATGCAGTGTTGTAAAAGGGTAATCAGCAACTTTAGGTTGGGCATTAGAAATTTTTGATAAAAAAGTTGATTTACCCGCATTAGGTAATCCAATTATTCCTACATCGGCAAAAAGTTTAAGAGATAGCCATATCCATTGCTCTTCTAAAGCTTCACCATTTGTAAATTGTCTTGGGGCTTGATTGGTTGAAGACTTAAAATGAGAATTACCAAGCCCTCCCTTTCCCCCTTTAAGGAATATATGTTTTTGATTATTTTCTAATAATTCTGCAAGTAATACAGATGTATCTTCATTGTGAATTTCTGTACCAGGCGGTACTTTAATTATAATATCATCACCACTAGCGCCTGTTTTATTTTTGCTCATGCCATCTTGGCCTTTCATAGCTTTGAAGTGTTGTTGATAGCGAAAGTCTATAAGAGTGTTTAAGTTTTGATCGGTAATAAAAATAATGTCACCGCCTCTACCTCCATCTCCTCCATTAGGACCTCCATATTCTATATATTTTTCTCTTCTAAAACTAACACACCCCCTCCCCCCTTTACCGGAAGCAACATATATTTTAGCTTGATCAAGAAATTTCATAAGAGAGAATAGAAATTAATATTCTATTTATTATGCAGGTACTACTGAAACGTATGTTCTAACACGTGTTTTTTTAAATGCAACTTTACCATCAATAGTGGCGAAAATAGTATGATCTTTACCAATACCAACATTATTTCCTGGATGAAACTTGGTGCCTCTTTGACGTACAATTATATTTCCAGAAATAACTTTTTCACCACCAAATTTTTTTACACCCAAACGACGACCTATCGAGTCGCGACCGTTACGTGAACTACCACCTGCTTTTTTTGTAGCCATTATTTATCTTCCTTTGGTGCCGTAGTTTTTTTCTTAACTGTTTTTTTCTTAACTGTTTTTTTTGTAACTGCTTTCTTTGGAGTAGCTTTTTTTACTGGTTTTTTAGTTTCTGCTTCTTTTTTTATTGATGCAGATTTTTTTCCACCCATAGATATAGATTCTATTTTAAGAACAGTTAAATATTGTCTATGACCTTGAGTTGATCGATAATTTTGCCTTTTTCTTTTTTTAAAGACAATTATTTTTTTATCTCTAATTTGATCTAAAATTTTAGCTTCAACTACAGCCCCATCAACAAGAGGAGCTCCGATAGTATTTTGACTATTTTCTGACACAGCAAGAACATCTTTAAAAGAGATACTATCCCCTTTTTTTCCTTCTAGTTTCTCAACTTTAAGTATTTGTCCTGCTTTTACAGAATATTGTTTACCACCTGTTTTAAATACTGCTAACATAAGATCTTTCAATGGATGGGCGTTTACAACTAAGGTCTATAATAGTCAAATAAAAATACCTAAATTTGGTATTTTTTTGCTTAAAAACAGCTAAAAATTATCTTTTTTCTCTCTTAGATATCTAAAAAACTCTAAATTTGAATAGTTGTTATTTTTTTTAAATTTAGACGTCATTTCACAATCTGGATTTAAAAATGGATTTGATCGTTTTTCATCACCAAGAATAAAAGGAATAGATTTATTTTTTAATTTTAGATCTTCCAGTATTTGTTTTTTTGTTTTTTCTAAAATTTCATTTTGTTTAAAAAGAGATTCAAGAAACTTTAAATTATTTAATGTGTACTCGTGTCCACAATAAACAAGCATTTCATCAGATAAATCCAAAAATTTATTTAAGGTACTATGCATTTGTTCAATACTGCCTTCAAAAACGCGCCCACAACCTAAGCGAAAAAGAACATCTCCAACAAATAAGAATCTATTTTTTTTATCAAGCAGAACAATATGATCAAGGGTATGACCTGGTGCTGACAAGACTTGAAATTCATTTAATGATGTTTTTATTATATCACCATCCGATATTTTTTTAATTTTAAGGGAAAATAATTCAGAAGGAGAATATATTTGTGCTTCAGGATATTCTTTTAATAAGCCCAAAACTCCAGAAGTATGATCTATGTGATGATGTGTAATCAAAATGTAATCAAGTTTTAGTTTTTTCTTTTCTAAAATAGGTAATATTTTATTATGTTCGGCTGGATCTATTACCAGACTAGAGGGGGAAGTATTGCTAAACAATAAGTAAGAATAGTTATCATTGAGTTGATTGATAATTTTTACAGATGTATTTTTCATTAATTAATAATTGCAGAATTTTTTGCAAAAATTTTATTTGTTGATTTTATTTTAATTGGCTCAAAGTTCTTATAACTAAGTAGGAATATTGCTTCATTAGTAATGATATTTGCAGGAAGAAGAGAATCATTAATAGTAAATTGTTTGCCTCTATCGGTAAGTCCTATGCTATTTTCAATAATTATATTCATTTCTTTGCACAAATTTTCAAAATCTTTTAAAGTAAAAAAATGAATATTTGGTGTATCATACCATGAGTATGGGAGACCTGTTGTTATTGGCATTTTGCCATTAAAAAGCAACTGTAATCTAATTTTCCAATGTCCAAAATTTGGAAATGATACAATAGCTTTGGATCCTATTCTTAACAATTCTATTAGTATTTTTTTTGGCTGAACCATTGCTTGAAGTGTTTGACTAAGAACAACATAATCAAAGCTTTGATTTGCATATTGTAAAAGATCTTTTTCAGCGTCACCTTGAGTAATATTTAGTCCTTTAACAATTCCTTTTTGTGCTAATTTTTGACTTTTCTCAATTCCATGAACTCTGGCATCTAAATTTCTTTCCAATTGTTGAATTAAATCACCCTCACCACAACCTATATCTAAAATTCTCGATTTATCTTTTATTAATGACTCAATAAGATCCCAATCTTTTCTAATACTTTTTATTTTAATCATCTATTTTCCCATAATTACTCTCTAGAAAGCCCTTCATTGCATAATCTAGATCAGGTTCATCTAGTAGGAAACTATCATGACCTTTATCTGTATCTACTTCTAAAAAACTTACATTTTTTGATAAGTTATTTAATATTTCCACTATTTCTTTATTTTCTCTCGTAGGAAACAACCAATCTGATGTAAAAGATATCACAAGATATTTAATGTGATCGTTTGGGCTATTTACAAACTGAAGTGTTTTTCGAAAAGTCTCTGAATGATCAAAATAATCCATTGCCCTTGTTAAATACAAATAAGAATTCGCATCAAACCTCTCTACAAAAGATCTGCCTTGATAGCGTAAATAACTTTCAATTTGAAAATCGGCATCAAAACCAAATGAAATAATATCTCTTGATTGAAGTTTTCTCCCAAACTTTCTATGCATTGCATCTTCAGATAAATAAGTTATGTGAGCTATCATTCGAGCGACTGATAATCCTCTTTCAGGGATTGAATTGTTTTCAACATAATTTCCTTTATGCCAATTAGCATCATTCATTATGGCTTGTCTGCCTACTTCATGAAACGCAATATTTTGAGCAGAATGTTTAAGAGCACCAGCAATATGAATAATGGATTGAATTCTATTTGGAAAATCGACTGACCATTGTAAAGCTTGCATAGCTCCCATTGACCCTCCAATTACACTAAAAAGTTGATTAATATTTAGAGCATCTAATAATTTTGTTTGAGCATTTACTATATCTTTTATTGTTAGTGATGGAAAATCTCCACCATAAATTTGTTGTTCATTATTTTTTTTTTCTTTTGGGCCAGTCGATCCCGCACAACCTCCGAGTACGTTTGAACAAATGACAAAAAATTTATTTGTATCAATTGGTTTGTTTGGCCCAACCATTCTTGACCACCATCCATCTCTTCCTGTAATTGGGTTTGTGCCTGTAACATATTGATCACCTGTTAAAGCATGACAAATTAATATTGCATTTGTTTTATTCTTATTAAGAATCCCAAATGTTTTGAAAGCTAGTCTAAAATTTTTTAATACTGTGCCAGAGGCAAGTGTTAAATTTGAATCGTTAAAAATTGCAAAACTACAATCTAATTTTATATCTTTTATTATTTCAATATTTTCCATAATCTCTATAACAAATTTGAAATTTATTTTTCTTGTGAGGGTATCACGCTTTAGCTGTCTCGATACACACCCGCAAGCTGTTTCAAATCGGTGTATTGGACTATTTAAGTTATATGCTGTTTTTGTCAATATTTGTTCATTTTGACCAATTAATTACTGTTTATTTTGATTTATTCTCATATAGTTTGTAAAGACAGCCTCATATTATGGATAATAAAAAATTAGAATTACTAAGGAACAATATTAATTCAATTGATGATAAAATATTGGACCTTCTAAGAGAAAGAGCTGCAATAGTCACTGAAATTGGTGAACAAAAAAAATCTTATACCGATGTAGTAGATTATGAAAGAGAACAAAAAGTTTTAGATAGAATTCTAAAAAGCACAAAAGCTAAATATTCAAAAGATTCAATTGTTAGAATTTGGAGAGAAATTTTTCAGGCATCTTCAAAATTGCAAGAAAAAAATAAATCAATAATAGATACAAAAAGATCTATTAATTCAATTAATATTTATACAGGAGGAAAATCTTCATTAAGTGATAAAAATAAAATTATTAAGTTGTCTTCTAATGAAAGCTCATATGGACCATCACCTAAAGTATTAGAAAAAATAAATTTACAGGAAACGCTTTCAAACTCTAATCGCTATCCAAATATTGATGGATCTAAATTAAGGGATAAATTAGCTAACATCCATAATTTAAATGCGAATCAGATTGTTTTGGGTTGTGGATCAGATGAAGCACTTCTATTTGCTGCTTTATCTTTTTGTCAGGATGGAGATGAGATAATACATGCTCAACATGGTTTTGAAATGTACTCAATAATTACTAAGATAGTAGGTGCTACTTCTAAATTAATAAAAGAGGATATTAATTATAATGTTACAGTTACGTCAATTTTAGATCAAATAACTCCTTCGACAAAAATAATTTATTTGGCTAATCCAAATAATCCTACCGGAACATATTTAACACGCAATGAAATAGTTGATCTTTTAGATAAATTACCAAAAAGCATTATACTGGTATTAGATGGTGCATATGCAGAATATGTTACTAAAGAAGATTATGACCACGGTTTTTCTTTAGTAGATCAATTTGAAAACGTAGTGATAACAAGAACTTTCTCTAAAGCATATGGACTTGCTGGAATAAGATTAGGTTGGTGCTACTCAAGTGAAAAAGTAGCCTCTATTTTAAATAAAGTGAAAGGGCCATTCAATACTCAAAGATTATCACAGGAAATGGCTATTATTGCATTAGATGATAAAGAATACTTGAATAAAGTAATAAAAAACAATCAAGAGATTAAAAGTTGGTTCGAAGTTGAGCTTAATAAAATTAAAATTAAAACTCGTTCATCTGAGGGAAATTTCTCTTTTATTGAAATGTCTGAGAAAGAGGCAAAAAAAATATCAGTTCATCTTGCCAATAGTGGAATTTTTGTTAGAGAATTAGATAGTTATGGACTGCCAAATTGCCTTAGAATTACTATAGGTACAAAAGAAGAAATGGAAGCAACTATTAATTCTCTAAATAATCTATCATAATGAAAAAAAAATTTAATTCAGTTTTAATTATTGGCATGGGTTTAATTGGTTCTTCAATATCAAGAGCTTTGATTGAAAATCATGTTGCTAATAATGTTTATGGTTTAGACTCTAATGATAAGATAATAAAAAAATGCCAAGATTTAAATCTATTAATTCAAGGTGAAACAAATTTATCTAATTTTAATGTTCAATTCGATTTAATTATTATTTGTACCCCTCTTAGTATGTATGAAAAAATATTTCTTGAATTGGACAGCTTTATTTCTCAACCAACTCTAGTAACAGATGTGGGCTCAACTAAAATGAGTACTATAAGTGATTATAATAAAATAAAAAAGAATACTAATATCTCTTTTGTTCCTTCGCATCCCATAGCAGGTCTTGAAAAGAGTGGACCAGAATTTGGTTTTAGTAAATTATTTGAAAACAGATATTGTATACTTACTCCATTTCAACAAGATCATAAAGCTATAGATGCAATTAGCGAAATGTGGAAATCAATTGGTATGACTATAGAAATAATGGACGCTGAAAAACATGATAGAGTACTTGCAATGACCTCTCATATTCCTCAACTGATAGCTTTTTCTGTTGTTGGTACAGCAACAGAGCTTGAATCTCATATGCGTGATGAAGTTATAAAATATTCAGCAGCAGGCTTTAGAGACTTTACTAGGTTAGCTGGAAGTGATCCCATAATGTGGAGAGATGTGTACCAAAAAAATAAAAATGCGGTTCTAGAAATGCTAGGTAGATTTAGTGAGGATCTTTCAACATATCAAAAAGCAATCAGAAACAGTGATTTAGAATTTCTAGAAAAAAAATTTAATCAATCTAAAAAAATTCGTAAAGAAATTGAAGATATTGGGCAAGCAGGAAGTTTTGACCCAACAGAAAAAAAGAACTAACTCAGCAATTTATTAGTTGCTGACTCAATAGAATATTCAACTTTTTCTAAAACTTCTTTTTTATCAAGCTCTATTTCTATTTGGGGTAAAAACTCTATTACGATATGACCTTTTTTAATAATCGTTATTCCTTTTTTCCAATATAATCCAGAGTTTAATGCTACTGGTTGGAGTTTTCGTTTAGTTGTGTTGTATATTCCAATAAAACCAGTTTTATAATCAGCTTTTTCCCCTGGTTTTTTTCTTGTTCCTTCTGGGAAGATAATAATTGTTGAACCATCATCTAATTTTTTTTTAACATTAGATATCATTTTTCGCATTGCTTTAGCTTGTCCTGCTCTATCAATTGACACCATATTGCTCTTCCATAAATATTGGCCAAAAATTGGTATGTAGAAAAGTTGTTTTTTGTGAATAAAAAAACTACTTTCTAAATAATAATAGAGTGCAAAAGTTTCAAAAGCAGACTGATGTTTTGAAACAATAATAAGTGGTTCTTTGGTTAAATTTTTATGACCCCTAACTTCGTGGGTTACACCACATATATATTTTAATAAAATAAAAATACCTTTAATCCATGTTTTAGCCGGAAAACGGATAAATTTACTAGGAAAAAAAACGAAAGGGATACTTAAAATACCCATTAAGATCGTCCATAATGCTAAAGCACCATAAAAAAGAATAGTAAGTAATAACATACAATAAATTTTGTTTTATATACTAACCTCTCTACTCTATATATACATTATGTTCATTCAATGTTCAGATTGTGATTATAAATATATAGTAAATTCTGCGGATTTAAAACCTGATGGAAGAATGGTTGAGTGCGCTAATTGTAATCATCGCTGGTTTCAAGAGCCTCTTCAGGCTGATGAACTTTTATCATCATCTGTACCTAAGACCTCTTCAGGAGAACTTCAAACTAATGAAAAAAATACTGAAATAGAAATATCAACAAAAGAAATTAGGAATTTACCAAGCACAGTAGTTAGAGAAAAAAAAGTAAGTTTGTTAAACACCTTTTTAGTTATTTTTTTATTGGTTTTTTTATTTTTTGTATTTTGGGCTTTTAGATATTATGGGACAAATATTTTTGTTTTGGTAGCATTTTATATTAATGAATTTTTTTTCAATTCAAGAATGATAATTGATGATTTAGCTAAAATTATTTATCAAATACTAAATTAATCAAGCCATTCGGGGATAGTATCCTGGCTAATAAGTTCTTGTGAATTTAGTGGCTTATGAATTTGAGAAAAAGCATTATTTCTAACAAGTATTTCAGCCGGCAATCCTCTTGAATTATAATTCGACGCCATAACCTTTCCATAGGCACCAGTATCTTTTATAATTAATAGATTTCCTACTTTTTGTTTTGGTAAACTAATATCTTTATCAAATATATCTGAGCTTTCACATATTGGGCCAGCAACAGTATAGGCAATTAATTCATTATTACTCTTATCGACTGCTTCTAAATCATGATGAGCTCGATACAAGGCTGGCCGTATGAGAGAATGCATCCCAGCATCTGTTATTAAAAAATTTATACCCCCATTATCTTTTATTGTTATTATAGAAGTTACTAAAATTCCTGCATTTGCTACAAGATATCTACCTGGCTCAAAAGATAATTGATACGCTACATTTTCAAAACACTTATCCATTTCTGATTTTACAAGTTCTAATTTTAGTACTTTTTCATTTTGCTGATAAGTTACTCCAAGACCACCACCTAAATCAACATGCTTTATAGAGTGCCCTTTATCAATAAATAGTTGTGCATTTTTTTTCATTTTTTTAAAAATTTCAGAAAAAACATTAATATTAAATAGCTGGCTACCTACGTGACAACTAATACCTATAAGGTTTACATTTTTTGTAGTTTCTAAAACTTGAAAAATGTCAGCTAATTTTTCTGTGTCTATGCCAAACTTATCTGTTTTTTTCCCTGTAGAAATTTTATCAATTGTGTGTCCATCTATGTTAGGATTGAGTCTTATTCCAATATCTATTATTTTGTTTTGCTCAAATGCAATACTATTTATTCTTTGAAGTTCGTCTATAGACTCAACATTGATAAGGCGTATATTTTTACTTATTGCAAAACTTATATCTTTATTAGTTTTGCCAATTCCTTCAAAAATAATTTTTTTAGGATTCACGCCTGCCACAATAGCTCTCTCTAATTCTCCCACAGAAACAACATCTGCTCCCGCACCTAATGTTGCCATTAATTTTATTATTGCTTGATTTGAGTTAGCTTTTACAGCGTAAAAAATTTCTGCATTTAAGGTTCTCTTTAATTTTTTAAATGTATCTTCAATCTTATTTTGAGAATATATATAAAAAGGTGTCACATGAGACCTTGCAATTTCTTCTATAGATACACCCTCAATGAAGGGCTTGTTATTGTGATAATAAATCATATTATTCTGTTTGAATAGTAACTGACTGTTGTCTTTCTTTCTCAGCCTCAAATCTTTCCATACATGCTTCATCGCATGGATAGCTGATTACAGATTTGTTTAATTTATCTTCAGGTAGACTTAATGGGCCAACCTTACCACAACTAATAAGGAAAAATGAGATTAGCAAAATAAATAAATAATTTTTCATTATAGATATTTTTTTATAGCATATTTTATAGTTTGTTTAACACTTTGTGGAGATGTTCCTCCAAAACTTTTTTTATTATTAACACTTTCATTAACTGAAAAAGTTTTTTTAGCATCATTATTAATTTTTTTATTAAATTTTTGTAATTCTTTTAATTCTAACTGGTGTAATTTTTTATTTTTTTTATCGGCATAAGCAACTATTTTGCCTGTTAATTTATATGCCTCTCTAAAAGAAAACTTTAGATGCTGTACTAACCAATTTGCAAAATCTGTGGCTGTAGCATTTGAGTTTTGTACAGATTCTGCCATTACATTAGTGTTAAAGGTAATGCCTGACCACATTTCTGTCATCACATCTAAGGCTAAACAAATATTGTCATACGAAGAAAATATAATTTTTTTATCATCTTGCAAATCCTTGCTGTAAGCTAAGGGAAGTCCCTTTAGAATAACTAGCAAAGCATTTAAATTACCTATAACATTACCTGCATTACCCCTTACTAATTCAGCACCATCTGGGTTTTTTTTCTGCGGCATAATAGAACTACCTGTGGCTAACTCATCTGGCAGTTTAACAAAATTAAATTGTTGATTAGCCCAAAGAATAATTTCATCAGCCATTCTAGACAAGTGTATGCTAATCAATGATAAAACAAATAAAAATTCAACAGCAAAATCTCTGTCTGAAACACTATCAAGTGCATTTACTGTGGGTTTATTAAAATTCAATAACTTCGAAGTATAATTTCTATCGATAGGAAATGATGTTCCTGCCAAAGCTCCGGCTCCAAGAGGATTTTCATTTAATATATCAATACAATTCTTTAATCTCAATCTATCTCGACCAATCATCTCAACATATGCAAGACAATAATGTGCTAGGGAAATTGGTTGAGCTACCTGTAAATGTGTATATCCAGGCATTATTGTAAGGGTGTGTTTTTTTGCGATATTAATTAAACACTTTTGCAATTTTTTTAGATGCTTATCTAAGCTAACACTATTATTTTTTATCCACATTTTAAAATCTGTAACAACCTGATCATTTCTTGATCGAGCTGTATGTAATTTTCCAGCTGTTGCACCTATTTGTTGAAAGAGCATTGACTCGATATTCATATGAATATCCTCAAGCTCTTTTTTGAATCTTACTTTTCTTTTATTTATATTGTTTAAAATTATTTTTAAGCCATTGACAATTTTTGCTTCTTCTTTTTTGGTAATAATTTTTTGTTTACCCAGCATTTTAGCATGAGCTATTGAGCCCTCAATATCCTCTTTGTACATTCTTTGATCTACAACAATTGAACTATTAATAATTTCAAGCAGTTT
This sequence comes from uncultured Alphaproteobacteria bacterium, assembly GCA_902512325.1. Classification (GTDB taxonomy): domain Bacteria; phylum Pseudomonadota; class Alphaproteobacteria; order HIMB59; genus CACPNW01. The sequence continues at coordinate 20,891 of CABXIT010000005.1, read as the reverse complement.
TGAAGGGCCTTTTTTCAAATGCACATTTCTTGATGGGTTTTTTTTCATCGCGTGGGCTATAAAGCTATTTACAATATTTTCCACTCAAATACCTTATTTTTTTGTATTTCTTTTAGTGAGATTTACTAAATTATCTATATAAACTCTTAAAAAATGAAAATTTCAAAAGTTGTAGTTATTGGATCAGGAACTATGGGAAGCGGGATTGCCGCACAGGTAGCAAATGCAGGTTTGCAAGTTCATTTACTTGATTTAACCATAGAGATTGCCACCAATGCATGTGAAAGAATCAAAAAATCAAGACCCCCCTTGTTAATGGAAGAAGATAATTTTAATCATATTATTCCTGGAAGTATTGAAAATGATATGGAAACTTTAAAAGATGCTGATTGGGTTGTTGAGGCAGTTGTTGAAAGGATAGACATAAAAAAAACCCTCTATTCACAGATTGATTCTTTACGAAAACCTGGTGCTCTCGTCTCATCAAATACCTCTTCTATTCCTCTTAAGGTATTGACAGAAGGAATGTCGAAGGAAATGAAAGAAGTTTTTTGTATTACACATTTTTTTAATCCGGTTCGTTATATGAGATTACTTGAATTAGTCATTGGACCGCAAAATAATAAAGAAAAAATAAATAATCTCGTTACATTTGGCGATAAGATTTTAGGAAAGACAGTCGTTGTTTGTAACGACTCACCAGGATTTTTAGGTAACCGCGTAGGTGTTTATGCAATGCAAGTTGCAATGACCGAAGCTTTTAATCTTGGGCTCAGCGTTGAAGAAGCTGATGCTGTTTTTGGAAGACCTCTTGGTATTCCTAAAACAGGAATATTTGGATTATATGACTTAATTGGTATTGATTTAATGGCAGATGTTTTAAAAAGTTTTATCAAAGAATTACCATCTAATGATCCTTTTCATAAAGTAGGAAAAGAACTACCAATTATAAAGCAGCTCATTGCCGATGGCTATACGGGAAGAAAAGGTAAAGGTGGTTTTTTCCGGATGAATAAATCCTCAGATAAAAAAGTTTTAGAGTCACTGAATTATAATAGTAATACTTATCATGAGTCAAAAAAAGTAGATTTGCAACTCCCTGATGTTATGGATGTCATGCAGGTTTTAAATCGAAAAGATGTATATGGACAATATGCATGGTCTATTATGAAAAAAACAATTTTATATGCATCAAGCTTAATTCCCGATGTCACTGAAAATTTCAATGATATTGATGACGCGATGAAATGTGGATTTAACTGGTCGAAGGGTCCTTTTGAAATACTTAATGAAATTGGAATAGGGAATTTTATTTCAATGTTAAATCAAGATGAAGCAATTCCATCTTTTATCAAAAAAATTCAAGATCAAGAAAATTCATTATTTAGAACGTCACATGATTCATTAGAATATTTTCATCCCAAACACTCTTATGTTCCAATGCAGAGGCCAGATGGGGTAATATCTTTATCTGATATTAAAAAATCATCTAAACCAATCTATACTAATTTATCAGCAAGTATTTGGGAGGTATCAGGAAAATCAAGATTTCTTTGTGTTGAGTTTCATACAAAAGCAAATGTACTTGATGGATTCACTAATGATTGTTTAATTAAAGCTCATGATTTATGTAGTGATAGGTATGATGGGATAGTCATTGCTAATGATGCAATGCAATTTTCTGCAGGAGTCAATTTAAATTTTTTCTACGAAAAAGCCGTGAATAAGCAATTTAAAGATATTGATCTTTTTCTAAATAACTTTCAACAATCTCTTTACCAACTTCAACATGCAAAATTTCCTGTAGTCTCTTGTCCTTCGGGACTAGCTATTGGTGGTGGATATGAAGTCATTTCACAAACTAGTTTTATAGCAGCACATTCCAACTCTGTACTTGGTTTAGTAGAATCACTAGTGGGTCTAATTCCAGCAGGAGGTGGATGCAAAGAAATGCTGCGACGATGGTCTAACCATCATGAGATTAAAAAAGACCCTAAACTATTATCATTAAAAGTTTTTAATTTGATAGGATATGCAACTACTGCCGATTCTCCAATAAAGGCAAAAGCTCAACAATTTTTAGGAGAGCAAGATATAATGGTTATGAGCAGAGACCGCTTAATAGAAGAGGCTGATAATCTTATTTTTTCAAAAAGAGAAAATTATCAAATATTAGAAAGCGCTTCATTCTCTTTACCAGGATCAACTATAATGTCAGAGATGATGGATATATTAGATGAATTAAAGGATAAAAAAGTAATTGGTGAACATGGTATCGAGGTCGGCAAAAAATTAGGGTATATGTTGAGTGGTGGTAATACAATGCCATCAACAATATTAACAGAGCAAAATTTATATGATCTTGAAAGAGAAACTTTCATTGATTTAATTAAACAAAAACCCACACAAGAGCGTATCCGACACACGCTTGATACGGGGAAACCTTTGTTTAATTAATTAATCCACTTGACTAAGGATTTTAATTATTTTTTTTAATGCTATAAACAAATTCATGAATCAATTTTCGACAGATCTTAATAAAAATAAAGCAAATTATACCCCTTTATCTCCATTGAGTTTTATTACTCGCGCTAAAGATATTTATCCAAATTATGAATCAGTAGTTTACGGAAATAGAAGTTACACATGGTTTCAAACATATAATCGTTGTACTAAATTTGCAAGTGCCTTGAAAAAGCAGGGTATTGGCCTTGGTAGTACCGTTTCTATTATTGCAGCAAATACTCCAGAATTGTTAGAAGCCCATTATTCTGTTCCAATGATAGGCGGAGTAGTTAATACAATTAATACACGGCTAGACGCAGAAACAATTGCTTATATTTTAGAGCATAGTGATGCGAAGCTATTAATTACTGATACACAATTTTCTCCAACTATTAAAAAAGCCTTGAGCATTTATGGTAAAAAAATACCAATTATTGATATCCATGATGATCAAGCAATCTTTAAAGAAGAAGAAGGTGAAAAAATAGGAGATTGGACATATGAAGAATTTCTTGAGTTAGGTAAAGATGATTTTAATTGGTCTTTGCCAGAAGATGAATGGCAAGCAATCTCTCTAAGTTATACATCGGGGACAACAGGCAAACCAAAAGGTGTTGTTTATCATCATCGTGGATCTTATTTAATGTCAACAGGTAGTGTCACTGCTTGGAACATGACAAATAAAATTACTTTTCTTGCAACTGTACCAATGTTTCACTGTAATGGATGGGGGTATCCGTGGACTGCTGCATTAATTCACGCCAAAGTAATTTGTTGTCGATATATTATTGCTAAGGATATTTACAATCTTATCGATAAACACAAAGTAACACATTTTGGCGGTGCACCAATTGTATTAAATTTAATTGCTAACGCTGAAGAAAAAGACAAAAAAGAAATCAATCATAAAATTTATGTTCTTACAGCGGGAGCACCCCCAACAAGTGCTATTTTAGAGAAAATGGATAACTTAGGATTTGAAGTTATGCACGTGTATGGACTCACAGAAACATATGGACATGTTTTGCAATGTGCATGGAATGAAGAATGGAATGATCGTTCAAATAGTGAAAAAGCAGAGTTGAATGCAAGACAAGGAGTACGCTATCCAAATCTTGAAGAAGCGATGGTTGCTGATCCAGAAACATATACCCCCGTTCCAAAAGATGGAAAAACAATGGGAGAAATCCTAATGCGTGGAAATGTGGTAATGAAAGGCTATTATAAAAACAAAGAAGCAACTGAAATATCAATGAGAAATGGCTGGTTTCATTCAGGAGATTTGGCTGTTGTTTATCCAGATGGATACATTCAAATTAAAGACCGCTCTAAAGATATCATTATTTCTGGAGGTGAAAATATTTCCTCTGTAGAAGTAGAGAATGTTGTTGCAAAACATCCTTCTGTATCACTTGTCGCAGTTGTGGCAAAACCTGATGAAAAATGGGGAGAAACTCCATGTGCATTTGTTGAGTTAGTACCTGGAAAAAATGCTACTGAAGAAGAAATTATTCAGTTCTGTAAAGAAAATATGGCTGGATTTAAAAGACCAAAGAATATAGTATTTGGTGAGTTGCCAAAAACTTCAACAGGCAAAATACAAAAATTTGAACTAAGAAATAAAGCAAAGGAGATTTAATATGGATCCAAAAACTTATAAATTTGATACGTTAAGTTTGCATGCTGGGTACATGCCTAGTAAAAATGCAGGCTCAAGACAAGTACCGATATATCAAACTACATCATATATGTTTGATGATGTTGATCATGCTGCAGCTTTATTTAATTTAGAGCGTGGCGGTCATATATATAGTAGAATTTCGAATCCAACTGTTCAAGTTTTAGAAGAACGAGTTGCAGCATTAGAAGGTGGAACAGCAGCTTTAGCAACAGCCTCAGGTATGAGTGCAATTTTTTTAACTATTATGACATTATGTAATGCGGGAGACCATGTAGTAGTGTCTTCTCAATTATATGGAGGTACAGTAAATCTATTTCGCTTAACTCTTCCAAAATTTGGAATCAAAGCAACTTTTGTTAAACCTAGAGATACGGAAGGTTTCAAAAAAGCTATACAAGAAAACACTAAATGTATTTATGGAGAATTAGTTGGTAACCCAGGTAACGAACTAATGAATTTACCAGAAATATCTAAAATGGCTCATGATGCCGGTATACCTGTTGTAATTGATAGTACATATCAAACACCATATTTATTTAAACCACTGGAACATGGTGCAGATTTTGTTGTTCATTCTTTAACTAAATGGATGGCCGGTCATGGATCTTCAATGGCAGGAATTTTAGTAGAAGGGGGAAAATTTGATTTTCTCAAAACTGATAAATTTCCAACGATGACGGAGCCTTATGAAGGTTATCATGGTTTATCTTTTGCTGAAGAATTTGGTCCAGTAGCTTTTACTATGAAAGCCAGAGCTGAAGGAATGAGAGATATGGGCCCATGTTTAAGTCCTCAAAATGCATGGAATGTTTTACAAGGTATTGAAACTTTATCAGTAAGAATGGAAAAACATTGTTCAAATGCATTAAAGATGGTTGAATATTTAAGTAACCATGAAAGTGTTGCCTGGGTTTCACATGCAAGCTTAAAAGATAATCCTGATTATGATCTTGCGAAGAAACTTCTACCTAAAGGTACAGGCTCAATGATTGCTTTTGGTATTAAAGGTGGAAAAGAAGCAGGTGCTGCATTCATTGATAATGTAAAATTAGCCTCTCATTTAGCAAATGTTGGAGACACAAGAACACTTGTAATTCATCCTGCTTCAGCAACTCATTCTCAAATGGATGAAGCTACTTTAAAATTAGCAAATATGTCTCATGACATGATTAGACTTTCAGTTGGTATTGAGGATATTGAAGATATTATAAATGATTTTGAGGATGGCTTTAGAGCTGCTAAAAAACCTAAATTAGTGGCTAATAAATAATGAAGTTCAAAGTAAATAACAAAGAGGTTTTTGCATCTACTGGAGGAAGGCCATTTGATAAAAAAAACCCTCTTATTGTTTTTATTCATGGTAGTGGCTTAAGTCATATAACATGGGTTTTACAAACTAGATATTTTGCGTTTCATGGTTATAGCGTTTTAGCAATTGATCTTCCAGGACATGGTTATTCCGAAGGTCCTGCAATAGAATCTATTGAAGAACAAGGCAAATGGATTGCAGATGTAATACACTCAGTTGATATGAAAGAAGCTTCACTAGTTGGTCATTCGCAAGGTTGTTTAGTTGCCCTGGAATGTGCTTCACAGTTTCCAGATAAAATAAAATCTATTGGTTTAATGGGAGGAGCTGGAGCAATACCTATGAATCCTGAGCTTTTAGATTTAGCAGAAAAAGGAGATCCAAAGGCCGTAGATCTTATGATGGATTGGGCTCATGGTCCTGCCGGACATTTTGGTGGTCACCCAGTTCCTGGTCTTCATCATATGAATTTAGGTGGATCAATCGTAATTAATGGTTCAGTGAAAAATGCCCTTGGTGTTGATTTTAGAGCATGTGATAATTATAAAAATGGTTTTGAAGCTGCAAAAAAAATTAAATGTCCTACTATAAATATTCTTGGGGATCGAGATAGGATGTGCCCTATAAAAGAAGGTAAAAAATTAGCAGATAATATTGAAGACTCAGAAGTCGAAATAATTCAAAACTGCGGTCATATGATATTACTTGAAGAGGCAGGCAAATCTTTAGAATTATTGAAAAAATTCATAAGAAAAAATCATCCTGCAGAATCGACGTAAAAAAATTTTATTCAGTAGAAGGTTTATCAGGCTTAGTAAGTTCTTCTAGTTTTCGCATTTCTTCTTCTTGCTTGAGACGTTCTAACTCCTCACGCTTTTTTTTTCGCTCTTCAGCTTTCATTTTAAGCTTTAATTCTTTTTGCATTTTACGGTCACCCGCTTTTGATTTATGATTAAAATGAATTCCCATAACAACCTCAAATGTCTTATACTAAAAAATAAATTTTTTTCTAGTAGGTAATTTGTCCTAATTCCTTGAAAACCAAATAATAATTACAAAAACAAGGACTGCAATTGCTTGAAATAATACACGAAGCCGTATCAGTTTGTTACTATATTTTTATTTAGTTTACCATTAACAGCCATGGCGATAATTCCTATAATTACTGCCCCAAGAGTTCCTACCATAAAAATTACTAATATAATTTGTAGTACATCCATATTAACCATATAGTGCAAATTCCCTCTTGAAAGAACCATGAATTGTCGCATATATTAGGATATGTCAGAAATACTTAATGGACCATCAATTTCTAAGCATGATAAACCTAAAAAATTAATTTTTATGCTTCACGGGTACGGTGACAATGCAGCAAATTTTATGCATCTTGTAAATCCTATCGATAAAGATGAGTGGGGAGTGCAATATGTAGCTCTAAATGCACCAGAATTCATAACAGGTAATTTTATGGGCTATCAATGGTTTGATTTATATCCAAATGGAATCTATATTGCAGAAGCAGGTCCTAAAGAATTTCAACTTATAAAAAAAGAAATAAATAATGTTATCATGAGGATTGTAGCTACAATACAACATTACTGCTCTTCACTTAATTTAAATTTATCAGATTGTATATTGATGGGTTTTTCACAAGGTGGAATAATGACATTTGAAGTCGGTAATTTTCTTAAGGAAAAACTAGCAGGATTAGTAATACTGTCAGGTAGAATAATGAAAGAAGATTCAATTAATAATTCTGTTTTACAAAAAACACCAATTTTTATTTCTCACGGAGAAAGAGATGAAGTTATTCCAATTAAAAGTTTTTACAACTCAACAGATTACTTAAGTGTTAATAAATGTAATTTTGAATCACACATCCTTCCGTTAGATGGACATAATATTTCCCCAGAGGCAATAATTTTATTACAAAATTTTATAAAAAAAATACTATGATGTCATCGAATCTTAATATTATAATCACATTGTAATAATATGACTTGGGCAAGTAAATAAAAATGAGTGCACTTGGAAATCCAGCACTAGTTCTGAATGCGGATTTCCGACCACTTTCATATTATCCTCTCTCTCTGTGCTCATGGCAAGATTCTGTTAAATCTGTTTTTTTAAATCGCGTTTCTGTAATTGAGCGTTACGAACAATTTGTAAGCTCTCCTACAATATCTTTTAAATTACCTAGTGTCATAGCACTTAAAGATTATGTAATGCCTCAGCGTAAACCTGCCTTTACAAGGTTTAATGTTTTCCTTCGTGATAATTTTACCTGCCAATATTGTGCTAAAAAATTTCCTGCTAATGATCTTACTTTCGATCATTTAGTGCCGCGCTGTTTACATGGTAAAACAACTTGGCAAAATGTTGTATCAGCTTGCACAACTTGTAATTTAAAAAAAGGTCGTAAATTGTTACAAAACACGGAAATGAAAATATTACAAAAACCAAATCAACCTAACTCCATACAACTTCAAAATAATGGACGTAATTTTCCTCCAAATTATTTACATGATAGTTGGAGAGATTATTTGTATTGGGATACAGAATTAGAGAATTAGATTTTTTTTGAAATAGCAATTGCAGTCTTACAACCAAACTCAATTACTTTTGTTATGACTTTATAGCCATGTGCTTTTTCTGCACCATGTTCTAGTCCTATGTCATGATGCTCTAACTCATCTTTTTCAAATTTTGCGATAGTTTTCCTAAGTTCTTTTTCATCATCTTCTAACAGCCCTTGTTGCTCTCTGTAATGTTCACCAATTACTTTTTCAACAGCAACAGTGCAGGCCATTGCAGCTTTTTCTCCCATCAGAGCAGTTCCTGCTCCTAAAGCAAAGCCAGCCACATTCCACAAAGGTAGTAAGGCGGTAGGGCGAACACGCTTTTCAATTAAAAGTTCATTAAACTTTTCTATATGCTCTTGTTCCTGATCTGCCATATGTTGGATTGTTTTTCCTATTTTAGAATTTCTCCCAAAAATAGCTATTTGACCATCATAAATTCGTGTCGCTCCAAATTCACCAGCATGATCAACTCTTATTATTTGATCTAAAATGGACTTATCTGTTGAAGCTGCACTCTGTTTAATAGTTTTCTTTTTTTTTAAAGATTTTTTTTTAGTTTTTTTCTTTTTTAAAGCCATGGTTATTCCAGATATATATTGTATTTATTAAAAAAATCAAAAATAATAATAAACTATTTATTGTTGCAGCTGAAAGACCAAAAATAATCCAGACAATATCCTCACAATTTATAACTGCTTTAGACAGGATTTGCTCTTTAAGATTATTGGCATTATTTGTTATATCTAATCCTCCTGAACAACCAGATGGACCAGGTAGTATTTTATTCTCTATACCAACATGCCAGATTGAATAAAATAACCCATAAATAATGATAATTTGCACACCTATAAAAAACCAAATTTTTGATTGCCAGCGAAAAATAAAAAAAATTATAAATAACCCAATTAAAGCATAATAAGGCTCTCTTTGTTTAAGGCACATTTTACATGGCTCAATATAAAAATAATACTCAGCAATTAATGCCGATCCCAGAGCTGTTATGCTCAATAAACTTAATAAATAAAACCAATATTTTTTTAACATTAAAATAATTTAATTAGTAACACACTTCCCGTAAGAAGAATAAAAAATAAAATTGCTAAGAAATTAAAATACTTATTAATAAAAAACTTGATTTTTTCTCCAAAAATAAAAAGTAATCCTGCCAATAAATAAAACCTTAATCCTCTTGCAATAAATGCAGTAAATAGAAATAGAAATATGTTTAGACCGAATACACCACTTGCTATTGTAATAAATTTAAAGGGGAAGGGAGTGAAGCCTGCTCCTAAAATAATTAGTATCCCATATTCTTTGTAGTAGTTTTCAAAAGTATTAAAAGAATTTGTTAAATGATAAGTTTCAATAATTAATATACCAATACTATTGTAAAAAAAATATCCTATCGCATAACCTATAGCCCCACCAATTACTGAAGCAAATGTACATATAAATGCATATGTCCATGCTTTAGTTCTTTTAGCAATAATCATTGGAATCATTAAAATATCAGGTGGAATTGGAAAAAATGAACTTTCGGTAAAAGAGACAATACACAAAATCCATGAAGAGTATTTGTGTTCAGCCTTACTTAGTGTCCAGTTATATAGATATCTTAATAGTTTCATTAATTTGGTAGGAGTAGAGGGAATCGAACCCACACCACCGAAGTGACCGGATTTTGAATCCGGCGCGTCTACCAGTTCCGCCATACTCCCAGTTTATTTTTCTTAGTATTAATACGTTTTTTAGATTGAGTCTATGAGTGTATTATAGAAAATTTGTTTTTTAAAGCGTCATAAAAACGTAGTTAAATTAACGATTATTATATTTTTTATCACAATATACTATTTCCCTTTAATAATATATTGACAAGTAAGGGGTATTGGATAATTTATAATGATATTAACAGTAGTTGTAGTAACCTACTTAATCAAAACTTCTGCAGAAAATGACCTGCATAATAAAACATAACGGAGGGTCACAATGTTTGATAAGAAAAAAGATAATAACTTTATTGAAGAAAAAAGTATGAACGATGTATTTAGACCTGCTAAAGGTGAAGCTAAGGTTGTGATTGGAAATGGAGTCTCAATTACTGGTGAAATTAAAAAAGCAGATGAAGTACAAATTGATGGTGAAGCTGATGTAACTATGAAGACAGACAATGTTGTGATTGGCTTAACCGGTAAATGCAAAGGAAATATTGAAACTCATAATGCTGATATTTGGGGCGCTTTTGATGGAGATCTTAAAGCTTCTGGCACTTTAACAATTCAAGCAGAAGGTAATGCAACAGGAACTATTGAGTACCAAAGTATGCAAATCAAACTTGGTGGCAAGGTAAGTGGAGATATAAAAATTTCTGAAAAAATTCAACCAATAAAGAAAGAAACACAACAAAGTGAAAATAACTCTTCTCCCTCACTTCAAGAATCAATTAAAAAATAGAATAAATAAAAAATAAGTTATTTCAAATATAGTCTAAGGCTTATTTTTATATATTTAATCTAAATTTATTTGTTTTTGTTATAAATTGCGATGGTACCAGAAACAACTATTACTATAATTCCCGCTAATGATAATGTATTTATTTTTTCAGAAAAGAAAATTACTCCGTATAAACTGCCCCATATAATTTGAGTAAAGAAAAATGGACTAATAATGCTGCTATATCTACCTGCAATATGATATGCTGCATTAAAGGCCCACATAGAAATCATTACAATAATTCCAGAACTAGCAAATATTAAAAATTCCTTTTTAGAGGGGAGCATAGGGTCATTGAAAAAAAATATGTATGAAAAAAGAGTTAAAGGAATGTATTGATAAAAAGTAAAACCGTAAGTTGAGGCTATGTATGAATATTTGCTAACTAAAGTAAAGTTAAGTGCATTTGATATAGCCACAAATATAACTAATAATATATAAATATTTATATTTGAGGAATTTGGTTGTAAAACTATTAAAACACCACAAAATCCAATAACAATAGCAATCCAACTAACAAAGTTGAGTTTTTCTTTTAAAATAAATTTTGCAAAGATTAAAAGAAAGAAGGGAGATGTCATTAATAGCATGGTAAAAATATTTATTGGTATATTTTGTAGTGCGTAAAAAATTATTATTAATACAGAAATAAAATACAATCCCCTAAATACAGGTAAAAAATAATATTCTTTTTTTTCTAATACAATATGCTTTTTCAAACTTCCTTGAGATAATAAAAAAATGACAAAACAACAAGTGGCTACAGAACCTCCGATTGAATAGTAATGATACCACATGTAATTGTTAATGCCTGAATATTTTGTAATTGCATCAAATGTAGACCCGGTTAAAGTATTAAGACAAACTAGAAAAATACCTATTAATAATGTTTTCATTTATGATAATTTTAAACTTTTTATAAATATTTACACTCTATTTTGATTTTTAATTTTAAAAGCAAGTTGAAATTTAATTTGAATTAATATATTTTTGATTATTCAGATAGTTATTCTCTGTAAATGAATGTCCAGGTAATGGTATTCCCTGAGAAGAATACCTCTTTTAAAGGAGGTTAATATGACTCAACAACATAAACACTTAATAGTTCGTGCCGATATAGGCAGATGCCCTAAAGAAGAGGATTTAAATAAAATATCTGATTGGATCAGATTACTTATTAAAAAAATAGATATGAAATTATTAGCAGGACCTTACACAACTTATGTAAGTGAAAAAGGTAATAAAGGTATGACTTCTGTGGCTATAATTGAAACGAGCCATATAGCGCTGCATATTTGGGATGAAACAAGTCCTGGTTTAATGCAGCTAGATGTCTATTCTTGTGCTAATTTTAATCCTCAAGATGTATTTGATAAAGTCAATGAAATGTTTGAAACAATTAAAATTGAATATAAATTTTTAGATAGAGAAAAAGAGCTTTTAGAAGTTTGATTGTTAAAGATATTTAGACCTCTCTTATAAATTAAGAGAGGTCTAAAAAATAGTGTTAAGAAAAAACAAAATAAAGAATTACAATTAAGACTACTGCCGCAATCACCCAAGTCCGTTTATTATTCATAAATCCTCCTATGATAATTTATTACATAATAATTCTATTTAAGATAAAAGTTATTATTTTCTAAATAACATAAGAAAACCAGTGTTTTTTTCAAATATTAATTTAGGATAAATTCTAAAATTTAATAAATATATGATCAAATTCATAAACACTATTATTATTGGTGGAGGTCAGGCTGGATTGGCGGCAAGTGAACACTTAAATAATAATAATATTGAACATATTATCTTTGAAAGAGATAGGATTGTTGAGAGTTGGAGAAGTAGACGATGGGATTCACTTGTTGCAAACGGACCTGCATGGCATGACCGATTTCCCACATTAGAGTTTTCTGATGCAGATCCAAACTCATTTGTTTCAAAAAAACGTGTAGTGGAATATTTTGAAGAATTTGCAAAAAAAATTAAAGCCCCTATTCATCTTAATGTTAATGTTAAAAAAGTTGAGAAACAATCCTCCAGTCATAAATATTTAGTAACAACATCTGAAGGTTTGTATGAGACTGATAATATTATTGTTGCTACGGGATCTTTTCAGGACCCCTTAATACCCAAAATCATACCTGATGACTATCTAGTTAATCAAATGCATTCTCAAACTTATAAAAATCCAGAACAATTTTCAGATGGGGCCATACTGGTAATTGGCTCTGGTTCATCAGGCTCTCAAATAGCTGAAGAATTAAGACGATCAAATAGGAGAGTTTTTTTTTCAATAGGCCCACATGATAGACCGCCAAGAAGATATAGAGGTCGTGACAATGTTTGGTGGTTAGGTGTACTTGGAAAGTGGGAAGTAAAAACACCAAGCCCTGGAACACAACATGTTACTATTGCAGTAAGCGGTTATGATGGAGGTAAAACAATTGATTTTAGAAAATTTGCTAACATGGGTATAACCCTTTTAGGAATGACTAAAGAATGTAAAAATGAGAAAATTTTTTTTCAAAATGATTTAAAAGAAAATATTTTAAATGGAGACAAAAATTATTTGAGCTTACTAGATGAGGCTGATGAATATATTAAAAATAATAATTTGGATTTTCCTGAAGAGCCAGAGGCTAGAAAATTTGAAAAAGATCATGACTGTATAATTAATCCAATATTAGAACTTGATCTCAATGTATCAAATATAAAAAATGTAATCTGGGCAACTGGATATAATAATAACTTTGATTGGATAAAACTTGATATATTTGATGAGGCTGGAAAACCAATACACAAGAATGGTGTAAGTGAGGAAAAAGGATTATATTTTCTTGGATTACCTTGGCTATCAATGAGGGGGTCATCTTTTATTTGGGGTGTATGGAAAGATGCAAAATATTTAGCGGAACATATTGCTAAAAATTAAAAAAGTAGTGTAAGATAAATAATGGATCATTTAAGAATTAGAAAATTTAATACTAAAGATACTTATCCAGAGCAGGATCTTGATAATGATTTATGTCAAGCCATAGTAACAGATGGTGGTAAAATTATTTGGATGCGTGGTCAATGTCCACAAAACCTAGATGACGGAGTAAATATTCAAAGTATGGATCCAGAAGACCAAACCCATAAAGTAATGCAAAATATTTCTCAGTTAATTGAAGAAGCTGGTGGTGAAATGAAGCATTTAGTAAAACTTGTCGTTTATATTACTGATATCAAAAACAGGGAGTCGGTATATAGAACTATAGGTAAGTATACAAAAAACATTCATCCAGTTTCTACAGGTTTAGTAGTAAATGCTCTTGCTCGTCCTGAATGGTTAGTAGAAATTGATGCAACTGCAGTTATTCCAAAATGACATTTTCAATAGTAGCAAGATGTGAAGAGACAGGTATGTTTGGAACGGCTGTGACTTCTTCATCTCCAGCTGTTGCCGCTAGATGCTCTTATACTAGATCTAGAGTTGGGGCAGTTTCTAGTCAAAATATTACTGATCCATCGCTAGGAAGTTATGCGCTAGATTTATTAGAAGATGGTTTATCAGCAAAAGAAGTAATAACTAAAATAAAAAAAGAAAAAAACAATTTAGAATTTAGACAAATACTTATAATTGATGGAAAAGGACAATTAGCAATCCACTCTGGAAGCAATTCACTAGGGGTATTTTCAGATGCATTTGGAATTAATGTTTTATCTGCAGGTAATTTGCTTGCAAATAAAGAAGTAACAAAAGCAGTTGTAGAAAAATTTGAAAAAACTCAAGGTCATCTAGGTGACAGACTAATTGCTGCTTTACAAGGTGGCTTGGATGCTGGTGGAGAGGCTGGACCAATTCATTCTTCGGGAATGAAAATTAGTGACAAAGTATCATGGCCAATTGTTGATTTACGATGCGATTGGTCTGATGATTGTCCTATTAAAGAATTATCTAGTTTATGGAAAATATACAAACCTCAAGTAAATGATTATCTTCAAAGGGCACTTGATCCAACGAAATCACCATCATATGGTGTACCTGGAGATAAATAGGAAAAAATATTATGAGTGAACTAACTTTTGATGAATGGAAAAAATTATCTAATAAAATAACTTTTCGAAACAAAGCATTTATTAATGGAAAATTTGTAGATTCTATTTCAAAAAAAACTTTTGACTCAATCAATCCTGCGACTGAAGAAATTATTACCTCAGTAGCTGAATGTAATGAAAAAGATATTGATGCAGCAGTCAAAGCTGCAAGAACATCATATGAAAAAGGTTATTGGTCAAAAATGCCACCTGCTGAAAGAAAAGCTATTTTATTAAAGCTTGCAGAATTAATACGATTAAATCTTGAAGAGCTTGCTCTTCTTGATAGTTTGGATATGGGCAAATTAGTTCTGGATGCCGTAACCATTGATGCTCCTGGTTCTGCTATGTTTTTTCAATGGCATGCTGAAGCAATCGACAAAATGTATGATGAAATTGCACCAACAGGACCTGGAGATTTAGCAATGGTAACAAGAGAACCACTTGGCGTTATTGGTGCAGTAGTTCCTTGGAATTTTCCCCTTGATATGGCAACATGGAAAGCATCTGCCGCACTTGCTGCTGGTAATTCTCTTGTTTTGAAACCTGCAGAACAATCACCACTATCTTCATTGCGTTTAGCAGAATTAGCAATCGAGGCAGGAATTCCTGAAGGAGTTTTTAATGTTGTCCCAGGCTTTGGTGAAGTTGCGGGTAAAGCTCTTGGCTTACATCCTGACGTAGATTGTATAGCCTTTACAGGATCGACACCAGTTGGAAAATTATTTCAACAATATGCAGGTCAGTCAAATATGAAACAAGTTTGGTTAGAAACAGGTGGTAAAAGTCCGAACCTAATTTTTGCAGATTGTAATGATTTAGAGTCAGCAGTCAATATGTCAGCTTTTGGAATTTTTTTTAATCAAGGAGAGGTTTGTTCTGCAAACTCTCGTCTATTAGTTGAGAAGAGTATTCAAAAAGAATTTGTTATACGATTAATTGAAAAAGCGAAAGAGACACAGCCTGGTAATCCTTTGGATCCTCAATCAAAAATGGGAGCCATCGTTAATGAAGAACAAACAAATAGAATTGTATCTTATATAGAAGAAGGAAAAGAAAGAGCTGATTTGGTAACAGGAGGAAACAGAGTCTTCATTGATAGTAAAGGATGTTTTATTCAACCAACAATTTTTAACAATGTTAATCCTGCTGATACAATAGCAAAAGAAGAAATTTTTGGACCCGTACTTTCTGTAATTCCTTTTGAAACAGAAGAACAAGCTTTGAAAATTGCTAATGAGAGTGAGTATGGACTAGCCGCTTCTGTTTGGACTGATGATTTATCTAGGGCACTAAGGGTATCTGATAATCTTCACGCAGGAACTGTTTCAATAAATACTGTTGATGCTCTTAATACAGTAACACCATTTGGTGGTGTAAAACAATCAGGGTACGGTAAAGATTTATCTTTGCATTCTTTTAATAAGTATACTTCTCTCAAGACTAAATGGATTAAGTATAAAACATAGAATGGATTATGTGGGTAGAGATGATCGATACAATGTTTTATTTGAACCGGTTACTATTGGCCCAGTAAAATCCAAAAACAGATTTTATCAAGTCCCTCATTGTAATGGAGGCGGATATAGAGATCCATCAGCAGCAGCTGAAATGAGAGGTATTAAGAGTCAAGGAGGATGGGGAGTAATTTTTACAGAGCAATGTGAAATACATCATACTTCTGAAATTACACCTTTTATAGAATTACGTTTATGGGATGATACAGATATTCCTATGATTGCAAAAATGGCAAATAGAATGAAAGAATATGGAGCTCTTGCCGGAATTCAATTAGCTTATTCAGGTATTAATGGGCCAAATTTATATACCAAAGAGGTACCGCTTGCCGTTACAGGCATGCCAATAAGAACATTTGCTAATGATCCTGTTAGCGCAAGATCACTTGATAAAGAGGATATAAAAAATCTTAGACGATGGTTTGTGAATGCTGCAAAGAGATCGAAAACTGCAGGTTTTAATTTAATTTGTTTATATGGCGCTCATGGTTTTGGAATTTTTCAACACTTTTTATCAACTGCAACTAATCAAAGAACAGATGAGTATGGCGGTAGTTTAGAAAATAGAGCACGATTTGTAAAAGAAGTTGTCGAAGAAGTTCGAAACGAAGTTGGTGAATCAATGGGAATTACCCTTCGCTTATCATTAGATGAAATGATTGGTGATCTAGGCTTTGCAAATTCAGAAGTAAGAGATTTTATTGAAATGAATCAAGATTTACCTGATTTATGGGATTTAGCTCATGGTGCTTGGGAAGATTGTTCTGGCCCATCGAGATTTAAAGAGGAGGCTGCACAATTTGATCTTGTAACAGGAATAAGAAAACTAACATCAAAACCAATTGTTGGTGTTGGCCGTTTTACAAGTCCAGATGTAATGGTTAAACAAATAAATTCAGGAACATTAGATTTGATCGGATGTGCACGTCCATCAATAGCTGATCCTTTTCTTCCAAAAAAAATTGAAGAGGGAAGGATTCAAGATATTCGTGAGTGTATTGGTTGTAATATATGCATAACAGGTGATATGACAATGTCTATAAGTCGTTGTACTCAAAACCCTACCTTCATGGAAGAGTGGCGAAAAGGTTGGCATCCTGAAAAAATTGAACCAAAAGGTCCATCATCAAAAGTTTTAATTGTCGGATCAGGTCCTGCAGGATTAGAGGCAGCACTTGCCTGTTCTAACAGAGGTTATGAAGTTACACTTACAGAAAGTTTAGATGTAATTGGTGGAAGAGTAACAAAAGAGAGAAAGCTACCTGGCCTGTCAGCATGGGGTAGAGTTGCAGATTATAGAGAATATCAATTATCACAAAAATCTAATGTTGAAACTTATTTACAATCTGAATTGGATGCTAACCAGATATTAGAATTTGGTTTTGAAAATGTTTGTATAGCAACAGGATCTACATGGAGAGCTGATGGAGTGTCTAGACAACATGTTATCCCAATACCTAACAACTCAAACATTAAAATTTTTACACCTGATGATATCATGGAAGGTAAATTACCTAATGGCAAGGTAATTCTTTATGATGATGATCATTATTATATGGGAGGAGTTATTGCAGAATTATTAATTCAACAGGGGTGTGAGGTTACTCTTGTGACACCATGCGCCTTTGTTTCTGAGTGGTCTAAAAATACATTAGAACAGGGAGAAATACAAAAAAGATTAATTGAGATGGGTGCTACACTTGAACTCAACAAAGGCGTGATCAGAATTGATTCCTCTGGTGTTACAACAAACTGTATTTATTCTCAAAAGGAAGAAAGGTTGGAAGCTGAATCAGTTGTAATAGTAGCCTCAAGAAAACCTAATGATCAATTATATGAAGAGTTAAAAGAAAAAAAAAATGAATGGCAAGATTTTGGATTACAAACAGTAAAATTAATTGGTGATGCTAATGCCCCTGGCCCAATAGCATGGGCAACATATGCAGGTCATAGATATGCACGTCAACTAGATACAAAGAATATTGGTGATGCTCTTCCTTTTAGGAGAGAAATAACTAATTTATCTTCTAATTAACAAAATTTTTCCTTATTAATAATTTTTTTGTTTAAAAAATTAATTCTTTGTGTTTATGTTTTATTATTCAATAAATTTATAATTAGAATTCATGGAAAATAATAATAAAGTTAATGCTATTAATGTAAAAAATGTAACTAAGATTTACAAAACAGCTAATGCAGAAACTCGTGCTCTAAAAAATGCAAATTTAACAATTTTTGATAATGAGTTTTTCACTCTTCTTGGACCATCAGGATGTGGTAAAACCACTCTTTTACGTCTAATAGCCGGCTTTGAAGATATAACTGAAGGATCAATTAATTTATTTGATGAAGAAATTGTAAATTTACCTCCTAACAAAAGATCTGTGAATACTGTCTTTCAGCAATATGCATTATTTCCCCATTTAGATGTTTTTGAAAATGTAGCTTTTGGCCTTCGTCGACTAAATAAAGATAAGAACTTTGTTGATAAAAGAACATTTGAAGTTTTAGAATTGGTACAAATGCAGGATTATGGAAAACGAAAACCAAATCAATTATCTGGTGGTCAACAACAAAGAGTTGCCTTAGCAAGAGCGCTTGCCCCATCACCTAAAGTTTTACTATTGGATGAACCTTTATCAGCTTTAGATTTAAAATTAAGACAAGCAATGAGGTATGAGCTTAAAACATTACAAAGAGAAACAGGTATTACTTTTGTTTTTGTTACGCATGATCAAGAAGAAGCATTAACAATGTCTGATAGAATTGCAGTAATAAATGAAGGAGAAATTCAACAAATTGGTGAACCTGAAGAAATTTACGAGAGTCCAAATAATAAATTTGTTGCTAATTTTATTGGAGAAGCAAATCTTCTTACAGGTATATGTGAAAGAAATGGCGAGAATGGTTTGTGTAAATTAGATGCAGGACAAGAAGTATCAATGTTTATACCCAATCATATTAATAAAGGAGAGACAGTTACTATTTTTATTCGTCCAGAAAGAATTAAAATAAAAAAATCTGATAAAGAAAAAAGCAATTGTACAATCTCTCATTTCACCTATTTAGGAAATGCTGCTTCTATTTTACTAAATTCAAATAATAAATCCATTAATGTAAACTTACCAATAGAAGATGTTAAAAATTTTAAAAATGGTGATTTTGTTGAAGTTGTTTTTCCTTCTAACAGTGCTCAAGTAATTGATTAATGAATATTCAAGGAGAAAATAAAACTCAAAATAGAATTTTATCTCTACTCCCTTTATGGATTGTGATTGGAATTTTTATGATTGGGCCTCTGTTGGTAATGGCAGCAGTATCCCTAATGGAATCAAATGTTTATGGAGGAGTTCATTTTAAATTTAGTCTAAGTGGATATCGACAGATATTATTTGATACAAATCTTTTTGATGAAATTCAATTTAACCCTGCTTATATGATAATTATTGCGCGTTCATTTGTTTTAGCGTTAGCAGCGACTTTTTTATCTTTATTAATTGGTTTTCCTGCTGCTTATTATATCTCTAGACAATCTAATAGGGTTAAGAATATTTTAATTTTCTTAGTTACAATTCCTTTCTGGACTAATTTATTAATTAGAACATTTGCATGGATTATTATTTTAGGTAAAGGTGGAGTGATTGAGTCATCTTTCAATTTTTTTGGATTACTTGATAAAGAAAGCTCATTGAATTTAATGTATACTAACACCGCTATTCTAATTGGTTTAGTGTATTCTTATTTACCACTAATGGTACTTCCAATTTATGCTTCATTGGAAAAAATGGATGTAAGATTGCTTGAAGCAGCAACTGATTTATATTCTTCTAGAATTGAATTAATAAGAAAAATTATTTTTCCACTTTCAATGCCTGGGATAATTGGAGGAAGTATCTTAGTTTTTGTGCCTTGTCTTGGAGCATTTATTGCTCCTGATTTATTGGGAGGAGGAAAGAAACTATTATTAGGTTCACTAATTCAGTTTCAATTTTCTTATGCACGTAATTGGCCATTTGGCGCTGCAATGGCAATGTTTTTATTAGCTTTAGTAATAATAATTTTAATTTTTAATGCCAAATTAAATAGAAGACATAGAGAGTATGAAGCACAAAGATAAAAAAACTAAATTCCGTCATGTTTGGAATTTTCCAGGATTTGGTGGTTGGACTGCAATTTTTTTTGGATTTCTCTATATCCCAATCTTTGTTCTTGTTTGTTATAGTTTCAACTCAAGTAAGTTTGCTATGATATGGACTGGTTTTTCTTTTCGTTGGTATACAAAATTATTTTCTAATGATGATATTCAATCAGCTACAATTAACTCTTTAATAATTGCGTTTTCTGCAGCGCCACTAGCAACAATTATTGCAACATTTTCTGCTTTAGCAATTGTTAGAGGAGGAGAGTTTAGATCTAGAGAATTGAGTAATGGTTTAATTACATTACCATTAATGGTTCCTGAAATTGTTACAGCAGTTGCAACTTTAATTTTTTTTGCATCTTTAGGAATTAATCTTGGTCTCATAAATGTTATCATCGCACACACAGTTTTTTGTATTCCTTTTGCATACATGCCTATCAAAGCGGCACTTGAAGCTATGGATCCAAACTTAGAATTAGCAGCAAGAGATTTATATTCAGATAAACCATCAACATTTAGAACAATAACATTACCTTTATTAACACCAGGTATTATATCAGGTTTTATGTTAGCTTTTGTAATATCG